>JANMRY010000124.1:0-45915 GCA_031388695.1 Anaeromyxobacter sp. | reverse complement strand
CCGGCTCCGGTGAGGCGGTGAGCGGGAGGCCTAGAAGAAGACGACCACTCCGGTCGAGATCAGCGAGTTGTTCTTCAGGAACTTTGCGGCCGGGTCGGCCGGGTCGAGCAGCGCCGCCTTGTTGCCGAAGACTTTCTGCGTGGCGCCGTCGTACCGGTACTCCAGCTTGAAGGTGGCGTTGGAGTTGATGGCGTAGTTCAGGCCAACCGTGATGGCGTAGCGGTCGGCGCCCTTGGTCGGATCGGCGGCCGGGTCGCCGCTCTGGTCAGGCCCGATGCCGTTGACCGGGTCGGCGAACGAGAACTCGAGCAGGCCGCCGCCGTTCTTCCGGTTGTAGATGTAATCGGCACGCAGGACGCCCTCCAGCCTCGGAGTGACCTTGTAGGCGGCCAGGGCCGAGGCCCCGAACCACTCGGAATCCAGCGGGATGCTGTTCGCATCCAGGGCGACGGCGGCCTGCTTCTGCCGGCCCCACACGGCGTGCCCAAAGAAGGACAGGTCGCCTCGGGTGTACCACCCATCAAGCTCGAACGTATCGGCCCAGGTGTCCTTCCCGTCGGGCGTGGCGAAGTTCACCATCTTGCCGTGCAGACCGGCAAACCCCAGGCCCCAGAACTCGCCGCCCGTGTAGTCCCCCCGGTAGACGAGGGCTGGAACGTACTCGCCCACCTTTCGGACCGAGACGTCGATGTTGGCGATCATGGCCTTGAAGAGCCACTTGCCCCGGGACAGCTCGAGCCCCCCACCGATGTAGGCGGCCGGCGTGGTGAAGTCGAAGAGCAGGTTGTGGGTGATCAGCTTGGTCTGGGTGGGCGGGAGGTACTCGTACCCCATCCAGTCGGGAACGATGCCGGCGATCAAGCGCGTCTCGTCACTCCCCATGGGCACCGAGATGGTCGCTTCGTGGACGATGCCGAACTCAGCCATGACATCGGTGTTGGAGCGCTCCGGAACGAGAGTCAGCCGGAACTTGGTCCCGCCCTCCATCTCCTTCTGGAGGTCAAGGGCCACCATGCCCATGTACGAGTTGTCGTAGTTGTACGCTTCCTTCCCGACGGGCACCACGAACTGGAAGCTGCCCCGCTCCTTGTTGCGGTTGTAGACGTAGTTGATGTCCATCCAGCCCGAGATCTTGAGGTCGGTGAAGCCAGAGGACTCGCGGGAATCCTCGAGCGCCTCGGTCTTGACGGCGATGCGGTTGAACTCCTGCTGCTGCTCGGGCGTCATGCCGGCGGGATCTGCCGCCCGGGCCTGGGAGGCGCTGGCGAGCGCCAGGGCCAGGATGGTGAGCTTCATGGTTCTCATGGGTGCGCTCCTCTGGTGGTGAATCGGTAACGTCGTGGTTCGTCAGGTCAGGCTCGGCTCAGGCTCGGCTCAGGCTCGTTGTGCGGCGGCCAGCTCGGCGGCGCGGCGGCGCTCCGCCCGTGCGATGAAGAGGCTCCCGGCCACCACCCCCACCGACACCACGCCGATGATGATGGCGGCCGCGGCGTTGACGTCGGGCCGCATGCCGAGGCGGGCCCGGGAGAAGATGACCAGCGGCATGGTGGTGGCCCCCGGCCCGGAGAGGAAGGCGGAGAGCACCACGTCGTCGAGCGACAGGGTGAAGGTGAGCAGGAAGGCCGAGACCAGCGAGTGGGAGATGAGCGGCAGGGTCACCAGGAAGAAGACCTGGATGGGCCGGGCCCCGAGATCGGTGGCCGCCTCCTCCAGCTCCGGGTTGAGGTCCTTGAGCCGGGCCTGGATGACCACCGTGGCGTAGGCCATCCCCAGCAGCAGGTGGCCCATCCAGATGGTGATGAGGCCGCGCTCCGGGAAGCCGAGCCAGCGCTGCATGGTGACCAGCATGAGCAGCAGCGAGAGCCCGATGATCACCTCGGGCATCACCAGCGGCGCGTTGACCATGCCGGAGAAGATGGTCCGGCCGAAGAAGCGGCGGTACTTCACCAGCGTGAAGGCGGCCAGGATGCCGAGCACCACCGAGGCCAGCCCGGTGAAGAAGGCGATGCGCAGCGAGAGCCAGAGCCCCTCCAGCAGCTCGCGGTCGGTGGACAGGGCGCGGTACCAGCGCAGCGAGAGCCCGCCCCAGACCACCGGGAGCGGCGACTCGTTGAAGGAGTAGACGATCAGCGCCACCATGGGCAGGTAGAGGAAGGTGAAGCCGGCCGCCAGCCAGCCCCGCGAGAAGAGCCGGCCGAAGCCACCGCCGTGGAGGAGGCGCCCCAGGGTCATGCCCGCACCTCGGTGGCCTCGGCCTGGTACTTGTTGAAGAGGGCCAGCGGCACCAGGATCAGCAGGATCATCACCACGGCCACGCTCGCGGCCATGGGCCAGTCGTTGTTGCTGAAGAACTCGTCCCAGAGGACGCGGCCGATCATCAGGGTGCGCGGCCCGCCCAGCAGCTCGGGGATGACGTACTCGCCGATGCAGGGGATGAAGACCAGCATCGACCCGGCGATGATCCCGGCCTTGGAGAGCGGCACGGTGATCTTCCAGAAGCCGACCCACGGCGTGGCCCCCAGGTCGGCGGCCGCCTCGAGCAGCCGCAGGTCCATCTTGGAGAGGGTGGCGTAGAGCGGCAGGATCATGAACGGCAGGTAGGTGTAGACCATGCCGACCACCAGCGAGAACGGCGAGTTCATGAACTTGCCGGCCGCCGGGATCAGGTCGAGGGCCAGCAGCAGGTCGTCGACGTGGAGGGTGACGAGGAGGTTGGAGACCCAGCCCCCCTCACCGAGCAGCCCCTTCCAGGCGTAGACCCGCAGCAGGAAGGAGGTCCAGAAGGGGAGCATCACCATCATCATCAGCGCCGGCTGGAGCGAGGCCTTGGCCCGGGCCATGAAGTAGGCGAACGGGTAGCCGATGAAGAGGCACCAGAGGGTGGTGACCGCGGCGAACTTCAGGCTCGACCAGTAGGTCTGGACGTAGAGCTTGTCCTCGAGGAGGAAGAGGTAGTGGTTGAAGTTGATGACCAGAGAGGCGACGCCGTCCTGGAGCTTTGCCACCGGCTGGAAGACCACCCCCTCCATGTCCTGCACGCTGATCTTCAGGATGATGAGGAACGGCAGCATGAAGAAGATCAGCAGCCAGGCGTAGGGCACGGCGATGACCGCCTTCCGCCCGTGCTTGCGGAAGAAGGGATGCGCGTGCATCCGGTCGAAGAAGGAGGTGGTGCGCGGGCGGCTCATGGGCGGGCTGGTCCGGGCTCAGGTGGTGAGGACGACCTGCGCGGTGTCGGGCCAGCTGGCCCAGGCCGCCTGCCCCTCGTCGGGCGCGTCGGCGCGGTGGCGCTCCACGTTGCTCTCGCTCACCTTGAGCACCCGCCCTCCCTGCAGCTCGAGGTTGTAGACCGTGAAGCTGCCGAAGTAGGAGCGGTCGCGGACCGTGCACTTGACCTGGTTGACCTCGCCTTCCGGCTTCTCCCGGCTGAGCCGGATCTTCTCGGGGCGGACCGCCACGCTCACCGCCATGCCGACGTTGCCGGTGATGCCGTGGCCGACGCGGTGGCGGCAGAAGCCGCAGTCGATCTCGACGAGGTCCGGCTCGTCGACCACCACAGTGCCGTCCATCAGGTTCACGTTGCCGATGAAGTCGGCCACGAAGCGGGTGGCCGGGGTCTCGTAGATGTCGGCCGGCGGCCCCACCTGGAGGATCTTCCCCTCGCTCATGACGGCGATGCGGGTGGCCATGGTCATCGCCTCCTCCTGGTCATGGGTGACCATGACGCAGGTGACGCCGACCTCGTGGATGATGTTGACCAGCTCGATCTGCGTCTCCTCGCGCAGCTTCTTGTCGAGGGCCCCGAGCGGCTCGTCGAGCAGCATCAGCTGCGGCCGCTTGGCCAGGCTCCTCGCCAGCGCCACCCGCTGCTGCTGGCCTCCGGAGAGCTGGTGCGGCTTGCGCTTGCCGTACTTGCCGAGCTGCACCAGCTTGAGCATCGCCTCGACGCGCTGCTCGATCTCGGCCTTGGGCAGCCCCTCGCGCTTCAGCCCGAAGGCCACGTTCTCCCGGACCGTCAGGTGCGGGAAGAGCGCGTAGGACTGGAGCATCATGTTGATGGGGCGCAGGTAGGGCGGGAGCCCGGCCAGGTCGAGGCCGTCGAGGAGGATCTGCCCCGACGTCGGGGTCTCGAAGCCGGCCAGCATCCGCAGCAGCGTGGTCTTGCCACAGCCCGACGAGCCCAGCAGGGCGAAGATCTCGCCCTGCTGGATGTCGAGGCTGACGTGGTTGACGGCCACCGAGCCGTTGCCGAAGTCCTTCACCACGTCGCGGATCTGGAGGTAGGCCGGTGCGGCCACTGCCTGGCTCATCTTCCGTCCCAGTGCCTGGTGCGGGCGGCGGCGCCCTAGAGCCCGGTCTTGAAGGTGGTGTAGATGCGGGTCATGGCGCGGCGCGAGTCGTTGCTGAGCGCACCGGGGAGCCCCATCTTCTTCATCTCCTCGGGGGACGGGAAGACGGTCGGCTCGGCGGCCACCTCCGGCTTCACGAACTTCATGCCGGCCTTGTTCGGGTTGGCGTAGAAGACCTTGTTGGTGAGCGAGGCCCCGACCTCTGGCCGCATGATGAAGTTGATCCACTTGTGGGCGTTGCCCGGGTGCGGGGCGTCGGCCGGGATGGCCATGGTGTCCATGAAGACCACGCCGCCGGTCTTGGGCATCAGGCACTGGATGTTCTGGCCGGTCTTGCCGTCGCGGGCGCGGGCCTTGGCGATGTTGATGTCGCCCGACCAGCCCAGGGCCACGCAGATCGAGCCGTTGGCCAGGTCGTTGATGTAGCCGGACGAGCTGAAGAGGGTGACGTACGGGCGGATCGCGGCGAGCAGGTCGGCGGTGCCGGCGTAGTTGGCCACGTCCCTGGAGTAGGCCTTCTTGCCCAGGTAGTGGGCGGCGGCCGGCACGATCTCGGTGGCCGAGTCGAGGAAGGAGACGCCGCAGGACTTGAGCTTCGAGACGTACTCCTTCTTGAAGACCAGGTCCCAGGCGTTCTCCGGCATGGGCATGCCGCCCAGCGCCTTCTTCACCTTGTCGACGTTGATGCCGACCGTGGTGTAGCCCCAGAGCCAGTCGACCAGGTACTGGTTGCCCGGGTCCATGTCCTCGAGTGCCTTCATGATGACCGGGTCGTGGTTCGGCCAGTTGGGCAGCTGCGACCTGTCGAGCTTGCGGAGCAGGCCGCCCTCGAGCTGCATCTTCCCGAAGTAGGAGGAGGGCACCACGATGTCGTAGCCGGTGCGGCCGGCCACAAGCTTGGCGTGGAGGATCTCGTTCGAGTCGAAGTTGTCGTAGCGGACCTTGATGCCGGTCTCCTTCTCGAAGTTGGCGATGGTGTCGTCGGCGATGTAGTCGGACCAGTTGTAGACGTTGAGGACCTTCTCCTCCTCGGCGCGGGCGGTGGCGACCGCGAGCAGGGCGACGGCCAGGGCGAGACGGCCGAGCAGGGCGAGACGACGGGGCGATGACATCGGGTTCATGTTCAAGCCTCCAGGTTCACGGTGAGGTTCTGAGCCAGGTCACGGGCAAGCGGGGAGCGAGGGGGTGCCGTGCGAAGGGCCGCGACGCGTACTCTGCCACGGAGTCGCGCAGGTGGCTGCGCGGAGAAGTGGCGGCGGGGGCGCCGGGTCGTCGAATCGCGCGGCTTCGAGGCGGCGGCTGAGTCACGCCGGTGTAGGGAAGCATCCGCTGTGCCATGACCGGGGGAGCCGCTCCGGGGCGCTGGTGCGGCCAACTGCTCCAGTTGACGGGGACTTGGAATTCCCGGAGGCATGAGCGGCCCCGAGCGGGGTATGCCAGAACGCCATGCGTCATGCGGAGGCGCATGATGACGGGGGGTCATTCCGCGGGGAATTCGGCCAGGGCGCGCTCCAGGATCCCGAGCCCCTCTTCGAAGACCGGCTCCTGGATGGTGAGCGGGAAGAGGAAGCGGATGACGTTGGCGTGGACGCCGCAGGTGAGCAGCACCAGCCCCTGCGCCAGCGCCCGGGCCTGGATCCGCTTGGTGAAGTCGGCGTCGGGCCCGCCGCCACCCGGCTTCATCAGCTCGATGGCCAGCATCGCCCCGGGGCCGCGGACCTCGGCGATGGCCGGGACCCGGGCCCGCAGCTTCTCGAGCCGAGCGGTGAGCCGGCCGCCCAGCAGGTTGGCCCGGTCGACCAGCCGCTCCTCCTCGATGACGTCGAGCACGGCGTGGGCCGCGGCGATGGCCAGCGGGTTGCCGGCGTAGGTGCCGCCCAGGCCGCCCGGTGCCGGCGCGTCCATCAGCTCGGTGCGGCCGACCACGCCGGAGATCGGCAGCCCGGCGCCGAGCGACTTGGCCACCGTCATCAGGTCGGGGAGGACGTCGTGGTGGTCCATGGCGAACATCCGCCCGGTCCGGGCGAAGCCGGTCTGGATCTCGTCGGCGATCAGCAGGATCCCATGCTCGTCGCACTCGGCCCGCAGCGCCCTCATCAGTGCCGGCGGCGCCGGGTAGAAGCCCCCCTCGCCCTGGACCGGCTCGATGATGATGGCGGCCACCCGCTTCGGGTCGACGTCGGCCTTGAAGAGCCGGTGCAAGGCCTCGATCGACTCGGCCACGGTGACGCCGTGGAGCGCCATGGGGAAGGGGATGTGCCAGACGTCGGCCGGGAAGGGGCCGAACCCGACCTTGTAGGGGACCACCTTGCCGGTCAGCGCCATGGTCATCATGGTCCGGCCGTGGAAGGAGCCGGAGAAGGCGATGACCCCGGGGCGCCCGGTGGCGGCCCGCGCGATCTTGACGGCGTTCTCCACCGCCTCGGCGCCGGTGGAGAAGAAGGTGGCCTTCTTGGCGTGGGTGCCGGGGGTGAGCTCGATGAGCCGCTCGGCCAGCGCCACGTAGGACTCGTAGGCCGCCACCTGGTACGCGGTGTGGGTGAAGGCGTCGAGCTGGGCCCGCAGCGCCGCCACCACCCGGGGGTGGCGGTGGCCGGTGTTGAGGACGGCGATGCCGCCGGCGAAGTCGATGTAGCGCCGCCCCTCCACGTCCCAGAGCTCGCTGTTCTCGGCGCGCTGGACGAAGAACGGGGTGGTGATGCCGACGCCGCGCGGCGTGGCCGCCTCGCGGCGGGCCTTGAGGCTGGCGTTGTCGCTCATGCTTCGACTTCCTTTCCTGCGGTGGTGGGGAACATCTGCTCGACGTAGTCGTGGAGCGCCGCCCCGAAGTCGGGCTCGAGGGCGCGGCGGTAGACCAAGGTGGTGGCGATCTCGGCGGCGAGGATGGCCGAGCGGTACTTGGAGGGGAGCCGCTCGACCCGGGCCGCCAGCGCCGGGGTCTGGCGGACCAGCCGCGGCAGGTGGGCCAGCAGCGCCGCCAGGTAGGGCGGCTGCAGCTGGACCTCGGGGTGGGCCTGGAAGAAGCGGAAGAGGCGGGCCTTGTGATCGTTGATCTCCACCGAGAGGGCCGCCGAGATCTCGGTGTAGCAGCGGGCTCCGCCGGCCTCGCGGTGGCGCTTGAAGATGAGGCTGGCCTCGTCGATGGCGCGCCGCTCCAGGATCTCCAGCACGTCGCGGACGTAGGCCGCCTTGGTGGCCAGGAACTCCTCCTCGTCGAACAGCAGGTTGCCGATGATCTCGTATGAGGAGGAGATGACCCCGCACTTGTTGGCCGAGGCGTCGCGCAGCAGCACCACGCCGGCCTCCTGCAGCTTGAGGCGGGCCTCCGGGGTGATGAAGGAGTTGGCCCCCTCGACGATGACCCCGGCGCTGGGCTTCCCGTCGGCGCCGAGGAACTGGCTCCAGTTGCGGCCGTCGATGGTCTCGGGGCGCCCGCCGGCGGGGATGAAGAGATCGGCCCGGACGGTGAAGAGCAGGGTATTGAACTCCTGGTGGAACTCGTCGAGGGTGACCCAGTCCTCCTTCAGGCCGGCGGCGGTCATCTCCACCCGGCGGTGGAGCTGGCGCAGGCCGTCGGCCCGCCGCTGGTTGCGGTAGAGGATGAAGCCGCCGGGGTGGAGGCGGGAGGGATCGAAGGCGGCGGCGTCGGCCACGAGCACGATGCCCGCCAGCGCCTCGCGATCC
This sequence comes from Anaeromyxobacter sp., assembly GCA_031388695.1. GTDB lineage: Bacteria > Myxococcota > Myxococcia > Myxococcales > Anaeromyxobacteraceae > JADKCZ01. Next base: position 37,882 of record JANMRY010000124.1, on the reverse strand, counting down.
AGGCCGGCCCGGTCGACCAGCGCCCCGGTGCCGTCGACGATGAGCCGGATGGCGGCGCCGGGCCAGCGCTCCAGCAGCAGGCGCATGGCGTTGCCGGCCACGTCGCCGTTGGGACCGCCGGTGAACTTGACCGAGAAGGGGTCGGCGCGCAGGTCGACGCCGCGCTCGCGCATGGCGATCTCGGCGAAGGCCACCACCCCGGTCGAGGTGACGCCGAACTCCTTGTGGTTGATCCCCACCCGCTTCGAGGACATCACCCCGGCGCCCAGCAGGTAGCCGCGCCTGACCGAGATCCGGGCGATCTCCTCGATCATCTCGTCGTGCATGTTCTCGTCGGGGCCCAGCTCGATGGGCTCGTCCTCGCGGTAGTAGTCGACCACCCGGGGGTCGCGGGCCACGCCCCCGCTGGTGACGAAGACGTCGAGGAAGGCGTTGATGAAGGCTCGCTGCACCTTGTGGAGGAGCTCGGATTGAAGCGCCGGCAGGCGCCGCCCGGGGACGTGCACCACCACCACCATCTTCGAGCCGCCCTCGTAGATGTCCTTGTTCTTGAGGTGCTGGGTGTGGGCCAGCACGTAGTTCTCGCGGAAGAGGCTGTTGGCGACGGTGACGTAGTCGTCGCGGGTGTCGGCGAAGATGGTGCGCCAGCCGCCGCGGGCGATGTCGGCGAAGCCGACGTGGTAGCCGAGCCCGTAGCGGGCGGAGAAGAAGGTGACGCGGAAGGGGCGCTCCGGCGGCAGGTCGCCGGTGAAGAGCGGCCCCAGGTCGTCGAGGTAGGCCGGGTCGAGCCGGAAGGCCAGGGCGTGCTTCTCGTCGACGAAGAAGTTGGTCTTGAGGGTCCGCTTGATGAAGGTGAGCGCGGTCTGGAAGAGCGAGCGGCGGAAGTCGTCCAGCCGGCGGTGGCCGGTGTTGTAGGCCGCCAGCTCGTGCTCCACCTCGGCCAGCGCGCGGGGCCAGGCGGCCTGGCGGTCGTGGCCGTCGGGGTCGAAGCGCACCTTGAAGAGCCGCACCAGCCGCAGCGACATGTCGGGGTGGAAGTGGAAGGCCCGGACCACGTCCTCGTAGGTGTAGTTGTCGGTCTGGTTGTGGGCGCACTGGGTGTGGCAGAAGCCGATGAAGGCGTTGACCAGCCCGGCCTCCTCGGCGGTCATCAGCCGGGGGAGCACGAAGTCGCGCCAGGTGGGCGACTCGACCGAGAGGATCTGGGTGGCGAAGAGCTGGCGCCGCAGGCTGCGGAAGAGCTCGCCCTCGCGGGTCAGCGGCCGTCCCTCGCGGTGGGCGACGCGGAAGCTGGCCAGGAAGTAGCGCTGGCCGTCGGCGCTGGCGGAGAGCGCCAGCGAGCGGCGCAGCCCGAGGTTGAGGGCGTTGAACACCTCGGTGACCTGCATGAGGAAGCCGCGCGGTGGCGGGCTGGCCATGGCGAAGAGCACGGTCGACTCGACCCGCTCGCCGGCGCCCTCGCTCTCGATCAGGTCGAGGGAGAAGCCGCCCCGCGCCCGGCACTCGTGGAGCAGCCAGGCCAGCCGGGCCACGTCGCCGGGGGGAGCCAGCCGCACCCAGCGCTGGTTGTCGGCCCAGAGCAGGCGAAGCGCCTTGTCCAGCGCGGCGGCGTCGAGGCCGGGGTGGCGCGCGGCGGCGGCGCGGATGGCGTCCAGCACCGGGGCCGGGGGGGCGCCGGCGGGGGCGGCCTCAGGGGCGTCGGCCGGCGCCGCGAACTCGTAGCGGTGGACCTCCAGCCCGGCGTCGCTGCCGGGGAGCGCGGCGTCGGAGTGGAAGATCTCGGAGGAGGCGATCTCGCGGTCCTCGATCTGCCGCAGGGTCTCGAAGACCGAGCCGGGCCGGTCGAGGCGGGCCAGGGTCAGCTCGCGATCGCGATCGACCAGCACCAGCTCACGGTCGGTGGCGAGGCGCGGCAGGCCCGCCGCCAGGCAGGCGAGGATCCCGGCGTCCTCACGCAGCGTGCTGGAGAAGGCGTTGGGGGCGAAGTCGCGGAGCCAGCGGTAGCCGCGCCGCGAGGCCTCGGCCGCCTCGTCGATGGAGGCCTGCACCCCCACGTCGAGCGGGGCCTGCGGGTCATCCGTCGGGATCGGCGCGGGCTTCACGTGATGCCCCCGATGCAGACGTACTTGATCACGAGGTAGTCGTCGATGCCGTACTTGGAGCCCTCGCGCCCGCTGCCCGACTCCTTGACGCCGCCGAACGGGGCGACCTCGGTGGAGATGAGGCCGGTGTTGAGCCCGACGATGCCGTACTCGAGCCGCTCCGAGACCCGCCAGGCGCGGGCCAGGTCGCGCGTGTAGAAGTAGGAGGCCAGGCCGAACTGGGTGTCGTTGGCCAGCTGGAGCGCCTCCTCCTCGGTCTTGAACCGGTAGAGCGGCGCCACCGGGCCGAAGGTCTCCTCGCGCGAGACCAGCATGGCCGGCGTCACGCCGGTGAGGACGGTCGGCTGGAAGAAGGTGCCGCCGAGCGCGTGGCGGGCGCCGCCGGTGGCGACCCTGGCCCCCTTGGCGACGGCGTCGGCGATGTGCGCCTCCACCTTCTCGACCGCCGCCTCGTCGATGAGCGGTCCCTGCTGCGTCCTGGCCTCGAGGCCGTCGCCCACCTCGAGCTTGCCCACCGCGGCGGCCAGCTTCCTGGCGAAGAGGTCGTGGACCCCGTCCTGCACCAGCACGCGGTTGGTGCAGACGCAGGTCTGACCGCTGTTGCGGAACTTGCTCTGGAGGAGGCCGAGCACGGCGGCGTCGAGGTCGGCGTCGTCGAAGACGATGAACGGCGCGTTGCCGCCCAGCTCCAGCGAGACCTTCTTCACCGTCGAGGCGCACTGGGCCATCAGCCGCTTGCCGACCTCGGTCGAGCCGGTGAAGGAGAGCTTGCGGACCGTGGGGTTGGTGGTCAGCTCGGTGCCGATGGCGTCCGAGTCGCCGGTGATGACGTTGAAGACGCCGGCGGGCAGCCCGGCCTGCTCGCCCAGCTCGGCCAGGGCCAGCGCCGAGAAGGGGGTGGCGCTGGAGGGCTTGAGGACCACGGTGCAGCCGGCCGCGAGCGCCGGGCCGGCCTTGCGGGTGATCATGGCGGCCGGGAAGTTCCACGGGGTGATGGCGGCCACCACGCCGACCGGCTCCTTGAGCACGAGGAGGCGCTTGTCGGCCTCGTGCTGGGGCACGGTGTCGCCGTAGACCCGCTTGGCCTCCTCGGCGAACCACTCGATGAAGCCGGCGGCGTAGGCGATCTCGCCGCGCGACTCGGCCATGGGCTTGCCCTGCTCGGCCGTCATCAGCGTGGCGAGATCCTCCTGGTTGGCCATGATCAGCTCGAACCAGCTGCGCAGCACCGCGGCCCGCTCCCTGGCGGTCCGGGCCCGCCAGGCCGGGAGCGCGGCGGCGGCCGCCTGCACGGCGCGACGGGCCTCCTCGGCCCCCATGCGCGGCACCGTGCCGATGACGCCCCCGGTGGCCGGGTTCTTGACCGTGATGGTGCGGCCGTCGGCCGAGTCGATCCAGGCGCCGCGGATGAAGCAGCACTGCCGGAGCAGGAACTCGTTCTTGAGGGGGACCGTGAAGGCCATTCCGGTGGCATGAGCCAGAAGCGTGCCACCGCTCGTACCGGCGGCCCGGCCCCTGTCCCGACCCCTGCCCCGGCCAGGCCCGGCCGCGCCGGCCGCCTCCGCCGCGTCGAGCGTCGCGAGGTCACTGCCGTTACTCGGCATTTCCCGGTGCCGGACATCGGCGCCCGGTGCCGTCCAGGGGGCCGGACCTCGGCTCCGGACCTCGGCTCCAGACCGCCCGCCCCCGGTCCCGGGGCGCCGGCCGCGCGCCCGCCATGGCGCGACCATGCGGCGCTGCATGGCGGCGCCGGCTCAGGTGATGCCGTAGCGCTTCAGCTTGCGGGCGATGGTCGACTGGTTGACGCCGAGGGCCCGGGCCATGTCGGTCTGGTTGCCGTGCCGCTGCCGGGCCCGCAGCAGCATGATCCGCTCGGTCCGCTCCAGCGCCTCGTCGAGCGTGGACTCCTCGCCGAGCACGGTCGGCGCCAGCGTCCCCTCGCCGGTCGCGGCGGTGATGTTGGGCGGGAGGTCCCCGGCGTCGATCACCTCGGTGTCGGACATCACCACCAGCCGCTCGCAGAGGTTCATCAGCTCGCGGACGTTGCCGGGCCAGCGGTAGGCGAGCAGCGTGTCGGTGGCGGCGCGGGAGAGGCGCCGGCGCGCCCCCAGCCTGGCGCTGTAGTGCTCGACGTAGTGGCGCAGCACCGGGAGGATGCACTCGGGGCGCTCGCGCAGCGGCGGGATGGCGAGCGGGATGACGTTGAGCCGGTAGAAGAGGTCGAGGCGGAAGAGCCCCTGGTCGACCATCTCCTGCAGGTCGCGGTGGGTGGCGGCGATGATGCGGACGTCGACCTCGCGGCTGGCGGTGGCGCCGACCCGGGTGATGCGGTGGTCCTCGAGGAAGCGCAGCAGCTTCACCTGCGAGGAGAGGGGGAGCTCGGCGATCTCGTCGAGGAACAGGGTGCCGCCCTGGGCCAGCTCGAAGTAGCCGGCCTTGCCCTTCTCCTGGGCGCCGGTGAAGGCCCCCTTCTCGTAGCCGAAGAGCTCCGCCTCCACCAGCGAGTCGGGGATGGCGCCGCAGTTGACCTTGACGAGCGGCTTGCCGGAGCGCGGCGAGTACTTGTGGATCAGGTCGGCGAAGAGCCCCTTGCCGACGCCCGACTCGCCCAGCACCAGCACCGTGGAGTCGGCGCCGCTCACCTTGATGGCCTGGCGCAGCGCCCGCTGCATGGCCGGGCTCTTGGCGATGACCCGCTTCGACTCGACCATCTCGATGCGCATCTCCTGCATCTCGTTGCGGGCCCGGTCCCGGATCGCCTCCTGCTCCTCCAGGTCGTGCTGCAGCGCCTCGATCTCGGTGACGTCGCGCTCGTTGACGACCACGCGGATCAGCTCGCCGGCGTCGTCGCGGACCGGCACCCCGGTCAGCACCAGCTTCCGGCCGCGGCGCGACTGCAGCATGTTGACCGGCCTCCCGGTCCGCAGCACCTCGAGCGTGGCCGAGCGGTCGAAGACCCCCTCCTCGAGCAGCTCGGTCATGCTGCGCCCCACCACCTGCGACGGCTCCACCGAGTTGAGCCGGGCCGAGGCCGGGTTGATGCGCAGCACCCGCGCCTGCCCGTCGCAGATCCAGAGGCCGTCGGACATCGAGTTGATGATCGCCTCCAGCTCGCGGGCCAGCGCCTCGCCGTCGCGCATGCGGCGCAGCACGTCGTCGCGCTCGGCGCCGTCGACCAGCACGCAGAGGACCCCGCCCACCCCGCGCGGCCCTCGGATCGGCGCGAGGCGGGCCAGCAGGCTCACCTCGCCGCGGCGCACCGCCAGCTGCTCGCCGGGCGGCTCGCCGCGAAGGGCGCGCTCCAGGTCGGCGGCCAGCTCGGGCACCGCCGCCACCAGCGGCTCGCCCGGCTCCAGCGCCAGCGCCTCGGCGGCCGGACCGCCGGCGAAGCGGACCAGCCCGTCGGTGTCGGCGATGGCGACGCCGCGGCGCGGACCGAAGATGAGGGCGCGGGCCAGCGAGTCGGCGTCGAGCCCGGCCTCGGTGAGCCAGCCGTCGAGTGACCGCTCAGGGTCGGCGCGTCGGAGCATGGCCGATCTATGCCAACGCGCATGAAGTTGGCAACAGCGCATATCGGGCGACAACGACGGGGCGGGCGCGGTGGGGGCAGGTCGCTGAGCCGTGGCGAGGCCGCTCGCGGCCATGAGGCGATGCGCTCCGTCGCCGGGAATCGCCGTGTTACCGGCAGTTTGAGCCATGTCCGGCACCGCAAGCCGGCACCGCAAGCTCAAGCATGTCCGGCACCGCGCCCCCGCGCCCGCCGCGCCCGGCACCGCGCCCAGCGCTGTCCGGCACCGCGCGCCCCTCGCCCGGGGCCCCCGGTGAACTGGCACACCCGGTGCTCTGTATCGACCGGTCCGAGCCGCCATCCCCAAGGAGCGCCATGAGGAGCATCGACCGAAACCGCCTGTCGGCCGCCCTCGCGGCGGAGCTGGCCCGCTTCACCGCCGAGCACCCGCGCTCGCTCGCCCTCTTCGAGCAGGCCAAGACCCACCTGCACGACGGCGTCCCCATGAGCTGGATGACCCGCTGGGCCGGCGCCTTCCCGCTCTTCGTGGAGCGGGCCAAGGGGGCGCGCTTCACCGACGTCGACGGCCGGACCTACATCGACTTCTGCCTCGGCGACACCGGGGCGATGACCGGCCACGCCCCCGACGCGGCGCTCGTCGCCATCAAGGCCCAGCTCGACCGCGGCATCACCTTCATGCTCCCGACCGAGGAGGCGCTGGCGGTCTCGGCCGAGCTGGCGCGCCGCTTCGGGCTCCCCTCGTGGCAGCTGGCCATGACCGCCACCGACGCCAACCGCTTCGCCATCCGCATCGCCCGGCAGATCACCGGGCGACCCAAGGTGCTGGTCTTCAACTGGTGCTACCACGGCACCGTCGACGAGACCTTCGCCACGCTCGGCCCCGACGGCCGGGTCGGGCCGCGCCCCGGCAACGTCGGACCGCCGGTGAACCCGGCGGTCACCACCCGGGTGGTCGAGTTCAACGACCTGGCGGCGCTGGAGCGCGAGCTCTCGGCCGGCGACGTGGCCTGCGTGCTGGCCGAGCCGGCCATGACCAACATCGGCATCGTCCTGCCCGACCCCGGCTTCCACGAGGCGCTGCGGGCCCTGACCCGCAAGCACGGTACGCTGCTCATCATCGACGAGACCCACACCCTCTCGGCCGGGCCGGGCGGCTGCACCCGCGCCTGGGGGCTCTCGCCCGACGTCGTCACCCTCGGCAAGGCGATCGCCTCGGGGATCCCGGCGGCGGTCTACGGCTTCACCGCCGAGGTGGCGGCCCGCTGGCGCGCCGTCACCGACCGGGACCTGTCGGACACCGGCGGCATCGGCGGGACGCTGGCCGGCAACGCCCTGGCGGTGGCCGCCATGCGCGCCACGCTCGGCGAGGTGCTGACCGAGAAGGCCTACGCCCGCATGATCCCGCTGGCCGAGCGGTTCGCCGCCGGGGTCGAGGGGATCATCGCCGAGCTCGAGCTGCCCTGGATCGTCAAGCGGCTCGGGGCCCGCGCCGAATACTGGTTCCGCGCCGCCGCGCCCCGCAACGGCGGCGAGGCGGCCGCCGCCATCGACGGCGAGCTCGACCGCTACATGCACCTCGCCGCGCTCAACCGCGGGGTGCTGATGACCCCGTTCCACAACATGGCGCTGATCAGCCCGGCCACCACCGCCGCCGACGTCGACTTGCATACCGACGTGTTTCGCGAGAGCTTGCGCCCGGTGCTGCCGTGACCCCGAACCTGAGCGCACAGCCTCCCCCGGCCTGACTCGAGGCCGCCAGCGCGCGCCGCCCGACGCGGCGCCGCGCCACTTACCATTCCCATTCTCCAACACGTCGCCTTTTCCGCAGAGGAGTCGCCATGGCCCAGGATCTCAAGGGTGCGCTTCAGCAGTCGAACCAGGTGATGGATCTCATCGCCAAGAAGACCCTCAACCCCGAGGAGCGCAAGAAGGTCATCAAGGAGTCGGTCGAGTTCTGGAACGAGCACGTCAACGCCGGCTTCCTGCAGTACCGCAAGTCGGTCTCCACCGACTACACGGCGGTGGAGTGGGAGGACGAGGGGGCGGTCTTCCGCGACGTCAACGGCAAGGAGTTCATCGACATGCTCGGTGGCTTCGGCATCTACGTCGTCGGCCACCGGCACCCCAAGGTGCTGAAGGCGGTCACCGACCAGCTGCAGAAGCAGGCCATCCACTCGCAGGAGCTGATCGACCCGCTCCGCACCTACCTCGCCAAGCTGGTGTCGCAGATCACCCCCGGTGACCTGCAGTACTCCTTCTTCTCCAACTCCGGGACCGAGTCGGTCGAGGGCTGCCTGAAGATGGCCATGCTCACCACCGGCCGCCGCAAGCTGGTCGGGACCATCGGCGCCTTCCACGGCAAGACCCTGGGCGCGCTCGGCGGGACCTCCAAGGCCTTCTTCCGCGAGCAGTTCCTGCCGCTGCTCAACTGGATGCACGTGCCGTTCGGCGACGTCGACTCGCTGGCCATGGTGCTCAAGAGCGGCGAGTTCACCGGCGACCGGGTCGCCGCGGTGGTCATCGAGCCGATCCAGGGCGAGGGCGGCATCGTGGTGGCGCCCCCCGGCTACCTGGCCGCGGCCCGCGCCATCTGCGACGAGTACGGCGCCATGCTGGTCTTCGACGAGGTCCAGTCGGGCATGGGGCGCAGCGGCAAGATGTTCTGCTGCGAGCACGACGGCGTCACCCCGGACCTGATGGCGCTCGGCAAGGGGTTCGGCGGCGGCGTCATGCCCATCGGCGCCGTGGTCGGCACCCAGAAGACCTGGCAGAAGTACATCGACAACCCCTTCCTCCACACCACCACCTTCGGCGGCAACCCGCTCGCCTGCGCCGCCGCCATCGCCACCATCCACGTGCTGCTGGAGGAGGACCTGCTCAAGGCGGCCGCCGAGAAGGGCGAGTACCTGCTCAAGCAGATGAACGGGCTGGCGGCCAGGTACCCCAAGGTCATGAAGCTGGCGCGCGGCCGCGGCCTGATGCTGGGCATGGAGTTCACCGACAACGACCTCGGCTACAAGGTGGCCAGCGAGCTCTTCTCCCGGCAGATCCTGATCTCCGGCACCTACATCAACGCCCGGGTGCTCCGCGTCGAGCCGGCCCTCACCATCGGCTACCCGCAGCTCGACATCTTCCTCGGCAGGCTCGAGGAGAGCCTCAAGGCGGTCAGCGCCGGCCGCTGACGGCTGGCTTGGCTCCCGCCCGGGGCCCAGGCCCCGCGCGCGGGGTGGCACGCCATGGAGGAGGGGGCCTATATCTCCTCCATGGCCTACATCCTCAACGTCGGCGAGAAGCGCTACTCCTCCTGGTCGGCCCGCCCCTGGCTGCTGCTGCGCGGGCTCGGCATCCCCTTCACCGAGCAGCTCGTCTCGCTCGCCCCCGACGCCGGCAAGGTCGGGCGCTTCGCCCGGCTCCCCGGTGGCCGCGTCCCGGTGCTGGAGGACGGGCCGGTGCAGGTCTGGGACTCGCTGGCCATCGTCGAGTACCTGGCCGAGCGCCATCCCGGCGTCTGGCCGGCCGATCCCGTGGCGCGCGCCTTCGCCCGCTCGGCCTGCGCCGAGATGCACGGGGGCTTCGGGGCGCTGCGCAGCCAGCTCTCCATGGACCTCGCGGGGCGCCGCCCGCGGCGCCGGCGCAACGAGGCGGTCCTGGCCGACATCGCGCGCATCGAGGCGCTCTGGACCGAGGCGCGCCGCCGCTTCGGCCAGGGCGGCCCCTTCCTCCTCGGCGTCTTCAGCGCCGCCGACGCCTACTTCGCGCCGGTGGCCTGGCGCTTCCAGACCTACGGCGTGGAGCCGGCCGGTGAGGCGGGCGAGGTGCTGCGGACCCTGCTGGCCCACCCGGCGGTCCGGGCCTGGGAGGCGGCCGGCGTCACCGAGCCGGTGCTGGCCGACCATGACCTCGACCGGATGTACCCGGAGGATACTCACTAGGAGGCAACCCATGTCGCCCCCCTTCCCGGGGGGTCGACGACGCCACACGCCCCGACCTCTCGCCGATTTTGCTAGGTTCGTGCGCGAAGAGACGCTGAACCGTGAGTGTCTCGGACGAGGAGTCACTGGTGCGTACTCGCTGCCTGGCCCTGGTGTTGCTGGCTCTCCCCTTGACGGCGTCGGCCGCCGACGACGCGCTGCTCGAGTTCTACCTCGGCCCGCGCCATGCCGACGGGGTGGCGTTCAAGCAGGTGGAGGTCCGGCTCGACGGCAAGGTGCTGCCGCTCCCCACGCCGATGGCGGCGGAGGAGAGGCCGCTCCTCGAGTCGCCGATCCCCTCCGGCCCCCACTCGGTCGACGTCGAGATCCGGCTCGAGGGCGAGTCCGGGTTCTTCTCCTACCTCGACGACTACCGCTTCAAGCTGGGAGGTCACCTCGACGTGAAGGCCCCCAGCGGCGAGGTCACCGCGGTGAAGGCGAGCGTGGTGCGCAAGTCGGGCTTCCTGGTGCCCTGGGAGAGCCGGTACCGCCTCGAGCTCTCCGCGACGTCGTACGCCTCGGACCGCGCCGGCGGGTCGGGCCAGGCCACCGCGGCCAATCCGGAGCCGGTCGCGGCCGCTCCAGCGGCCAACCCGGAGCCAGTCACTGCGCCCGCGGTCACCCCGGTGCCGGTCGCGGCCCTGCCCGCGGCCACCCCGGCCCCCGTGCCGGGCCCTCGCAGGCCGGCGACCGCGGCCGCAGCGGGGGCCAAGGCGGCCTGCGCGCTCAAGCCGGTCCCGTTCCCCTTCAACCGCGCGACGCTCGACGGCGCGTCGAAGAAGGCGCTCGATCGGTTCGCCGCCTGCCTGGCGCGGAGCTCCGGGGCGGTGCGGCTGGAAGGGCACTGCGACAAGCTCGGCGCCGAGGGCTACAACCTGCGGCTCGGCGAGCGCCGGGCCGACGCCGTGCTCGAGTACCTGAGGGGGAAGGGGCTGACCTCGGTGCTGCTCTCCAGCCGCTCGTTCGGCTGGTCGACGCCGCGCTGTACCGAGGAGACCGCGGCCTGCCGCGCCAGGAACCGGCGGGTCGAGGCTGTCCTGGTCGACGAGTAGGGCAGGCCAGGCGCTGGCTCGACCGGGGCGGTGAGCGTGCCGGGCGTGCCGCCCCGCCACAGTTCACGCCCCGCGCTTGAGATCGATCTATAGTCATGACGCGGGCTTGCGCCGGTCGCCTGGCTGGTCCGCCGTGTGCAATACCCAAGTGAGCTTGGCAGGGCAAGGGCCCGGCCGGTGTTGAACCTGGAGGAGACGACCCATGCGCGCAACTCGACTCGCCACCCTGCTGCTCCCGGTGCTGCTCCTCAGCGGCTGCGTCGGCGTGCAGTCGACGACCCGCACCTGGTCCGAGGACGGGACCGCCCCGGCCGAGGAGCAGGTCTGGTACGGCCGCGTCGCGCAGATCAGCGAGACCGTCGAGGCCTACCAGGGCGACCCGGTGGCCGGCGCGGCGGCCGGCGCCGTGATCGGCGGCGTGCTCGGCAGCGCCATGACCCGCGGCCACGGCGGCGGCATCTTCGGCGCGATGGCCGGCGCCATGATCGGCGCCGACGCCAGCCGCGGCGGCGAGACCCGCTGGTTCTACGACGTCACCGTCCGCTACGACGAGGGGAGCCTGCGCACCTACCGCTACCGGGGGCAGGTGCCGTTCCGGGTCGGCGACCAGGTGATGCTCTCCCCGCGAGGCCTGGCCCGTCTCTGACCGCCCCGGGGTGCTAGTCTGCGCCCCCATGTCCGCCCCCACCGCGCCCGCGGTCGACGTCCGCCCGCCGCCCCCGGCCGGCTATCGTTGGCTGGTGCTGGCCGCCTGCAGCCTGGCTATGTTCGGCTGCTACTACACCTTCGACGCCCTCTACCCGGTGGCGCCGCTGCTGGAGAAGGCCTTCGGCGTCACCGGCGAGCAGCTCGGCCTGCTCGACACCAGCTACAACGTGGCGGCGCTGCTGACGCTCATCGCCGGCGGCGTGCTGATCGACCGGCTGGGCATGGCCGCCTCGGCCATCCTCTTCGCCGCGGTCGGCGCCCTGGGCACGCTGCTGCTCGCCCTGCTGCCGGCCATGCTCCCGTCGTCGCCATGGGCCGGGATGATGGCCGGCCGCTTCCTGCTCGGCATCGGCTCGGAGCTCTTCATCGTCGCCTCGACCACGGTGGTGGGGCGCTGGTTCAAGGGCAAGGAGATTTCCTTCGCCATGGCGCTCCAGCTGCTGGTGGCGCGTGGCGGCTCCTGGCTGGCCGACCAGTCGCCCGACCTCTTCCAGCCGCTCTTCGCCTCCTGGCAGAAGCCGCTGCTGCTGGCGGCGGCGTTCGGCCTCGGCTGGCTGGTCTTCGCGGTGATCTACGCCGGGCTGGAGCGGACCGCGGCCGGCCGCTACGCGGTGCCGCGTGCCGGCGCCACCGACAAGCTGGTGCTCAAGGACCTGGTCCGCTTCGACCTCGGCTACTGGTGGGTGGTCGGGCTCTGCGTCGCCTTCTACGCCTCGATCTTCCCGTTCCGCACCTTCGCCAACCTCTTCTTCATCGAGGCCCACGGGATGACGCCGGAGCGGGCCGGCGAGCTCAAGTCGCTCTTGCCGCTCTTCTCGATGATCGGTATGCCCATCTTCGGCCTCATCGTCGACAAGGTCGGCAAGCGGGCCCTCTTCATGCTGATCGGCTCGGCGCTGCTGGTGCCGCCCTTCCTGCTCATGGCCTACACCAGGCTGCCGCTCGAGCTCTCCATGGCGATGCTCGGGCTGGCCTTCGCGCTGGTGCCGGCGGTGCTCTGGCCGGCTGTCACCTACCTGGTGCCGGAGGAGCGGCTCGGCTCGGCCTACGCGCTCATGACCTTCTTCCAGCAGGCGGCCTGGGCCGTGATGGCCTGGGGGATGGGGGCGGTCAAGGACGCCACCGGGGCCAGCGCCGCCCAGCCGGCCGGCTGGGTGCCGGTGATCTGGATGCTGGCGGCGCTCTCGACAGCCGGCTTCGTCTTCTCCTTCCTGCTCTGGCGCAGCGAGCACGGACCGAACGCCCGCGGGCTCGAGGCGGCCAGGTCCTAGCCGCGCGAGGCGGAGCGGGAGACCTGTCAAGAATTTGCCTTCCCGGATCCGAGCGGCTACTCTCCGATATCGCAGCAAGATCCCGTGATCAGGGCGGGATCTGTTCGGGTGGCGAGGGTGGACGGGGAATGGACGGGCGGCGGCCATCGGAAGACTGGGCGACGGCTCCAGGCGAGCTCCTGCGGAGCGCGCTGGAGAAGATCGTCTTCTTCGAGTGCAAGCTGGCGCAGCTCGAGTCGGAGCTGGCCGCGGCGCGCCAGGTGGCCGAGCGCGCCCGCGCCGACGCCGCCGCCTCACGGGCCCGCGAGACCGAGCTGGCGCAGGCGCTGGCCAGCGCCCGCGGCGCACAGGGCGCTTTCACGCTGCGTGAGGCCGAGCTGGCCGAGCGGGTCACGCTGCTGGAGACGGAGCGCGAGCGGCTGCTGGGCGGCCTGGTGGAGCGGGCCCGGCTCGGCGGCGCACCCGGCCGCGAGGGGCAGGCGCCGGCCGACGCCGACGACTCCGACCTGGCCGGCTTCATCTCCGAGCTGCGCGCCGAGATCGAGGCGCTGCGGGCCTGGAAGGCCGCCGCCGAGGCGGGCCCCCCGGGCACCGCCAACGGCCCACCGCCGGCCGCCACCGGCCCGCGTGTCGGCATCGCCCAACGCGTCGGCACCGGCCCGGCCGCCGTGGCCGAGCTGGCCGGTGACTTCCTCGCCGCCGGCCGCACCGTCTTCACCCGCGCCGACGCCACCGCGCTGGCCGGGCTGCTCCCCACCCGCGCCGACCGCGTCCTCTACGAGCGGGCCATGGCCGAGCTGCAGGCCGGCGAGCCGCCGGCGCGGCTGCGGGCCATCCGCCAGCTGGCGGCGCTGGGCGCCCGGGCCTCGGCGCCGCTGCTGGCCGCGGCGCTGGGTCGCGAGCCGGACGCCGACGTCAAGGTGGCGCTGCTCGAGGCGCTGGGGCGCTTCCAGGAGCCGTTCGCTGCCGGCCTGGCGATCGGGGCGCTGTCCGACACCCGCCCCGCGGTCCGCGCCGCGGCGCTGGAGATGATGTCGGCGGTGGCGCAGGATTCGGCGCTGCCGCACCTGGCCCGCGGCCTCGGGGACCCGAGCCCGCTGGTCCGGCGGCGCGCCGCGGTGCTGCTCGGCTTCGCCCGCGGCGAGGTGGCCGAGACGGCCCTCTGCGCTGCGCTCCGCGACGCCGACCCGGGCGTGGCCCGCGCCGCCAGCGCCGCGCTCTGCGGGCGCGAGAGCGAGCAGACGCGGCGGGCGCTCGACAAGTACCAGCGGACCGCTCCGCCCCCTCGCGTCGCGCCGGCCCCGAGGGCGGTCGCCGTGGCGCCTCCGGTCCGCCCGGCGCCTCCGGTCGCGGTCGCCGCCGCACCGACCCGCGCCGCCACGCCGGTTGCGCCGGTCTTGCCTGCCCGGGTCGCCCACGCCGCCGCGCCGCGGAGCCGGGTCGCCCTGCTCGAGGCCCCGGCCGTCGCTGTCGCCCCAACCTCGGCCCCGGCCACCGCCCCGGCCGCAACGGCGCCCGGCGCGCTCGAGGCCACGCTGCTGCTGGAGCTGCGCGGCGCCCTGCGCGGCCTGTCGGCCGACGAGCTGGCGCGCGTCTGCGCCGCTCCGCCGGTCCGGGTCGACGCCGCGCTCGAGGTGCTGGCCGGCCGCGGCGCAGTGGTGCGGCGCGGTCCACGCTGGTGCATGGCGTAAGGGGAGCGATGGAGAACGTCCGCTACAGCGTGAAGCGCCTCGCCGAGATCGTCGGCGCCACCCCGCGCCAGGTCGACGGCGCGCTGGGGAAGCGGGAGGCCTACGGCCCCGAGGTGCTCGCCGAGCTGCGGGAGAAGCTCAAGAAGCCGGGGCCGGCGCCGGTTCCCTGCCGCGTCCAGCTCTTCCTCAACTTCAAGGGCGGCACCGGCAAGACCAGCCTCTCCACCTCCTACGCCTACCGGCTGGCCGAGCGTGGCTACCGGGTGCTGGTGGTCGACCTCGACTCGCAGGGGCACGCCACCAAGTGCCTCGGCCACGAGGGGGGCGACGCCAGGGCGACCCTCTTCGACGTGCTGATCCGAAAGACCCCCATCGCCGAGGTGACGGTCCGCACCCGCATGCCGAACCTCGAGCTGGTGCCGGCCAACCTGGCCATGTCGACCATCGACCTCTCGCTCATGCCCATGGCGGGGCGCGAGTTCCGGCTCGCCAAGGCGCTGGAGGAGGCCAGGGGCCGGTAAGACTTCGTGGTGCTCGACGCGCCGCCGTCCTTCGGCCTGCTCAACCTCAACGCCCTGATGGCGGCCAACGACCTGGTCATCCCGGTGCTGGCCGACTTCCTCTCCTACGACGGGCTGCGGCTGCTCTTCGAGACCGTGCAGGGGCTCGAGACCGACCTCTCGCACCAGCTCGAGCACATCTTCATCGTCGTCAACGCCTTCAACCAGACCTTCCGGATCGCCCGGGAGGCGCTCGACGCGTTGAAGACCCACTACCCGGAGTACCTGCTGAAGAGCGTGGTCCGGCAGTGCACCAAGTTCGCCCAGGCTTCGAGCGAGGGCTGCCCGGTCTTCGGGTACGACCCCGACTCGAAGGGGGCCAACGACATCGAGGCGCTCCAGGTGGAGATCCTCGGCCGCATCGGCGCCCTGGGGAAGTCCCGCCCAGGCGCCGCGGGAGCGTGACCATCATGCGCAAGGCCTTCGACTCCAACGTCCCCCGCTTCAAGCCGCGCCTCAAGAGTGGCAGCCAGCTCGGCACCCTGCCGCTCGAGGAGCGCGTCGAGGACGCACCGCCAGCGGTGCGCGCTCCCCCGGTGGCTCCCTCCAGCATGGCGGCCATCGCCCGCGCCGCCGAGGCGCGGATGCAGGAGCCGGTCGCCGCGCCGGAGCCGGCCCCGGCCACCGTCCAGGCCGCTGCCCCGGCGCCGGCCGCCGCGGTGAACGCCCCGGCCCAGGCCACCGGCCAGGCCTTCGCGCCGGCCACGGTCACGCCGCGGGGCTCCGCGCCCGAGGCCGACGACCTCGGGGCCCGCCGGGAGCGGCTCGACAAGATCAAGCGGCGCGTCGCCGAGGCCTCGCGACCGCGGCTCCGCACCGAGCCGGCGCCCGGCGACCCGGCCCGCGCCGCCGCGCAGGTGCTCGGCCTGGCCCGCGACCTGGAGGCCGAGCTCGGCCACGTCCGCGAGCGCGAGCTGGCGCTGCGCGCCGATCTCGACGCCACCCGGGCCGAGCTGGCCCGCGCCGCCGGCGAGGGGCGCGAGGCCCAGGCCCGCTCCGCGGCGGTGGAGGGCGAGCTGGAGGAGAAGCGGCAGGTGCTGGCCGACCTGCTGGCCGAGCTGGGGGCGCTGGAGGCCGAGCGCGACGAGGCGCTGCGGCGCGCCCAGGCCATGGGCGCCATCGACGAGGAGCGGGCCCGGCTGCTGGAGGAGGTCTCGCGCCGGGCCGACGACGAGGCGGCCGGCCGGCTGGAGCGGGCCGCCGAGGTGGAGCGGCTCACCGAGGAGCTGCGCGACGCCGGGGCCGACGCGGCCCGGCTGCGGGCGGCGCTGGCCGAGACGGCGCGGGAGCGCGATGGGCTGGCGGCCGAGCTCGAGTCGCTGCAGCGCGATCGCGAGCAGCTCGACGCCGCCAAGCGGGCGCTCGAGCAGGTCCACTCGGCGCTCTCGCAGGCGCGGGCGAGGATCGGGTAGCTACGTCCCCTTCAGCTTCTCGAGCGCGTCGAAGGCGGCGTACTTGAAGGCCTCGCCCAGCGTCGGGTAGTTGAAGACCGCCTGCTCGAAGTAGGAGAGGTCGCCGCCCAGCGCCATGACGGCGTGGCCGAGGTGGACCAGCTCCGAGGCGTGCGGCCCGATGACGTGGACGCCGAGGATCTTGCGGTCGCCCCGGCCGGCCAGGATCTTCACGAAGCCGGTCGCCTCGCCCACCAGGTTGGCGCGGGCGTTGCCGACCAGGCTGGCCTTGCCGGAGACGTAGGGGACCAGCTTGGTGTTGAGCGACTCCTCGGTCTCGCCGACCGAGGAGACCTCGGGGATGGTGTAGATGCCGACCGGCAGCAGGTCGGAGATCCGGCTCCGCCCCTTGCCGCAGGCGTGGATCATCGCCATGCGCCCCTGCTCCATCGAGGCCGAGGCCAGCCCGGGGAAGCCGACCAGGTCGCCGGCCGCGTAGATGTGCGGCACCTTGGTCTGGTAGTTGGGCGTGACCTCCATGATCCCCTTGTCGGTGGCGTCGAGGCCGGCGGCCGGGAGGTTGAGGGACTCGACGTTGCCGAGCCGCCCGCCCGCCACCAGCACCTTCTCGGCGACGATGCGCGACCCGGTGGAGAGGGTCACCAGCACGTCGCGCTCGCCCGGCTCGACCACGGTGGCCCGCAGCCGCTGGTGAAGCTCGATGCCCGACTCGACGAAGGCCTCCTGCATGGCGATGGAGAGGTCGGCGTCGAGCCAGGGGAGCAGCCGGTCCTTGGAGTCGACGATGTGCACGTGCACGCCGAGCGCGGCGAAGATCGAGGCGTACTCCACGCCGGCCACGCCGCCGCCGAGGATGGCCAGCGAGCGCGGCACCCGGTCGAGCAGCAGGATCGAGTCGGAGTCGTAGACCCGGGCGTTGTCGAACTTGTACTGGGGCGGGTGGAAGGGGCGGGTGCCGGTGGCCAGCAGCACGACGTCGGCGGTGACGTCCTGGGTGCTGAAGCCGCCCGGCGAGTTGATCTTGATGGTGTGCGGGTCGACGAAGCTGGCCTTGCCGCGGAAGTACTCGACCCCGGCGTGGCTCAAGCCGTCGCGGATGCGGCTGTGCTCGCGGGCCGTCACCAGCCCGCGCCGGCCCATCAGCTCCGGCACCGTGACGGTGTTGGAGACCTTGAGCTCGATGCCGTGGGCGTCGCGGCTGCGCGCCTGCTTGATGGCCAGCGCCGTCTCGCGCAGCGCCTTGGAGGGGATGGTGCCGGTGTTGGCGCAGGCTCCGCCGGGCACCGCCTCCTTCTCCACCAGCGCCACCTTCTTGCCGAACGCCGCCGCCTGGATCGCGCCGTTCTCGCCCGCCGGACCCGACCCGATGACCACCACGTCGTAGTGCAACATGACCCGGCTTATAGTGCGTTTTCGGGCCCGTGGGCATATCCTCGACGGGCCGTGCGCGCCCCCCCGAAGAACCCGGTCCTCGGGCAGCTCCAGCCCAACCTGATGGTGGCGCTCGACGAGCGGAAGGCCCGCCTGCGGGCCGAGGGGCGCCGGCTCTTCGACTTCGGCCTCGGAGACCCCAGGGAGCCGACCCCGCCCTTCCTCCGCGAGGCGCTCAAGGCGGCCGTCCCGGAGGTCTCGCAGTATCCGAGCGCGCTCGGGACTCCGGCGCTGCGCCGCGCCGTCAGCGGCTACCTGGCCCGCCGCTTCGGGGTCGCCGTCGACCCGGAGACCCAGGTGGTCCCGGCCACCGGTGCCAAGGAGACCATCTTCCACCTGCCGCTCGCCTTCCGGGGCCAGCCGGGCCGGGACCTGGTGGTGATGCCCGACCCGGGCTACCCGACCTACGAGGTGGGGGCCCGCTTCGCCGGCCTCGAGCCGGTCAAGGTGGCGCTCACCGCGGCCAACCGCTTCCTGGTCGAGCCGGCGGCGCTCGGCCCCGGGGTGCTCGACCGGACGCTGCTCTTCTGGGTGAGCCACCCGCACAACCCGACCGGCGCCATGGCTCCGCGCGACTACCTCGAGCGGGTCGGCGCCGCCGCCTTGAAGCACGGCTTCATCGCCGTGGCCGACGAGTGCTACGCCGACATCTACTTCGGCGAGCCGCCGCTCTCCCTGCTGCAGGTGCAGGTGGAGAACGTGCTCTGCATCCACTCTTGCTCGAAGCGCAGCGGCATGACCGGCTACCGCTCCGGCTTCGTGGCCGGCGACGCCGACCTGGTGGCCATCCTCAAGCGGCTGCGCGCCCACCCCGGCGTGGCCTCGCCCGACTTCGTCAACGCCGCCGCCACCGCCGCCTGGGGCGACGACCTGCACGCCGCCGAGCGGCGGGCCGTCTTCAAGCAGAAGCGCGACCTCTTCGCCGCCTTCTTCGCCGCGCAGGGGCTGACCGTGCACGGCTCGGAGGCGACGCTCTACCTCTGGGTGCAGGTGCCGGCCGGGCTCGACTCGGCCGGCTACGCGCTCAGGCTGCTGGAGGCCGGGATCGTGGTGGCGCCGGGGACCGCCTTCGGCGCCGGCGAGGGGTACGTGCGGGTGGCGCTGGTGCCGACGCTGGAAGACTGCCGGGCGGCGATCGAATGCTGGAGGAGCGTGAAGCCATGAACGACTGGACCGGGACGCGGGGGCTCGTCGAGGCGGCCTTCGCCGACCGCAAGAAGCTGGAGGACCCGGCGGCCCGCGAGGCGGTGCAGCGGGCCATGGCCGGCCTCGACCGCGGCGAGCTGCGGGTGGCCGAGAAGCTCGACGGCGAGTGGAGGGTCAACGCCTGGCTGATGCAGGCGGTCAACCTCTACTTCGGCATCACCGGCATGGTGGTGCACGACTACGGCCCGTTCCAGGCCCGCGACAAGGTCCCGCTCAAGCGCGACCTCGAGGCGGCCGGGGTGCGGCTGGTGCCGGGCGGGATCGTCCGCTACGGCGCCTTCCTGGAGCCGGGGGTGGTGGTGCTGCCCGGCTTCGTCAACGTCGGGGCCCGGGTCGGCACCGGGTCGATGGTCGACACCTGGGCCACCGTCGGCTCCTGCGCGCAGGTGGGGCGCAACGTCCACATCGCCGGCGGCGTCGGCATCGGCGGCGTGCTCGAGCCGCCCGGGGCCCGGCCCAACATCGTCGAGGACGGCGTCTTCCTCGGCTCGCGCTGCATCCTCGTGGAGGGGGTGCTGGTGGAGGAGGAGGCGGTGCTCGGGGCCAACGTCTGCATCACCGCCTCGACGCCGATCATCGACGTGACCGGCCCGGCCGAGGTCATCTACAAGGGGCGCGTCCCGGCCCGATCGGTGGTGATCCCCGGGACCCGGGCCAAGCAGTACCCGGCCGGCGTCTACCAGGTCCCCTGCGCGCTGATCGTGGGGCGGCGCAGCGCCTCGACCGACAAGAAGGTCTCGCTCAACGACGCGCTGCGGGAGTTCGAGGTGCAGGTCTGATGCCTGGGCGGGGCGACGGTCGGGGCGACGAGGCGCTGGCGGAGCTGCTGGCGGCGCGGACCGCCGACCTCTGCGCGCTGCTCACGCCCATCGGCGAGGAGCGGGGGCTCTGCGACCTGGTGCAGGCCTGGGCCACCGGGCGCTTCCCCCACCTGCGCCGCGTCGGCGACTCGCTGGTGGTCGGCGTCGACGGCGCGGTGGCGCGGGAGGGGCGGCCGCTCCTGGCGCTCTGCGGCCACCTCGACACCGTGCCGGTCCACGCCGCCGACCGGGGCGGGCCGCGGCGCGAGGGCGGCCGGCTCACGGCCCCGGGTGCCTCCGACATGAAGGGCGGGCTGGCGCTGATGATGGCGCTGGCCGAGGCGCTGCCGGCCGAGGAGCGGTTCTGCGACCTGCTGCTGGTCTTCTACGCGCGCGAGGAGGGGCCCTACCTGGAGAACGAGCTGGAGGTGGTGCTGGCCCAGGCGCCCGAGCTGAAGCAGGCGGCGCTGGCCATCTGCCTCGAGCCGACCGACAACCTGGTGCAGCTCGGCTGCGTCGGCTCGATCCACGCCACCGTCACCTTCACCGGCCGTGCGGCCCACTCGGCGCGCCCCTGGCAGGGCGACAACGCCGTGCACCGGGCCGGCGGGCTGCTGGCCGAGCTGGCCGAGCGGCTGCCGCGCGAGGCGGAGAGCGGCGGGCAGCGCTACCGCGAGGTGCTCACCTGCACCCGCATCGAGGGCGGGCAGGCCCGCAACGTGGTGCCGGAGCGCTGCACGCTCAACCTCAACTTCCGCTTCGCGCCCGACAAGTCGCTGGAGCAGGCGGCCTGGGAGCTGGTGGCGCTCGGCAAGCGCCACGGCGCCGAGGTGACGCTCACCGACCGCTCGCCGGCCTGCCCGGCATGGGGCGACCACCCGCTGGTGCAGCGGCTGCTTGACCGGACCGGCGCGGCGGCCGAGCCGAAGCAGGCCTGGACCGACGTGGCCCGGCTGGCGGCGCACGGCGTGCCGGCCGTCAACCTCGGGCCGGGGGCCACCGCCCAGGCCCACCAGCGCGGCGAGTGGGTCGAGGTGGCCGAGCTGGCGCGAGGCTACCGGCTCTTCGAGCGGTTCCTGAAGCGCTGATCCCGAGTCCTGGCGCGCCCTTGCGCCCGGCCCCGGCAGGGTGGTGGCGATTGGCTTGCGCCCGGCGCCGGCGCGCTTAGATAGACGCTCATCGATATGTCGATGAGCGCTCCCACCTCCAGCGTCGCCAGCGTCGCCAGCGTCGCCAAGGCCCTCTCCGACCCGACCCGGCTCGAGCTGCTGCTGGCCGTCGCCATGGTCGAGGAGAAGTCGTGCGCCGAGCTGGTGCGCGACTTCCCCATCGCGCAGGCCACCGTCTCGCACCACCTCAAGGTGCTGGTGGCGGCCGGGCTGGTGGCGGTGCGGCGCAGCGGGCAGTTCCACCACTACCGGGTGGTGCCGGGGGCGCTGGCCGGGTGGGCCGGGCAGCTGATCGAGCTCTTCGCGCCGGCTGGCCGGGCCATCGGGGCGCGGCGGCGCAGCGCCCGGCGGGCCACGGTGCAGGCCGGCGGAGGCGCGAGGTGAAGCGGCAGCCGGTCCTCTTCGTCTCGCACGGCGCCCCGACCGCGGCGCTCGACGTGGGGCCCTTCGCGGCGGCGCTGCGCGGCTTCGGCGAGTCGCTCAGCGGCGAGGCCCGGCCCGCGGCCATCGCCGTGATCTCGGCCCACTGGCAGGTGCGCGGCCTGGTCGGCGTCACCGGCGCCGCCCGGCCCGAGACCATCCACGACTTCTTCGGCTTCCCCGAGCCGCTCTACCGGCTCCGCTACGACGTCCCCGGAGAGCCCCGCCTGGCGGCGCGCATCGCCGCGACGCTCTCGGGCGCCGGGGTCCCGGCGGTGGTCAGCCAGGCCCGCGGCCTCGACCACGGGGCCTGGGTGCCGCTGCGGCTGGCGCTCCCCGGCGCGTCGATCCCGGTGGTGCAGGTGGCGCTGCCGGCGGTGCCGCCCGAGGCGCTGGTCGCCTTCGGCGAGGCGCTGCGCCCGCTGCGCGACGAGGGGGTGCTGCTGGTGGCGAGCGGCGGGCTGGTCCACAACCTCGGCGCCCTCGACTTCGCCCACCCCGACGCGCCGCCGGCCGACTGGGCCGTCGACTTCGACCGTTGGGCCTGGGAGCGGGCCGCGCTGCAGGAGCGCCAGGCGCTGGCGCGCTGGCAGCGGCTGGCCCCGGGCGCGCAGCGGGCCCACCCGCAGAGCGACCACTTCGACCCCCTGCTGGTCGCCGTCGGCGCCGCCTGGCCCGGCGAGCGGGCCGAGACCCTCTTCGATCGCTTCGCCTACTCCACCCTGAGCCTCCGCACCTTCGTCTTCCGAGCAGCACTTCCGCAGCCTGTCGCAGTCGCAGTCGAACCGCAGCCACAAGGAGCAGCCCCATGAACCGCATCGTCCGCAGCATCCTGTTCGCCGTCGTCGCCCTCCCGGTCTTCGCCCTGGCCGCCGACACCTGGAACGTCGACACCTCGCACACCCAGGCCGGCTTCAGCGTGAAGCACTTCATGCTCTCGACCGTCCGCGGTGACTTCAGCAAGACCGAGGGCAAGGTGGTGGTCGACGAGGCCGACGTCACCAAGTCGACCGTCGACGTCACCATCGACGCCAACACCATCGGCACCCGCGACGCCAAGCGCGACGCCCACCTCAAGGGGGCCGACTTCTTCGACGTCGCCAAGTACCCGACCATCACCTTCAAGTCGACCAAGGTGGAGAAGGCGGGCGAGGGGCTCAAGGTGACCGGTGACCTGACCATGCACGGCGTCACCAAGCCGGTGGTGCTCGACGTCACCTCGCTCACCAAGGAGATGAAGGACCCGTACGGCAACACCCGCCGCGCCGTCACCGCCACCGGCAAGCTCAACCGCAAGGACTTCGGCATCTCCTACGGCCCCGACGCGGTGGTGAGCGACAACGTCGGCCTCAACATCGAGGCCGAGCTGATCAAGGAGGCGGCCAAGAAGTAGCCCGGTCGCTCACGCTCGACCCACGGCCCGGCCACCGGCGACCCCGGTGGACCGGGCCGTTGCACGTCTTGTGGGCCATGGGGCTCCGGGGAGCCCTCGGGACCGCCCTCGGGACCGGACGTCCCGCCCTCGGGACCGGCCTCCGGGCCGGACGTCCCGCGGTCTCCCCGGTCCGGGGCGCGGCCGGAGGGGTGGCTCCGAAGCTACTCTGGGATGGGAGGTGGGATGGGAGGCGGGATGGGAGGCGGGGCTCCCAGGGGATTACTCCCGGTCAGGGAAAAGACGTGGAACCACGGCTCCCTGTCTCATGCCGGCCGCTTCCGAGGCGCCTCCGCTTCGCCGCCGTTGTGCCGCCGTCTTGCCGCCGCGCCCCTTGGGCACGCCGCCTGCTCTGCCACTCCCGATGCCCGCACCGATCGAGGCGACCTCGCACCTGCCGCGCGAGCGGCTGCTGGCCGAGGGGCCGCGCGCCCTCTCCGACGCCGAGCTGGTGGCGCTGGTGCTCGGCGCCGGCCGCCGCCCGGCCAGGGCCACCGCGGCCGAGCTGCTCGAGACCACGCCGCTCGCCGAGCTCTCCTGGGCCCCGGCCGACGCCATCGCCGCCTGCAAGGGGGTCGGCGCCGCCCGGGCCGCCGCGCTGGCCGCCGCCTTCGAGCTGGGGCGCCGGGGAGGCTGGGCCCCGCCGCGCCGGGGGGAGCGCTGCCTCGACCCGCGCCGCGTCCACGAGCTGATGCGCCACGCCGCCCACGCCGACCGCGAGGGGTTCCACGTCATCCTGCTCGACGTCCGCGGCCGGCTGCAGCGGGCCCTGCAGGTGGCCGAGGGCTCGCTCTCGCAGTGCCCGGTCTCGCCGCGCGACGCGCTCCGCCCGGCGGTGCGCGAGGGGGCCCACTCGGTGGTCTTCGTCCACAACCACCCGAGCGGCGACCCAGCCCCCTCGCCCGAGGACGTCGACCTGACCGAGCGGCTGCGCGCCGCCGCCGAGCTGGTCGGGGTGCTGGCCCGTGACCACGTCATCGTGGCGGCCGGCGGCTACTACTCCTTCGTCGAGGCCGGGCGGTGGCGGCGGTGAGCCGGGACTGTGCGGTGCGGTGCGAGCCCTGAACTGTTGCCACGGCAGCTTAGGAGTAATACAGTTATGTCGACCACGTTCACCTGGGACACCCGGAAGGCCAGGTCCAATTGGAAGAAGCACGGCGTGACGTTCGAGGAGGCGGTGACGGTCTTTCTCGACCCGCTGGCACTGCTGACCGAGGACACCGCGGCCGCGGACCGCAACCTGCTCCTCGGGGTTTCGGAGCGAACGCGGTTGCTGCTGGTGGTCCACGCGGAGCTCGAAGACGACGCGATTCGCCTGCTCAGCGCTCGCCGCGCTACGACCCAGGAGAGGAGACGCTATGAAGAAGGCGCGTAGCCCGAGAGGTCCATCGAAGGCCTCGCTCCAGGAGATCCCCGAGATCGACTGGTCCGCGGCCCGCGTTCGCCGGAACCCCTATGCGGCGCGCCTGGCCGCCGAAGGGACCATCCACGTCAAGCCGGGCCGACCGAAGCGGGGAACCGAGACTGGCCCCACCGAGCCTCGCTCGATCCGGTTCCCGGCCCCGGTCTGGAAGGTGCTCGAGGCACGTGCCCGCGCCGAAGGGCTGACCTTGCACTCGGCGCTCCGGGCCGCCATCCTCGACTGGGCCAAGCACGCTCCGTAGTGCCCGGTCGGTCGGCGAGGGCTCGTGGAGGCTGGGCGGTGGCAGTGGCGAGGCGGCTGGCGAAGCGGCTCGGCAAGTCGCGCAGCCGGCTCTACCAGGAGGCGGTGGCCGAGTACCTGGCCCGCCACGACCCCGACGCCATCACCGCGGCGCTCGACCGGGTGGCCAGCGAGCTTGGGACCGGCGTCGACCCGTTCACCTTGGCGGCGACGCGGCAGCTGCTGGAGCGTTCGGAGTGGTGACCGCCCAGGGCGACATCTGCCCGCTCTACCGCTTCGGCTTCTTCGGCGGTGGCGCCGCCTTCTTCGGGGCCGGCGCCGGCGCCCGGGCCGCCGCCAGCAGCCGCTTCGCCTCGGTGTCGGCCTTGTCGAGCGCCACGGCCTTCTCCAGCGGCGCCACCGCCTCGGCGGCGCGCCCGGTGGAGAGCAGCACCTTCCCGAGGCAGCGCGGGCCGTCGGACGACCGGGCGTCGCGGGCGATGGCCGCCTGGCAGGCCTTCTCGGCCTCGGCGGGACGCTTCGCGGCCAGCAGCGCCTCGCCGAGCGTCGCCTGCGCCAGCGCGCTCGCCCCCTTGGCGGCCGCACCCTTGGTGAGCAGCTCGACGGCCCGGTCGGTCCGCCCCAGCGCCAGGTCGGAGCGGGCGTACCAGGTGACCGCCTCGGCCGGCATCTTGCCGTCGCGGATGGTCCGCTCCAGCGCGGCGCGGGCCTGCTCGTGGCGCCCCAGCCCGTGGAGGGCGACGCCGCGCTCCAGCCAGGCGGCGCGGTTGTCCTGCCCCTCGAGCGCCTGCAGCGCGGCCGGGAAGCGGTGGCCGCCGTTGCGGGTCTTCGCCAGCAGCACCCGGTGGTCGGCCTGCTTCGGCTCGAGCCGGACCGCCTTGGCGGCGGCCGCCTCGGCCTCCTCCCAGCGGCGGGCGTCGAGCAGCACCTCGGCGCGCACCGCCTCGAGGCGCGAGGAGTCGCCGAGCGCCCCGGCGGCCAGCGTGAGCCGGCGCACCGCAACGGTCAGCTCGCCGGTGGCGGCCAGCACCCGGGCGTAGGTCAGCTCGAAGCGGAGCCGATCGGCGACCGGCGGCCGGCTGGAGGCGTCCCCCTCGACGGCCGCCAGCTCCTTCAGCGAGCCTTCGAGCGGCTGGCCGAGCGCCAGCCGGGCCTCGGCCGCGCCGAGCACCGAGCGCGGGTGGGTCGCCTGGGCTCGCAGCGCCCCCTCGTAGTGGGCGAGCGCCCGCTCCGGATCGCCGCCCTTCAGGTAGCTGTCGCCGAGCAGGGCCAGCGCCGCCAGCTGGGGCGGCGTGGCGCCCGAGGCCTTCTCCAGCCGCGCCCGGCCGAGGTCGAGCTCGCCGCGCGAGAGCAGCACCTCGCCGGCCAGCCGGTGGATGATCGGCTCGGGCGTGGCCCCGGCCGGCGTCGAGAGGAGCGCCCTGGCCGCCTCGGCCCTCTCGGCGGCGTTGGCGGCCACCAGCCAGCGAGCGGCCAGCGCGCCGTCGCCGGCCACGGCCGGGTCGACCAGCTCGAGCGCGATGGCGCGGGCCGGGGCCTCGCCGTGCTCGGCGGCCAGCAGGCCGTTGACCTGCGCCACCAGCGAGAGCAGCCGCGCCTCGTGGGCCGAGCCCTGCCGGGCCTGCGCAAGCACCTCGGCCGCCTTGGCCAGTGAGCCCCGGGTGTCGCGGGCCAGGCCGACCCGGGCGTCGCGCAGGGCCCGCTCCAGCTCCTCGCCGCGCGAGCGGGCCCGGAACCAGGTGAAGGTGGCGCCGGCGCCGGCCAGCACCAGCACCAGCGAGACCAGCGCCACGATCCTCCCGCGCTTCGACGGGGCGGCCGCCTGGGCCTCGGCGCTGGCCGCCTTCTCGCGCAGCTCGCGCTCGTAGGCCGAGGCGACGCGCGCCGCCTCGGCGGCCACCGGGGCGGAGGCGGCGGACGGCCCCTTGGGCGCCTCGGCCTCGGAGGGGGGGAGGATGCCGAGCAGCGTGCGCGGCCCCGGCAGCCCGCCCTTGCTGCCGCGGGCCAGGGTCGGGGGCGAACGAGGAGCGGGCGAAGGGTCGGCTGGCGAGGCGCGAGGCGGCGCGAAACGCAGCGGCGGGGAACGAGGTGGCTGAGCAGAAGGTGGCGGAGCTGACGGGGACGCCGGGCTTGGAGGGTGCTCGCCCTCGGCCGGCAGGTCGTCGAAGGCGATTCGGAGCGTCCGCTCGTCGGTGGGCGCCTCGTCGTCCGGGAGCTCGTCGCTGGTGACGGCGGCGCCCCGGGGCGGCGGCAACGGCACGGGGGCGACCGGCGCCACCTGCGCCGGGATGGCGGCCGCGGTGCCGCCGCTGGCACGCCGCTTCGCCTCCTCGAGCCGGATCCGGGCCTGGGCGTCGGCCGGCTGCAGCTCGGCGGCGCGCGAGAGGACCGGCAGGGCCTCCTTGAAGCAGCCGGCGGCCACCAGCGCCTCGCCCACCAGGTTGTAGCCGTAGGGGGTGCCGGGATCGATGCCGATGGCCACGTCGAACTGCTGGTGCGCCCCGACCGCGTCGCCGGCCGCCAGCAGCGCCCGCCCCCAGATGACCCGCCCCTGGATCGACTGCGGGTGGTGCTCGAGGCCGGCGCGGCAGACCTCCATGGCCCGCCGGGCGTCGCCCTGGTCGAGCAGCGCCCGGGCCAGCTCGACGAAGATGCGCGAGCGGGGGTCGGCGGCGAGGATCTGCTGGTACTTCTCGATGATGGACGGGGCCACGGGCGGGCTCACGCTACCACGCGCTCAGGGCCCGCGGCGTCCCAGCGTCTCCAGCCGCTTCCACTGCGAGGCCGTGAGCGGCACCACCGAGAGGCGCCCCTGGGTGACGAGCGGTGAGGCGGCGAAGCCCGGCTCGGCGCGCAGGGCGGAGAGGGTCACCGGCGAGGCGAGCGGCCCGGCCGGCTTCAGCTCGACCGCCACCCGCTTGCCGGCCCTGTCGGTCGGGTCGGGGCAGGCGGCACTGCTCACCACCGCCAGGCCGACCACCGCCTTCTCCCCACCCGTGTGGTAGACGGCCACCCGGTCGCCCCGCTTCATGGCCCGCAGGTTGAGCTGGGCCTGCGGGTTCTTCACGCCGCTCCAGAGCGTGACCTTCTCGGCGACCAGATCACCGAAGGCGTAGGCGGAGGGCTCGGTCTTGACCAGCCAGCAGTTCATGACGGTGTTCATGACGGTGGCCTGCCCGGTCGGCCGTCGCCGCGCAGGATCGGGTCGAGCTCTCCAGCGCGGTCGAGGGCGTCGAGGTCGCTGAAGCCGCCGAGCGAGCGCTCGCCGGCGAAGACCTGCGGCACGGTCCGCTGCCCGGTCTGCTCCACCAGCCAGAGCCGCCTCTCGTCGTCGCCGTCGACCGCGATCTCCTCGAAGGCGACCCCCTTGCGCTTGAGCAGCGCCTTGGCCCGCACGCAGTAGGGGCAGTAGGAGGTGGTGTAGACGGTCACCTTGGGCGCCGGCATCAGTGGATCTCCCCGCCGTGGAGCAGCGAGTCGAGCCGGACCACGAACTGGCCGCGGGTGAGGACCTCGTCGACGCCGGCCGCCCGGGCCTCGGCCATCAGCCCCTCCTGCAGGTGGCCGAGGAAGCCGATGACCCGGACCGGGCCGGCCGCCTTGATGGCGCGCACCTGGTCGATGAGCCCCGGCTCGCCGAGGTCGGCCAGCACGGTCGGATGGTCGATGCCGACGATCGCCTCGGTGAGCGAGGCGCCGCGCGGAGCGAGCCGCAGCGGGACCCCCTGCCGCTCGGCCGCGGCGTGGATCTTCGACCTGAAGACCAGGTCACGCACCGCTACCACCAGCGGCTTCATGGTCAGGGGCTCCCGGAAGCGACGCGGCTAGAACGGAATGTCTTCGTGCCCGCCGCCGCTGCCACCGCCGCTGCCGCCCTCCTCGAAGCCGCCGGGAGGACCGCCCTGGTCGTCGGGTCCGCCCTGGGCCGGACGCGCGCCGCCCGGACCGCCCGGGCCGCGGCCGGCGCCCGCGCCGCCACCGCCGAGGAAGCGGACGGTGTCGGCCACCACCTTGACCCGGTACTTCTTCTGGCCCGAGGCCTTGTCGTCCCAGGCGTCGGTCTTGAGCCGCCCCTCGACGTAGACCTGCCGGCCCTTGGCGAGGAACTCGCCGCACTGCTCGGCCTGCTTGCCCCAGACCTCCACGTCATGCCACTCGGTCTCTTCCTTCTTCTGCCCCGACTGCTTGTCGGTCCAGGAGCGGGAGGTGGCGATGCGGAGGTTGGCGACGGCCTGGCCGCCGGAGGTGTAGCGGACCTCGGGGTCCTTGCCGAGGTTGCCGACCAGGATGACCTTGTTGACCATGGGTGGTGCCTTTCGAGTGCGTGGCCGGCGTGAGCCGCCGGCGTCGTGATGCAGGCAACCTAGCGGGCCGGTCTGACAGCGGGGGGACCCGCATTGGCCGGAGCCGCGGTGGCAGGACCCGCGGTGGCCGGGCCGATGGTGGCCGGCGCCGGCCCGGGCTGCGTGGGCAGGGCAGGGATGGCGGGCGGGTCGGGCGGCAGCCGGTCGCCGAGCAGGGCCTGCGCCGCGGCCCGCACCGGCGGCGCGACGGCACCGAGCGAGAGGCGCAGCTCAGTCGGGGCGGCGTCGGCCACCTCGCCGAGGACGCTGCCCAGCGCCCCACGCAGCGGCGCCGAGAGCTCTGCCGGGGCCAGCTCGAGCAGCCTGCCGATGGCGGTGGCGTTCCCCTCGCCGGCGAGATCCCCGAGCGCCGCCAGCACCGGCGCCGGATCGCCGGGGCGAGCCAGCCCCAGCAGCCGCTCCAGCGGCGCAGCAGCAAGGACCGGCGCCGTCGCCTCGAGCAGGCCGCGGCGGGAGGCGTCGGCGTCGGGGTCGGAGCGGTAGAGCGCCTCGGCCACCGCCAGCTTGAGCTCTGGTTCGGCCTCGGCCCGCAGCGCGGTCCGCAGGAAGGGGAGGTTGCGCCGGTCGCGGGCCCGCCCCATCGTGAGGTAGGAGAGGGCGGCGGCGTCGAGCGCCTCGGCCGAGGCCGCCGTCCCGCCCGCCGAACCGCTCGCGGTCCCGCTCGCCGTCCCGCCCGCCACCGCCACCGCCGCCACACCCGCCCCAGCTCCCACCGCCGCCGTCGCACCCGCACCCGCACCGGCACCCGCACCCTCACCGGAACCCGCCCCCTCGCCCGCACCAGCCCCTGCACCCGCCCGCGCCACCGCCGCGCCGCCGGTCACCAGCGCCGCAGCCAGCGCGTCGATGGCCGCGGTCATGGTGGCGGCCCGCCCCGGCGAGTCGTTGACCAGGATGGCGAAGACCAGCCGCTCGCCGGCGGCCGTCTCGAGGTAGCCGGCCAGCGAGTAGACCCCGTCGAGCGTGCCGGTCTTGGCGCGCACCCGCCCGGCCGTCTCCGGCCCGTCGAGCCGCCAGCGCAGGGTGCCGTCCTTGCCGGCCAGCGGCAGCGAGGAGAGGAACTCGGCGCCGACCGGGAAACGGCGCACCAGTTCGGCCAGCAGCCGCGCCGTCTGCCGGGCGCTGAAGCGGTTGGCGTCGTTCATGCCCGAGCCGTTCTTCATCACGTAGCTGCCGCGCGGCAGGCCGAGCGAGGCGAGGAAGCCCTCCACCGCCGCCAGCCCGGAGCCCCAGCTCCCCGGCGGTCCGGCGCTGGCGGCGCCGAGCGCCTTGAGCAGCTGCTCGGCCATGAAGTTGTTGCTGCTCTTGTTGATCCGCCGCACCACGTCGGCGAGCGGCTCCGACTCGATCACGTGGAAGAGCTGCGCCCCGGGCGGCACGGCGCCGAGCCGGACCGCGCCGGTCACCCGGACGCCGCGCAGCTCCAGCAGCCGCCGCAGCGTCTGGCCGAGGTACTGGGCCGGGTCGTCGATCTTGCGCCAGGAGACGCTGGTCCGGCCGCCGGCCGGGAGCCGCCCCTCCACGGCAATGCGCTGGCGCCCCCCGCTGCCGTCGGGCGTCGAGGAGACCAGCAGCCGGCGCGCCGCGCGCGGCCCGGCGGTGCGGGTCCGGTTGACGAGCTCGAACATGGCCGAGTCGGGCTCCAGCTCGACGCGGCCGGGCGCGCCGGGCCGGTCCCCCGGGCCGACGTGGACCGCCACCACGTTGGAGTTGAGCGAGAGCGCCCCGACCGGCGCCAGGTAGCTCTTGTCACCCGACTCCTGGTCGAAGCCGGGGCCGACCCGCTCGGCGTCGAACCAGCCCTCGTCGAGCACGAGATCGCCGACCCGCTTCAGGCCGAGGTGCGAGAGGTCGCCGGCCAGGGCCCAGAGCCGCTCGGTGGTGAGCGACGGGTCGCCCTTGCCGCGCAGGTAGAGCGCCCGCGGCGCGCCGCCGCTCAAGCCGGCCGCGTCGAGCCAGGCCTCGGTCTCGAACCGGTACTCGGGGCCGAGCCGCGCCAGCGCCGCCGCCACCGTGAAGAGCTTCACGTTGGAGGCCGGGTTGAGCAGCATGTCGGCCTCGCGGGCGTAGAGCGTGGCGCCGCTGTCGAGCGAGATCACGGCGACGCCGACCCGGGCGCCGGCCAGCGTCGAGCGCTCCACCAGCCCGTCGAGCGCGGCGCGCAGCGCGGCCGGGTCCCTGGCCGCGGCGGGGGCCGGGGTGGGCGGCGCCGGCGGGGCGGCCCGGGCGGCGAAGGGGAGGGCGAGGGCGAGCAGCGGGGCGAGGGAGGCGAGACGGAGGCGCACGGTGGATCCGGTGTAGCCCCGCGGGCCGGTGGCCGCCAGTCGTTGACTCGCTCCGGGCGGACCGCTACGTTCGGCTTCACCTGAGACAAGGTCGCATGGAACAGAACGACAAAGCCAAGCTGCAGCAGGCGCTCGACAAGTTCGAGCGCTTCCTCCACCTCAAGGACCTGCGGCTCACCGAGGCCCGCGCCGCCATCGTCGAGGCGGCCATGGCGCGCCACGGCCACTACCCGATCGACGAGCTGATCGCCGACCTGAAGGCGCGCGGCATCAGCGGCTCCAAGGCGACCGTCTACCGGACCCTGCCGCTGCTGGCCGAGGCCGGCATCCTCCAGCCGGCCATCGTGGTGGCCGACTCGAAGAGCTACGAGACCACCTTCGGGCGCGAGCACCACGACCACCTGCTCTGCGGCCGCTGCGGCAAGGTGATCGAGTTCGAGTTCGAGGCCTTCGAGATCCTGCAGCGCGAGGTGGCCAGCAAGCACGGCTACCGGCTCGAGTCGCACTACCACGAGCTGGTCGGCACCTGCCCCGACTGCCTGGCGGCCGAGCCGCGCTCCGACGCGCCGCAGACCGGCGAGCCCTCGGCCCCCGAGCCCGGCCCCGAGCCGGGCGGCGAAGGCTGAGCGCCACCCTCACCGCCAGCCGCACCACCAACCTCACCGCCACCCTCGCCAGCGCCGACGCCCGACGCCGGCGCAGCCTAGCGTCGCTCCTTCTGCCGGACCCGCTCCCGCTCCTTGGCCCGCTCCCAGGCCCCCGGCAGCAGGCTGAAGGGGAGCAGCTTGGCCAGCAGCGGCAGGAGCAGCATGCCGCCCGGCGCCGCGAAGATGGCCAGCGCCGGCACCGCCTTGGCGAGATCGATCAGCTGCTCCTTCACCTTGCGCTTCTCGTCGGCAGTGAGCGTGGCGCCGCCGGCCGCGCGGGCCAGCAGCTGCCCCATCTCGCCGGTGTCGCGCAGCGCCTCGGTGAAGGCGTCGTAGTTGGTGACGACCGCCTCGCCGAGCCGCTCCACCACCTCGTCGGAGGCCTCGGCCCAGGCCTCGGTGAATTGCTGCCACTCGGCGCCGGGGCCGCCGACCGCCTGGAACCAGGCGAGGTGGTCGTCGTGCTGGGCGGCCGCCTCGACCTGCGCGGCGCCGAGCGCCTGGGCGTCGAGCCCGGCCGCCTCCCGGAAGGTCTCGATGAAGGCCGTGGCCGGCCCGGTCGCCAGGTCGGCGCGCCGCTCTGCCAGGAGCAGCTGCTCCAGCAGGAAGGGGCGCATCCGCGCCGGGGTGGCCAGCGCCAGCGCTCCGGCGGTGCGGGGTGCGGCCACGGCGCGGCGGGCGTCGCGCAGGCGGGCGCCGCTGAGGCCGAGCCGGCCGAGCTGTCGGCGGCGCAGCACCGCCAGCTGCTCGCCGGGCGGCGGCGCGGCGGCGGTGAGCAGGCCGGAGAGCCCCTCGCAGAGCAGCGTCCGCTCCCGCTCGGCGAAGGCCCGGTGGCGCGCCAGCGCCTCGGCCTCGAGCCGGCCGGTCCGGTGCAGCCCCATGGCGACGCGGGCCAGGTGGCGGCGGAAGGAGGCCCGGGCGCCGGGGTGGAGCGGCAGGCCGTCGATCGGGTCGCCGGGCGGGAAGAAGCGCGAGCGGAGCTGCTTGCCGGCCGCCGCCAGCGCCGCCGCGATGTCGTCGTCGGTGCCGGTCCCGTGGCGGGAGGCGTCGACCGCCAGCGCCAGCGCATGCTGGTCGAGCGCCCCGGCCAGTGTTGCGGCCAGCTCGACGCGGCCGCGGTGGCGCAGCCAGGGCTCGCCGGCGAGCCGGTGGAGCTCCAGCACCAGGCCGAGGTGGCCGCGCAGCTCTTCCAGGAAGGCCGCCTCGGGCGAGTCGTCGTCGCCGTCGGGCGGGTGGTGGCGCAGCGAGCGGGCCACCAGCACGCGGGCGCCGGGGGCCAGGTCCTTCTCGGCGGCGGCGGAGACCAGCCCGGCCGGCAGCCAGGCCGGCTCCAGCTCGGGGTTGAAGCGATCCAGCTCGGCCTCGACGAGGTCGGCGAGCCAGTCCCTGGCGGCGAGGTCCATGGTCACGGAGGGCGCGAGTCTAGAGGGATGGCCGCCCGAAAAGAAGCGGGGCCGACCCCTCTCGGAGCCGGCCCCTTCTGCACCGCGTTGCGCCCGCTGTCGCGGTGCGCCATGAAACTGAAGCTACTTGACCGCCTTGACCCGCGGCTTCTTCTCTTCGGTCGCCTCTTCCGGCTCGTCGGGGACGGCCTGCGGGCCGCGCCGGACGCCGAACTTGCCGAGCAGCTGCCCCTCGATCTTCTGGAGGATGGCCGGGTGCTCGCGGAGGAAGCCCTTGGCCTGCTCGCGCCCCTGGCCGATCCGCTCGCCCTCGAAGCTGAACCAGGTGCCGCTCTTCTCCACCACGTTCTCCTCGGAGGCGAGGTCGAGCAGGTCGCCTTCGCGGCTGATCCCCTGCCCGTACATGATGTCGAACTCGACCTCCTTGAAGGGCGGGGCGACCTTGTTCTTCACCACCTTGACGCGGGTGCGGTTGCCGATGACGTTGTCGCCGTCCTTGATGGCGCCGATGCGGCGGATGTCGAGCCGGAGCGTGGCGTAGAACTTGAGGGCGTTGCCGCCGGTGGTGGTCTCGGGGTTGCCGAACATCACGCCGATCTTCATCCGGATCTGGTTGATGAAGATGACGATGGTCTGCGACTTGGAGATGGTGCCGGTCAGCTTGCGGAGCGCCTGGCTCATGAGCCGGGCCTGCAGCCCCATGTGGGCGTCGCCCATCTCGCCCTCGAGCTCGGCCTTGGGCACCAGCGCGGCGACCGAGTCGATCACCAGCACGTCGATGGCGCCGGAGCGGACCAGGGTCTCGACGATCTCGAGCGCCTGCTCGCCGGTGTCGGGCTGGGAGATGAGCAGGTCGTCGGTGCGGACCCCGAGCTTGCGGGCGTAGCCGACGTCGACGGCGTGCTCGGCGTCGACGAAGGCGCAGATGCCGCCGGCCTTCTGGGCCTCGGCGATGGCGTGGAGCGCCAGCGTGGTCTTGCCGGAGGACTCCGGGCCGTAGATCTCGATGATGCGGCCGCGCGGGAAGCCGCCCACGCCGAGCGCGATGTCGAGCGAGATGGCGCCGGTGGAGACCGCCGCCACGTCCTTGACCATCGCCTCCTCGTTGCCGAGCCGCATGATCGAGCCCTTGCCGAAGGCCTTCTCGATGCTCGAGACGGCCAGCTCGATCGCCTTTTCCTTCTCAGGTCCCACGGGCATTTCACTTCTCCTTGGAGGGGGCGCTGTCCGCGCTCCCGTCGTTCGTCGTGTGGGAGGGCTTCTACCGGCCCCCTCTGACAGCACTGAACAGATGGATACTGAACAGACGGGCATTCGTCAAGTATCGGCGCGTCCCGCACAGTTGGCGCGTCCCGCAGGGCGCGCCGCAGGTGGTGTTCAGAGGGTCCAGGAAAACTGGCGCGTCCCGCAGGGCGCGCCGCTTGTGGTGTCCAGACCGTCCTCCCTGTCGCCCGCATTCCCCAGCAATCGGCGGCGGTTGCGACCGTCTCAGCGACGAAGTGCTGCCGACACGGAAGTTTCCCGTCACTTTTTGCCCCTACGACGACCAGCAGCTGCGCGTGACGCTGACCACTCGAACGGACGGCGCTCAGACCATCTACTCGAGCGCCGGGTACGACACCAAGGGGCTCCTCGCCAGCCAGGCCGGGCCCTACCTTGCAGGGGGACTGGCCGGCGCGCCGACGCAGGCCTTCGCCCGGGATGCCTTCGGCAGAGTCGTGGCGGTGGGGCGTTCTGTGAGTGGCACGACCGTGACCGGCGCCATCGCGGCCACGGAGTACCTGGACACCTCGCCGCCGCAGGTTCGGAGCTACACATTCCTTGTTCCAACGACCTTCATGGCCGGCTACATCCCAACGAATCCGGACGTGAAGCAGGTAATCCAGTTCAAGGATGAGCTCGGCCGCACCACCGAGGTCCGTGAGCGGCTCGGGCCCGCCGGCGCGAGCAACGCTGCATCGCAGGTGGTCCAGTCGCTCAGCGGGTACCGCGTGGTGTCGCTGCTGCAGTACGACGCTGCTGGGCGCGTGGTCGGCTCACTGGAGCCGACCATGACGCCGCCGCTCCTCAACGACGTCACGCCGAGCCAGTTCGGCCTGGTCGCCCAGACCAGCAACCTTCGTGGAGCGATGACCATCTACGACGCCACCGGGCGGGTGGCCTGCTCCAAGTCTGGCATCTACTCGGCGCTGGTGACGGATGGCACTGCCTGCGTCTCCAGCCTCGCGAGCGGCACCAGCTATCGAGTCGCGACCCAGTTCGAGTACGGGTCCACTTCGGGCGCGAACAGCGCACGGCTCGCGACCGCCACCGCGAAGGTTCCTGGCATGAGCTCGGGCGCCGCCGCCACCATCGGGACCATCACCACGTTCCGCGCCGACGGCCGGGTGCAGGACGTCATCGATCCGTCGGGAAACACCGTGACCACGAGCTACGACCTGCTCGGCCGGGCCACGTCCGTTGCGCGGAAGCCGGCGGGGCTCTCCGCGGCGACCACCTCGACGAGGACGCTCGATGGGCTTGGGCGGGTGACCGAGGAGTGGGACGACAACTGGAGCCCCGGCACCTCGTCGCCGAGCCGGCTCTTCAGCTACGACAGGGTCGGCAGGGCCTACCACGTCGAGCTCGCCCAGCAGTACGTCAATGGCGACTGGGCCCGTGCCACCCTCGACACCGAATACAAGAGCATGGGGCGGCCGACCCGCATCACCGGGGGCGAGTTCCTCCCCCCGGTGAACGGGGTGTCGAGATGGTCGTCGCGCCAGCTCGCCAGCTTCACCTACGACCTGCCCTTCAACGCCAACAGCGCGCTCTACACCAACACGGCCGGACGGCTCACCAGCGTGCTCGGCCCCAACACCACCATCGCGCTCGGCTACAACCAGAACGGCCAGGCGATCCGGCGGGACCAGTGGCTCTCCGGGCTGACCGGGGCCTTCTCGCTGACCGGGACGATCAGTGACGACGGTCGCATGCTGGCGGCCAGCTTCTTCTCTGGAGCTGGGGCTTTCAAGACGGTGAACTACTTCGGGAGCTACGACTCGGCGGGCCGGCCGGTGCGGGTGGGCGCTGGCGGCACCTCGGCGGCTCCGTTGGTCAACCTCTGGGAAGTGGTCAACGCGGCGGGGACCAGCAACGACGGCTACGACGTGCTGGGACGGGTGGGGCGTCTCAAGAGCAACGGCGGCACGGTGAGCACCTACCGGAACTTCGACCCTCACACCGGCGCGCTCAGCTCTCAGGCGGCGACGCTGGCGTCGGGGACGCAGGCCTACAGGATTGATAACATCCTCTACGTGGGCACCAAGCTGCAGTCGTTCAGAGACACGACGATGAGCGCGACCGTCCCCAGCACGGTGACGAGCTACGGGTACACCTACGACGAAGCTGGCCGCCTGGCGACGGCGAAGGCATCGCGGGTTGGGCCGGCGGCGATCTCCCAGGGGTATGGGCAGAGCTACTCGGCGAGGAACGCAACGCCGGGCTCGGCCTGGACCACGCCGGGGGCCACGCAGGAGAACCTGGAGGTCGTCACCGACGTGACCGGCACGACCGACTACGGCTACCAGGGAGACCGGGCCACGACGCTGACCGGGGCGCTCGCTGCGAGCATCGCCTACGACTTCGCCGGGCGGGCGACGAGCCGGGTGGCGGCGGGGCAGGAGGTGGAGGGGTTCGTCCACGACACGCTCGACCGGCTGACGCAGGTGAGGCGCAACGGGGCGCTGAGCGAGATCCTGGAGTACGCCCCCACGGGAGAGCTGCTCTTCCGGAAGCTGGGGACGCAGGGGACCTGGTACGTGGGGTCGGTCGGGACAGTGACGGCGACGGTGGCGGCGAGCTGCCTGGGGATCGACACCGTCCGGACCGCGGCCGGCTATGTCTGCTCGGCGGCGCCCGGGACGGTGAAGGTCTCGGCGCACGTGCAGGTGGCCGGGGGGCGGGTGGCGAGCATCCGGGCGGCGGCCGGGGCCGGGGTCGACCCGGTGAGCGAGGTGCTCTACTACCACCGGGACATGCAGGGGAGCGTGGTGGCGACCACCATGCGCACCGTCATCGCGAGCGTCCCCCAGAACGGCCTCCTGGGGGCGCGGTACCGCTACACGCCCTACGGGCAGCTCGACCGGGCGGAGAACGTGACCACCCTGAGCGACTCGGAGCTGGGGTACACCGGCGGCCTGCGGCTCGGGTACGCGGCAGGGGTGGTCCAGCAGGGGAGCCTGGTGTTGCTGGGCGCCCGCGTCTACCACGCCGAGCTGAAGCGCTGGCTGGTGCCCGACACGGTCGACGGGCGGAGGTACACCTACGCGGGTGGGGATCCGGTGAACTTCGTGGATCCGGGGGGGAGGATGCCGATCGAGGGGGGAGGGGGTGGAGGCAGTTCGGGCTCCTTGTCGAGGCTGTCATCGACAGGGAGGTCAGTCGTCGCGGTCATGGCGGCGACCGAGGATCCCAAAGATCAGCTATTGTGCATGTACGAGGACGGGCTCATTCGCACCTGCGGTGCGGAGGTCTACGTCGGAGGTGGTGGCGGGAACTCAAGACCGCCGCCTGGGAACATGCCGCCGGAGGCAGGGGGAGGGGGCGGTGGGGGCAGACCGGATCCGCGCTTGGCGAGGGTGAGAGCGGCCGGCGCCGAGGAGCACGCTTGAGGGCGGCGAGGCGCAGGTCGGCGGCGGCCGTTGGCCGGGGCACCGTGGATGCTGTCTGCGCGCAATGAAGAGGGGGCGGCCTGCGGGCCGGTGGTTCAGGTGATGCCGTGGACG
>JANMRY010000106.1:0-28334 GCA_031388695.1 Anaeromyxobacter sp. | reverse complement strand
CCCCCCCCGCGGGGCCCGGGGGGGGGCCGCGTTGTTGGGCCCCGGCGGGGGGGGGGGTCTGGGGGTTGGGGGGGGCGGGGGCGGGGGGGGGCGGGGGGGCCGGGGACGGGGACGGAGTCGGAGTCGAGGTCGGCGACACGTACTCTGGGTTACTTTGGGCGCGCCCGAAGTTGCGAAAGAGGGATCCTGCCCGGGGTGGGTCAAATCGAGTTCGCGCCCGAACCGACCCTCAGTCCGTGTCGTCGGGGTGGCCGCCTTCGCTCCCCCTCGCCTGTCCGTCGCCCCGTCATACTCCTGCCATGGAGGTCATCTGCGGCAAGCTGAGCAAGGTGGTCCCGGCGGCGGAGGACCAGGCCGACGCGGAGCTGGTCGGCGTGGTGCTGACCCTGCTCCCCCACTTCGAGCCGAAGGTCGACTCGCCCTACTCGGTCGGCTTCGGCATGCCCCGCGCGTGGCTGGCGGAGGCGCTCCCGCTGGTCTCCCAGCGGCCCGACCTGGCCTTCCGCGGGGCGCTCGATCGGCTCTTCATGGAGGACTACGTCAAGGCGATCACCGCCGGTCCGCCCGTCCCGCTCGAATTCCTGACCCGGGCCGCCTTCGTGATCGCCTGCTCGGCGCCGCGGCGCACCGAGGCGGCCGTCTACATCGTCGAGATGGTCTACGAGGAGGGGCTGCAGGTGCTCGGCTTCCCCGAGGAGGGGCTGGCGCGGGCGTGAACGAGCGAGTCACGGAGAGGGGGGCCGCCCATGCAGCAGCGGCCCGAGCAGGGCTGGCGCGGCCCGTCGACACGGACTGAGAGTTACCTTGGGCGCCCAAACTGCAGGATTCGGGCCAAGGCTCTCATCAATCAGATCGAAGGCGACCGCCACGCCAGGGTCGAGATGAACGGCGAGAGGT
Source organism: Anaeromyxobacter sp. (assembly GCA_031388695.1). Classification (GTDB taxonomy): domain Bacteria; phylum Myxococcota; class Myxococcia; order Myxococcales; family Anaeromyxobacteraceae; genus JADKCZ01. The sequence goes on along the minus strand of JANMRY010000106.1, from coordinate 27,437 downwards.
CGGTGCAACTCGGTGCACCTACCCAGTTGAAGGCGTCCACGTTCCAGACGCTCACCGCGCCCGGAGCAAGGAGGATGGAGTTCCGCTCCCCGGGGCGGAGGGTCACGTTGCTGCCCCCGGAGAAGACCACGGCGAGTTCTCGCGTACGTCCACAGTCGCCTTGGTAGGTCGGCGTGAGGTCCGCGCCAAGCGTCATCGCGAGCCCGCCCGCGTCGTCTGGACCCAGGAGCAACCGGCCCACGTTCGCCGCCAGGAGGAGGCCCTGCGAGTCCTCGATGGAGATGCTCCTGTAGCGATCGAAAGAGGTCTGGACAACCCACGTGATCGTCATGGCGCCGGTGGGAGGCGGCAGCGCCGGGGTCAGGTCCGTGCCGTCCTGAACGACCGAGAGCAAGAGCCACCATCGATTGCCGTCGGCGTCGTCGAAGGCGACGGTGCGCGTCGGCGAGAACTCGCAACCAATCACCGGTGCCGGACCCGGTGCCACGACGGGCTGCGCCGCGAAGCGCTTGGTCCACCCATTGATGCCGGATACCGCCCCCGGCAGTTCCTCGATACTCACCGGGTTGGTGTAGTGGTCGCTGACGAGGCAGGCCTGGACGGATGGTCGAACCGGTCGGCCGGTGATGGGATCGGACTGAACGGGCGCAGACGTGCCGCAGGCGATGGCGGCCACTGACAGCAGCGCGATGGCGACGAGACGCATACTAAAGCTCTAGGCCCCCTTCACGAGTCATGCACCCCACGGAAGGGTGTGGCCCAAGATCGCGCTCGCGATCCCGGCGCCTCACCCTGCCCGTCCCGGCGCCCCAAAGAGAAAGGGGCTGGCGTCTTCCGCCAACCCCTTCGTATTCACTCTCAGTAGGCCCGGTCAGGATTGAACTGACGACCCCTACCGTGTCAAGGTAGTGCTCTACCACTGAGCTACGGGCCTTCGCTGCAACGGCGCCGGTTCATAGCGTGCGATCCCGCCGCTCGTCAACGGTCGCGAGCGAGCCGCCGCACCCGCCCCAGCTCCCGCAGCAGCGTCCGGCCGTACTGCGCCCAGGAGACGGTCATGCAGGCGGCCACCATCAGCCCGGTGGCGGCCACCCATGGCGCCAGCGCCGCCCGCGGCGCCGCCTCGACGTCGCCGGCCAGCACCAGCAGCACCAGCCCGACCAGCGTGAAGGTGGCGTACTTGCCGGCACGGGTCGGCTCGATGGGGAAGGAGCGCCCGCTCCACTTGAGCGCCGCCGCCGTCGACACCAGCGCCAGGTCCCGCCCGACGATCAGCACCCCGAGCCAGACCGGCAGCCGCCCGGCCGCCACCAGCGCCGCCAGCATGCAGAAGGCCAGCAGCTTGTCGGCGATGGGATCGAGGATCTCCCCGACCCGCGAGTGCTGATCGAGCAGCCGGGCCGCCAGGCCGTCGAGCCCGTCGGTCACGGCCGCCGCTGCGTAGGCCAGCAGCGCCGCCCTCGGCTCGCCGCGCACGTAGAGCAGCAGCACCACCGGCGCCAGCAGCAGCCGGAGCACGGTCAGCGCGTTGGCGAGGGTGTAAGGACCGGCGTCGGGCCACCGGGGCTCCCGGTCGCCCGCCTCGCCAGCCTCGCCGGCCTCGGCCGGGGCTACTTCTTCGCGGCGTCGCGCTCCCGGTTCCACGTCTCCCACTCGTCCGCCTGGGCCAGCGCGAACTGCTCCGGCTCGGCCGGGCTGCCGTCCGCGGCCACCTTCACCTGCATCATGCTGGTGACGATCCGCTCCCACTGCTCGCGGGTCACCTCCTTGGGGCCGGCCACCTGCTGGCGCGCCCCGGCCGGCGCGGCGCCGCCGTGCCCGGGCCGGGGCAGCGGACCGGCCGCCACGGCGACGGTGCCGCTGTAGACCTTGACCACCACGCTCTTGTCCTTGCTGGCGTCGACCCGGAAGGTGGTGCCGCGCACGCCGGCCACCGCGTTCTCGGTCTTGACCTCGAAGCGGGCCTCGCCGCCGAGCGCCTTGGTGACGCTGGCCCAGACGTTGCCGACCCGCAGCTTGGCCGAGACCTTGCGGTCGTCCGGCCCCTGCCCGAAGGCGGCCGCCGCCAGCTCGACCTTGGAGAGCGGCCCGAGCCTCAGCACGCTCTGGTCGATCAGCGTCAGCTCGACGCGGGTGCGCCGCGCCGTCTCGATGAGATCCCCCTGGTAGATGGGGGCGCCCGACTTGAGCTTGATGGTCTTGCCGCCGGCGACCCGGTGGGCGTCGCCGTCGAGGAAGGTGATGCTGCCGGCCGAGGCGGCCGACTGGGCCTCGGTGGCGGCGGAGGCGGCGAGCGACGCGGCGGCGACCAGCGCGGCGGCGGTGACTGCAGCGGCGAGGGAGAGGGGGCGCATGGCTACTTGAGCTCCACCTCGACGGAGTTGGGCGTCACCTTCTTCACCTTGAGGACGTAGCCCGGGTACTTGCGGCCGGAGAGGTCGGAGGCCAGCCCGTCGGCGCTGCCGGCCAGCGTCACCTCGAGCTCGGCGCGGCCGTCGTCCATGGAGCGCTGCTGCACGTCCTTGATCCCCTTGACCTGGTTGACCAGGATCGCCTTGAAGCCGGTGAGGCGGGCGTAGTCCTCCACGCCCTTGACCACCAGGTTGACCCGCTTCATGCCCGACTGTTCGCGGCTCCAGACCTTGCCGATCTTGGCGAAGAGGTCGGCGGCCAGCTGCCGGCCGGCGTTGGAGAGGGCGCCGCGGCCGGCGGTGGTCTGCTCGAAGCCCTTGCCGGCGGGGCCGGTGAACTCGGTGGCGGCGATCACCTCGCCGGTGTCGGTGCGCACGGCGCGGGCCGAGACGTTGGCCACCGAGGAGTAGAAGGTGCCGTTGTCGATGGCCATCTCGCCGAGCGGCTTGGCGATGGCCCGGCCGACGATCACCACCTCGGCGCCGGCCAGCCGGCCGATCTCCCGGGCCTTCTGGACGTTCGGATCGGCGCCGATGGTCTCGAGCGTCAGCTTGCCGGAGAGCACCTCGGGATCGACGAAGGTGAAGCCCGACTTCTCCATCCGGTCCATGAAGGCGTTCTCGACCACGCGCAGGTCGGCGCTGTTGCCGCCGCCCTGCCACCAGCCGGTCGCCTGCGAGGCGTTGATGGCCTGCTCGGCCACCAGCGTCATGATGCGCGGCATGCCGGCGCGCCGGTAGGCGATACCGAAGGCCAGCAGGTCCTCGTCGAGCTTGGCCTCGGAGACCTCGCAGCGCAGCTTGGTCACCCAGGTGTTCCCCTCCTGCTTGTCCTCCAGGATGGTGAACTTCCGGATGTAGCCGGTCGAGTGCGAGTAGATCTTGTCCGAGAGCAGCTTGGCCTGGTCGGTCTCGGTGGCGGCGGTGACGATGGTGGTGGCGACCTGCTGCACGCAGGTGCGCAGGGCGTCGTCCTTGGCGGCCGCCTTGGAGGCGAGGACGTCATCGACGACGGCGGCCTGCCCGGTCGCCTCGGTGGTCCTGATGTCGTCGGCGGCGGTGGCGGTGGAGGCGGCGGCGAGGAAGGCGATGGCGAGGATGCGCTTCATATCGATGGCTCCCGTACGCTCTAATCGGTGATGATGACGACGCGGCCCTCGGCCAGGAACGGCGGCCGGGCTGCGAAGGTGGCCGCGTCGGCGGCGGACAGCACGAGGTCGGTCCCCTGGGCCCGGATCGCCTTGACGATCACCGGGCGGTCGCCGAGGCGGGCCGAGAGGTCGCGCTTGGCGGCGTCGAGGCTGCGCGCGTAGGCGGCCACCCCGCCGGCCTTGCGGGCCGACTCGCCGAGCGAGGCAGGGCCGTAGAGCTCCTTGCCGGCCTCGTCGAGCAGCCGCGGCGCCAGGGCCGGGGCCAGCTTGAGGCCGGTGGCGTCGATCACCAGCGAGGTCGGGCCGGTGCTGGCCGGGGTCGCGGCGGCCGCCCTGGGCAGCACCGCGTCGGCCACCCCATCGAGCGGCACCTCGACGTCGATCTCGACGCCACCGTCGGAGAAGTAGCGGGTGGCGACGGTGCGGAAGCCGCGCACCGCCCCCTCCACCGCGCCGCGGACGGCGTTGTCGGCGCCGACGGCGCCGGAGACTGTCTGCGTGCCGCTCACGGTGACGCCCTTCATCACCTCGAGGCAGTTGCGCAGGGCATCGAGCCGGGCCGCCTTCTCGGCGCCGATGCGGGCCACGGCCACGTTGCCGCCGGCGTCCTTCACGTTGGGGGCGCCGCTGCCGGAGCAGGTGGCGACCCGCTTCTGCCAGTCGACCCCGCCGGACCCGGCGAGGACGGTGGCCGGGATGGCGGCCGCGACGGCGAGGATGAACAGGAACCGCATGGTGACCTCCTCGAAGCTGGTGGGCACTTCCGGTGCGACTGGAAGGCCTTGATGCTGGGCAGACTAGCAGCGCGCTTCGCGGGCCGCTGTGATGGTTGTCACCAAGAGGCGGGGGGCCCCTACCGGGGCGTGTCCCCTCCCCTCGCAACTACTCTGGGACGGGGGAAGCGGGCGTCCATTCATCCCTTTCTGCGCGGAGCGCCACCAGCGCCTCGACCGTCCCGGACCGCAGGAAGGGGTTGCTGGCCCGCTCCTCGGCCAGCGTCGAGGCTGGCGGCTCGGCCCCGGCACGCTTCGCCCCCCTCACCTGCGCGAGGCGTGCCCCCACCGCCCGGTTGGACGGCTCGCGCTCCCGCGCGAAGGGCAGGTTGGCGAGGGCGTAGTCGTGGCCGGGGTGGACCTCGAGCGCGCCGTCGAGCCGGCCGACCACCCGCAGCAGGCTCTCGGCCAGCTGGCGCGGGTCGCCGCCGTGGCGGCAGTTGCCGCAGCCGCCCCAGAAGAGCGTGTCGCCGGTCAGCAGCCGCCCCTCCACCTCCAGCAGCACCGACCCGGGCGTATGGCCGGGCGCCTCGTGGACCCGCAGCCGCAGCCGGCCGAGCGAGAGCGCCTGCTGCCCGGCGAGGTCGCGGTCGGGGGTGAACCAGCCCCCGTCGGCGGCGTGGCCGAGCACCTCGGCGCCGAGCCTGGTTCGCAGCGCGGCCGTGCCGCCGGTGTGGTCGGCGTGGCCGTGGGTGTGGATGATCCAGCGCGGCGTCACCCCGTGCGCCACCGCCAGCGCCAGCGCCACCGAGGGATCGCCCGGGTCGATGAGCGCCGCGTCGGCCCCGTCGGCCACCAGGTAGACGTAGTTGTCGGCCCGGTAGCGGGCCCGCGCCAAGAGGACCGTCACGCCGCCTCGTCCGGGTGGTGGGAGAGGCCGATCCTGTTCCCCTCCGGATCGCGCAGGTAGAGCGTCCACCCGGTCCGCTCCACCACCTCGACGCCGGCCGCCGCCAGCCTCGCCTCCCAGCCGGCCCGCTCGTCGGCGCCGATGCGGAGCGCCAGCAGGTGGAGCCCGGCGCGGGGAGAGCGCCACGGCCCCTCGGGGGGTGGCTCGGCGGCCCGCTCCAGCGCCAGGAACCCGTCCTTGACCGCGAGCCAGACGCTCCGGTCCTGCCCGTCGGCGCCGGGCCAGCGGCGCAGCACCGGGAGGCCGAGCAGATCGCTGTAGAACCGCTCGGACCGGGCCAGGTCGGCGCACTGGATGGCGAGGTGGTGGAAGCCGAGGGCCATGCGCCGAGGGTAGCCGCACCCATCCGGGCGCGCCACCCCGATGTCCCGAGGGACCTCCCGCGGCCGCGTGGTAGCGTACACCCGTGGTCGGACCGCTCGCAGGTAAACGGCTGCTGATCGTCGTCGAGGACGGCACGCTCGCCGAGCTGTTGGCAGAGGCGGCCAGCCGGCTCGGCGCCGAGGTCGACGTGCAGGCGACCGGGCGCGGCGCGCTGGCGGTGCTGCGCCAGCCGGTGCTCCCCGGCGCCGCCGTCATCGACCTGCCGCTGGCCGACGTCCGCGGCCGCGAGGTGCTCGGCGCCATGCGCGAGGCCGGGGTGCCGGTGATCGCCATCTCCGGCGCCTTCCGCGGCCCGAGCGCCGCCGGGGAGGTGCTGCGGCTCGGCGCCGCCGACTTCTTCGAGAAGCCCTTTTCGGTGCTGGCGCTCATGGCCCGGGCGGCGCGGCTCATGGGGGCCGCCCTGCCTGGCCTCGATGAGCCCGAGGACGAGGTGACCGGGGCCATCCCGCTCTCGCCGGCCCCGTCGGCGGGCCGGCCCATCCCCGACGATCCCTACCTGGCGATGGCCATGCAGGGCGAGGAGACGGCCTCTCCGAGCCCGCCCATCCCCTCGCTGGCCGGCCCGCTCCCGGCCGCCGCCGTGCCGCCCGCGCCGCCCCTGCCGCGCCAGGCCGCGCCGCCGGGCCGGCAGGGCGACCTCTCCCAGACCGCCGTCCCCCGGCTGCTGGTGGCCCTCCACCAGGCCCAGGCCAACGGCGCGCTCACCCTGACGCGCGGGCCGATCAAGAAGATCCTGCTGCTGGAGCGCGGCGCGCCGGTCTACGCCGCCTCCAACGTCGCCGGCGAGCGGTTCGGCGCCATCTGCGTGCGGCGCGGGGTGCTGGGCGCCGAGGAGCTGGAGGCGCTCAAGCGGGCCCATCCCGGCGTCAAGACCGGGGCGCTGGTGGTGCAGGCCGGCAAGCTCGGCGCCGCGGCCCGCGCCGACCTGGTCCGGGCCCAGGTGCGCGCCATCGTCTGGGCGACCTTCGAGTGGCCCGAGGGGAGCTACGACTTCCAGCTGGCGCGGGTCCCGGCCGGCCTGCTCCAGCTCGGGATCTCGATGGCCGACCTGCTGCTTGAGGGGATGGTGAGGGCCTCGACGCTGCCGCGGCTGGTGGCCGACCTGCCGGCCGAGCTCCACCTCGCCCCCACCATCGACCCGGCCTTCGAGCTCTACGCGCTCGGGCTGCGTCCCGGCGAGGCCCACCTGCTCTCGCTCTGTGATGGGACCAAGAGCGTGCTCGACCTCGTGGCCCTCTCCCGGCTCCCCGAGCGCGAGTCGCTCGCCTTCCTGCAGGCCCTCCGGGTCATGCGGGTGCTCGACGACGTGGCGCGGGTCATGGCCGGGACCGCGCGCATCGGCTTCATGTAGGCCCCCGGCTTGCAGTGGCAGGGTCCGGACGGCTATACAGGCCGCCCTCAGAGGACCCAGAAGCCCATGATCGCCCGAGAAAAGATCCGCAACGTCGCCATCGTCGCCCACGTCGACCATGGCAAGACCACGCTCGTCGACTACATGCTCCGCCAGGCGGGTATCTTCCGCTCCAACGAGACCATGGTCGACCGCGTCATGGACTCCAACGACCTGGAGCGCGAGAAGGGCATCACCATCCTCGCCAAGAACACCGCCGTCACCTGGCAGGGGATCAAGATCAACATCGTCGACACCCCGGGCCACGCCGACTTCGGCGGCGAGGTGGAGCGCGCCTTGCGGCTGGTCGACGGCGTGCTGCTGCTGGTCGACGCCGCCGAGGGCCCCCTGCCCCAGACCCGCTTCGTGCTCTCCAAGGCGCTGGCGCTCGGGCTGCCGTCGGTGCTGGTGATCAACAAGGTCGACCGCCAGGACGCGCGGGCCAAGGAGGTCCTCGACCTGGTCTACTCGCTCTACATCGACCTCGGCGCCAACGAGCACCAGATCGACTTCCCGGTCATCTACACCATCGCCCGCGAGGGCAAGGCCGCCCACACCGTGCAGGGGGCCTTCGAGGCCGACTCGCTCAAGACCCTCTTCGACGCCATCCTCAGCCACATCCCGCCGCCGCCGCTCGGCGACGCCACCCACACGCAGATGCTGGTCGACAACCTCGACTACGACGACTACGTGGGGCGCCTCGCCATCGGCCGCATCAGCTCCGGCGTGCTCCACGAGGGCGACACCATCGCCGTCATCCGCGAGGAGGGGAAGATCGTCCCAGCCAAGATCGTGCGGCTCTACGTCTACGACGGCCTCAAGCGCGTCGAGGTGAAGGACGCCGGCCCCGGCGAGATCGTCTGCATCTCCGGCGCCGAGGAGATCGGCATCGGCGACACCATCGCCGACCCGGCCAACCCCATCGCCCTGCCCCGCATCAGCGTGGAAGAGCCGACCATGTCGATGGTCTTCAAGGTCAACGAGGGGCCCTTCGCCGGCAAGGAGGGCAAGTACGTCACCAGCCGGAACATCCGCGAGCGGCTCTACCGCGAGGCCTACAAAAACGTCTCGATCCGGGTCGAGGACACCGACACCGCCGACGCCTTCTAGGTGGTCGGCCGCGGCGAGCTGCAGCTGGCCGTCATCGTCGATAACATGCGGCGCGAGGGGTACGAGCTGACCGTCTCCAACCCGGAGCCGGTGCTCAAGAAGATCAACGGCGAGATCCACGAGCCCATGGAGCTGCTGGTCTGCGACCTGCCGGCCGAGGGCGTGGGCGGGGTGACCCAGACCATGGGCAGCCGCAAGGGGCGCATGGTCGACCTGCAGCCGCTCGGCTCGGGGCGCAGCCGCCTCCAGTTCCGGGTCCCGGCCCGCGGGCTGATCGGCTTCCGCGGCGAGTTCCTCACCCTGACCCGCGGCGAGGGGATCATGTCGTCGCAGTTCGACGGCTACGAGCCGTGGCAGGGGCGGATCGAGAAGCGCAAGAACGGCGCCATCGTGGCCGACCGGGTCGGCCAGGTGGTGGCCTACGCCGCCAACTACTGCCAGGAGCGCGGCAGCCTCTTCGTCAAGCCGGGCGACGAGGTCTACCCGGGCATGATCGTGGGCGAGCACAGCCACGAGGGCGACCTCGACTACAACATCTGCAAGGAGAAGAAGCTCACCAACATCCGCGCCGCCGGGCGTGACGAGAACGTCATGCTCACCCCGCCCCGCGACATGGGGCTGGAGATCGCGCTGGAGTGGATCGCCGAGGACGAGCTGGTCGAGGTGACGCCCAAGTCGATCCGGCTGCGCAAGAAGTTCCTCGACCAGAACTCCCGCTACAAGGCGGAGCGCGAGAAGAAGAAGGGGCTCTCCTCGGAGGTCTGACACGGAGGGGGCGGCGCGCCGATCGGCGTGGTGCGCCGGACCGCGCTCCTCTATGCTGCCTCCTGAAGTGACGCCCCCCGAGCCTCGCACCAGCGCCCCGACCGCGGCGGCGCCCCTCCCGGGCGACCCCAGGCCCGAGGTCTCGGCGGTCATCCCCTGCCTCGACGAGGTCAAGACCCTGGGGGCGGTGATCGAGAAGGCCTTCGCCACCTTCACCCGGCTCGGCATCCGCGGCGAGGTGGTGGTGGCCGACAACGGCTCCCGCGACGGCTCCATCGAGCTGGCGGAGCGGCTCGGCGCCCGGGTGGTCCGCGTCAGCGCCCGCGGGTACGGGAACGCCCTGCGCGCCGGCATGGCCGCGGCCGAGGGGCGCCTGCTGGTGATGGGCGACGCCGACGACACCTACGACTTCGGCGAGCTGGACCGCTTCCTCGCCCCGTGGCGGGCCGGCGCCACCTTCATCATGGGGACGCGCCTGCCGCCCGGCACCATCCTCCCCGGCGCCAACCCCTGGCTCAACCGCAACCTCGGCACCCCGGTCCTCACCTTCGTGCTCAACCGGCTCTTCGGGACCCGGATCCGCGACGTCAACTGCGGGCTGCGGGCCATCGACCGGGAGAAGTTCCACGAGCTCGGGCTGGTGAGCGAGGGGATGGAGTTCGCCTCCGAGATGCTCATCAAGGCGGCGGTCCAGGACCTGCGCATCGCCGAGGTGCCGGTCACCCTCCACCCCGATCGGCGCGGCCGCCCGCCCCACCTGCGCCGCTGGAGCGACGGCTGGCGCCACCTCGAGTTCATGCTGCTCCACGCCCCCGACCAGCTCCTCTTCCTCCCCGGCGTGCTGCTGCTCGGGCTGGGGCTGCTGCTGGCGGTGCCGGTCAGCGCCGGGCCGGCGCACTACTTCGGCCGCATCTTCGACTTCCACTTCCTCTTCCTGGGCGGGGCCATGGCGCTGATCGGCCTGCAGGGGATCCTCGGCGCCGTGCTGGTGCGCGACGTGGCCGGGGGCCGGGTGCTCCGGCCCAACCGGCTGCTCTCGGCGACGGCCGGGTGGCTGACGCTGCGCCGCGGCCTGGGGCTCGGCCTGGCGCTCTTCGCCGCCGGCCTGGCCGTCGACGCCCTGGTGCTGGTGACCTGGATCCAGGAGGGGTTCGGCGCCCTCAACGAGCCGCGGCGCTCCATCATCGGCCTGCTGCTGATGACCATCGGCGCCGAGATCGGGCTCTTCTCCTTCCTGCACGCGGCGCTGCGCCGGCACGGCTGAGGCGGGCGCAGGGCGCGGCAGCCCGGCTTCAGCCCCGCCGGGCGAAGAGCGCCAGGTTGTTGCGCCACGGCCCCACCCGGCGCTCCGCCACCACCGGCCCGAAGGCCCGCTCCAGCGCGGCCCGCAGCGCGGCGGCGGGGAGGTAGTCGACCCGGTCCTGGGTGATGAAGCGGTCGGAGAACCAGGCGAGGGCGTGGATGGGCGTGGCGCGCCGCTCCCAGTCCTTGAGCAGCAGCGTGCCTCCCGGTGCCACGCAGCGCCCGCAGGCCTCGAGGAAGGCAGGGCGCGCCGCCGGCGGGACGTGGTGGAGCACGTCGCAGACGATCACCAGGTCGAAGGCCCCGCCCCGCTCCGAGGCGACCGCCTCCACCGGCCGGGCCGCGAAGCTCACCCGGCCCGGCGGCCCGCGGTAGAGCCGCCCCACCCGCGGCGTCAGGTCGATGCCGTGGATGGTCGCCCCGGGGAGGCGCGCCGCCAGGGCCTCGGTGAACTGCCCCTCGCCGGCCCCGACCTCGAGCACGCTCCGTGGCGTCACCTCGACGGCCACGGCGTCCGCCAGCGCCACGACGTCGAGGAAGAGGCCTCGGTAGGCGCGGGCCACGGCCGGCTCGGCCGGCCCGAACAGCGAGCGGACGACGCTCCCGATCGACATGGCGCCGAAGCTACCACGCCCCGGCGCGGTCCCCTCCCCGGCTCCGCCCCCTCAGGCGGAAGCGCTTGGGACCTGAGGCGGCGTGAAGCTAGGATGCCCGCCGATGCCAGCCCTCCTCTCGGTGGTGATGCCCACCTACAACGGCGAGCGCTACGTGGCCGCCGCCATCGAGAGCGTCCTCTCCCAGCGCGATCCCGAGCTCGAGCTGGTGGTGGTCGACGACGGCTCCAGCGATGGCACCGTCGATCTGGTGGAGCAGCTCACCCGCGGCACCGCCACGCGGCTGCTGCGGCCCGGACGGCTCGGCAGCTGGACCACCGCCAGCAACCTCGGCCTGCGCGAGGCCCGCGGCGCGTGGGCCTGCTTCCTCCACCAGGACGACCTCTGGCTTCCGGGCCGGCTGGCGCGGCTGCGCGCCGAGCTGCCGAGGAGCCGCGGCGCCCTGCTGCTGCACCACGCCCGCTACGTCGACCCGGCCGGCGAGCCGCTGGGCGACTGGCGCTGCCCGCTCCCGGCCGGCGAGGTGGCCTCCCGCGACTTCGTGGAGCGGCTGCTGGTGCAGAACTTCATCGCCATGCCCTCCCCGGTCTTTCGCCGCGAGGCGGCGCTGGCGCAGGGTGGGCTCGACGAGCGGCTCTGGTTCAGCGCCGACTGGGACCTCTGGCTGCGGCTCGCCGCCGCGGGACCGGTCCTGGTCGTCGACGAGGTGCTGGCCGCGTTCCGGCTCCACCCCGAGTCGCAGACCGCGGCGCGCCCGGTCGCGGCTGGGGAGTGGACGGCGCAGCTCGAGGTGGTGCTAGAGCGACACCTGGCCGCCTGGCCGGAGACCGGGCCGCTGCGGCGCCGGGTCGAGCAGGCGGCCCGGGCCTCGGTGGCCGTCAACGCCTCGCTGGCCGCCAGCGTTCGGGGGGCCCCAACGAGCTTCGTCCCGGTGCTGCTGCGGTTGGCTGCGCTCGGCCCGGCCGGCTGGCACCGCTACCTGCGTGACTCTCGGATCGCCGAGCGGGTTTGGGCCCGGCTGCGACTGCGCCGCCGCCTCGCCTCCGCCCCGCAGCCCGCCCCGAGGAGCTGACGTGCCTGACGCCCTCTCCACCCTCCCCTGCCCCCTCTGCGCCGGCCCGGCGCCGGTGCTCAACCGGGCCCACCCCGGCTACTCGGCCGGTGAGACCTGGGCGGTGGCGGAGTGCGAACGCTGCGACGCCCAGTTCGTGGACCCGCTGGCGCCCGGCGAGGCGATCTACGAGCGGATCTACCGGCAGGTCGCCACGCTGCCCGGGTACTCCCGCTACGCCTGGTACGCCTCGCAGGTGCGTGGGAAGCGGCGGCCGCTGGCCTGGCTGGCCGCGCAGGAGGAGATGTACGCCTTCATCGAAACCGAGCTGGAGCGGCGCGGCCCGGCCGCCACCGGTCGGGTGCTCGAGGTCGGCAGCGGGCTCGGCTACCTCACCTTCGCCCTCCACGTCGCCGGCTACCGCGTGCGCGGGCTGGAGCTCTCGGCGCGGGCGGTGGAGGCTGCGAGGGGCCGCTTCGGCGACCACTACGCGGTCCACGACGTCAGCCGGGCCGACGCAGCCATCGACGGCGCCGACGTGGTGGTCATGACCGAGGTGCTGGAGCACGTCGCCGACCCGGCGGCGCTGCTCGCCTCGATCGCGCGCCTGCTCCGCCCGGGCGGGACCGCCCTCATCACCACGCCCAACAAGTCGGCGGCGCCGCGGGGCGCCTACTGGCTCACCGACAACCCGCCCGTCCACCTCTGGTGGTTCTCCGAGACCACCCTCCGCATGCTCGGCGCCCGGGCCGGGCTGCAGGTCTCGTTCGGGGTCACCGCGCCGCGCCAGGCCCACCCCGCCCTCCCGCCCTACTTCGACGCTGGCGGGGAGCAGGTCTACCCGCCGGCGCTGGTGCGTGCGCTGCTGCGCCACTTCCCCTCGACCTTCCACCGGCTGCGGGCCCTGGCGCGGCGCTGGCGGCAGCGGCGCACCGCCGTGGCCGGCGCCCGGGAGCGCCACGGCTCGATGTGCGTGGTGCTGCGCAAGCCCGAGGAACCTGCCGCGGGACCAGGAGGCGCGAGGTGAGCCCGACCAGGCTGGCCGCACCGGCGGCGCCCGCCGGCCCGCTGCGCTTCTGGACCGGTCCGCGGCAGGCCTGCGCCCTGGTCGCCCTCTTCGGCACGGCGCTGGCGGTCGCCACCTACTGGCCCGGCTACATGAGCGAGGATTCCTTCATCCAGCTGGCCCAGGCCCGGAGCGGCGACTTCACCGCCCACCACCCGCCGCTCATGGCGCTGCTCTGGAAGCCGCTCGACGCCCTGCTGCCCGGCCCTGGCCTGCTGCTGGTGCTGCAGGCGGCGCTGGCCTGGAGCGGGGCCGCCCTCTTCATGTCGCTGGTCTTTCGCGGCTGGGGCGCCCCGGTGGCGCTGCTCGCCTTCTGCCTCTGGCCGACCGTCTTCTCCTACCTCGGGACCATGTGGAAGGACGTCCAGCTCGGCGTGGCCATGCTCTGGGGCAGCGCCCTGACGCTGGCCGCCGAGCGGCTCGGGTGGCGCCGCGCGCTCTGGCTGGCGCCGGCCGCCTTCTTCTACGGCGCCGCGGTCCGCCTCAACGGCATGACCGCCATCCTCCCGCTGGCCGCCTGGTGGGGCTGGGTGCTGGCGGGCCAGCTGGGGAGGCGGCGGAGGCTCCTCTTCGGCGCGCTGGCGGGCCTGGCGCTCACCGCCGGGTGCTGGGCCGGGATCAAGGCGGTCAACGGCTGGCTCACCCGCGACCACCCCATCCCGCCGCCCGAGCAGGCCCTCTACATCCACGATCTCGTCGGGCTGACGGGCGCCACCGGCCAGGTGCTGGTGCCGGACTACATCATGCGCCAGCCCGAGGCCCGCTCGATCAACTGGCTGCTGCAGCTCTGGTACCCGCACAGCCTGGTCCCCATCTTCTTCGACCCGGGCAACCTGAGGCTCTCCAGCGACCCGGAGCAGCTGGCCACGCTGCGGAGCGCCTGGCTGCGCGCCGTCGTCGACCACCCTGGCCCCTACCTGCGCCACCGGCTGGTCATGTTCGAGTACCTGCTCGGCTCCAACACGCCGATCGTCCACTACCCGTTCCACGACGGCATGGTGAAGAACGACCTCGGCTTCAGCTTCCAGCGCACGCCGCTCAACCGGGCGATCATGGGCTGGCTGCACGGCCTCCAGGACAGCCTCTTCTTCCGTGGCTGGGCCTACCTGTTCGCGGCCCTGGCGCTCGGCGTCGGCGGGCTGCTCCTGCGCCGGCTCGACGCCGCCGGTGCCGCCCTCTGCGCCAGTGCCATCGCCTACGCACTCCCCTACCTCCCCACCTGCCCGGCGGGCGACTTCCGCTACCTCTGGTGGACGGTGTTGGCCACGCTGCTGGCGGCCGCCACGCTGCTGGCGGACCGCAACCGTACCGACGCCTCCTAGCGCCCCGCCCCGGTCGCGATCCGGTCGCCGAGCCGGCCAACGTCGAGCCGTCCGCCGGCCACCGCCAGCCCCGGCGCCGCCCGCTCCACCGGGATCGACGCACCGGTGAGCAGGTCGCGCAGCCCGAGCCGGAGCCGGACACCCGGCGTGAGCGCCCAGCCCGGCAGGAAGAAGGTGTCCTCGACCAGGGCCCCGGCCGGCCAGGGCCCCCGCGGCCGCCGGCAGAGCGGATGCTCCCCGCTGCCCAGGCTCCGGCCGGTCGCGTCGACCAGCTCGATCACCGCCGCCAGCGCCGGGTGGCTGCCGCTCGCGACCCGGTAGCGGGTCCGGACCGTCGCCAGGCCGGGGGCCGGCCTCGCCACCTCGAGCGCCACCAGCTCCAGCCCGCGCGCCAACGTCGCCAGCGGCACCTCGGCCGGGCCATCCGCGCTCGCCTCGCAGCGCCGCTCCAGCAGGGCCACGGTGCGTGCGTCCGGCAGCTCGAAGCGGGCGACCTCGCGGTAGGGCTGGCGCCCGGAGGCCGCCTCGCGCGCCACCAGGTCCCGCTGCACGTTGAGGAAGTCGGCCGCCACCACGCCGCCGACCTGGACCAGCAGGAGATCACCGTCGAAGGCGGTGGCCAGCGCCCTCTCTGGCGAGCCCTGATCGATCTGCGCCGGTATCACCTCGACCCGCTGCAGCAGCGCCTCGACCTTGAGGTTGTTGTGGTTCAGCTCCGGGAGGTCGACGTTGAGCCGCAGCACCACCGGCCCAGGTCCCGCGGCGCGCTGGGCGGCGGCCACGATCTCGGCGTTGGGCCAGGGGCGCCGGTCGGGTGGCGCCTCGTGACTGGTCACGTTGGCCCCCAGCCAGGGTGCCGTGACCCAGCCTCGCACCTCGCTGGACAGGGGCGAGGGCAGCGTGCCGACGACGAAGTAGGCGACCGGCGGAGCGGTCAACATCCCCGCCACCAGCAGGGCGCGGCGGCGGGCGCCCCCGAGCCAAGGCTCTGCCAGCGCCGCCAACCCCAGCGCGATACCCGGGAGGACCGGCGCGAGGTAGCGGATGTAGCGCGCCGACGACGACCCGAGCACCAGCGCGGGAGGCAGGATCCAGGCAAGCGCCAGGCCGATGGTGGTCCACCGGACGCCGGCGACCCGCTTCGCCGCCAGCGTCAGCGCGAGCGCCGCGCCGGCCAGCAGGTTCCACGGCGAGATGGCATGGAGCACGAAGGCGACGAGGTAGTCCCGGACGGGCACGGCGTACTGGGCAGCGAGGGCGCCGCCACTGACGCTCCGGGTGTACTCGAGCACGGTGCGCCAGTTGTCGGCGTACCAGGCCCAGCCAGCGAGCCCGCTCGCGGCCAACGCCACACCGGCCCAGGTCGCGCTCCAGCGAGCCCAGGCCCCGCGTCCTGCGACCCGCGGCAGCGCCGAGAGCGCCAGCGCCGCGACCACCACGTAGGCAGGGAAGCTCACCTTCACGAGCAGTCCCATCGCTCCCCACAGGACCAGGGCCGCGACGTGGACCGGCCGCCGCAGCCCCTCGGACGAGGCGGCGTGGAAGAGGAAGGCCACCACGGCGAGGGTGAGCGAGGCCTCGACCAGCAGGGCCCGTCCCATGGAGAAGGAGAGCGGCATCGAGGCGAACAGCACCGAGGCGACGGCCGCGGCGGTCGGGGAGAGCAGGCGCCGGGCGAGCAGCAGCAGGTAGGTCGCGCTCAGCAGCCAGGCGGCCAGGCTCACCGCTGCGGCGACGCGTGGGGCCTCGCCGGCGGCGGCCATGGCCAGGGCGGCCGCGAGCGAGACCCCGGGCGCCTTGAAGCCGAAGGCGCCGCGCAGTTGGGCGAGCAGCGCCTGCGGACCCTCGGCAAGCAGGGTTCGCTTGAAGAGCAGCGCGTACTCCATGTACCAGGCATCGTCGTACTCCAGCGGGCGCCGGCTGAGCGCGAGCCACCCGATCTGCGCCGCTGTCATGAGAAGGACAACGGCCGCGGCCGTCAGCTCCGGACGGTGCCAGGCCGGTGAAGGGACCGGCCCAGGCGGCTGGTCTTCGGCGCGCGGTGGGGTGTGCATGTCGACGGTGAGGCGCAGATAGTCACCGTGGCTGCCCGGCCAGTCAAGGCGTTGCGTCGAGACCGGACCGGCGCCGAGGCCGTGGCGCACGGGCGGCTCCGATGGCAAGATGCGCCGCTCCATGGACCAGCGAATTCGCAACGAGATCGCCCACGGCGCGCTCATCGCCGGGCGCGCCGAGGAGGTCTGGAACTGGAGCGGTCCGGCCGGCCGCCGTCGCTGGTTGCGGCGCGTCGCCATGCTGACTCGCCTGATCCCTGACGGCTCGAAGGTGCTGGAGGTGGGCTGCGGCACCGGGCTGTTTACCGCCGAGTTGGGCAGTTCCCGATTCCAGACCACCTCCATCGACGTCTCGATCGACCTGCTCCGCCAGGCCCGCAGCCGCTGCGTCGGCCACCCGGGCACCAGCTTCTCCATCCAGAACGCCTACGCCACCGCCCTCCGGACCGGGAGCGTCGACGTGGTGGTCGGGATGTCGGTGCTCCACCACCTCGAACTGGCCGCGGCGCTGCGCGAGTTCCAGCGCGTGCTCCGGCCCGGCGGGCGGCTCCTGTTCTCCGAGCCGAACATGCTCAACCCCATCATCCTGGTGCAGAAGAACGTGCCGTGGGTGAAGCAGCGGGCTGGCGACTCGCCGGACGAGACGGCCTTCGTACGCTGGCCGCTGGCCCGCGCTCTCCGCGCGGCCGGGCTCGAGGTCGAGCGGCTCGAACCATTCGACTTTCTCCACCCCTCCACCCCAGGGGCCGCGGTAGAGGCCGTGGACCGGCTCTCGGGTTGGCTGGAGGCCATCCCCGTGGTCCGCGAGCTTGCCGGCTCCCTCTTCATCGTGGCCAGGAAGCCCATCCCATGAAGTCCAAGCTGGAGCGGCGAGACCACTTCGACGGCCTGGCCGCGGCCCGACCGGCCTGGATGGGGAGGAACCGCTACTACCACGACGACGTGGCGGCCCTGGTCTCCTTCGTGGTGCCGCGCGGCGCGTCGGTCCTCGAACTCGGCTGTGGCGTCGGCGACCTGCTGGCGCGGCTCGAACCGGGGCGCGGCCTCGGCATCGACTTCTCCCGGGAGATGGTGCGCATCGCCAAGGAGCGCCACCCGCCCGGGCTCCGACCCCACCTGGAGTTCCAGGTCGCCGACGCCGAGGCGCTCGAGCTCGAGGAGACCTTCGACTACGTGGTCCTCTCCGACCTGGTCGGGGAGCTGACTGACATCTGGTCGGCCTTCCGTGGCCTGCGCCGGGTCACCCACCCGCGCTCCCGGGTGGTGATCTCCTCGTTCAACTCTCTCTGGGAGCCGGTGCTCCGGCTCGGCGAGCGGCTCGGGCTGAAGACCCCGCAGGACCACCAGAACTGGCTCTCGATGGATGACGTGGAGAACCTCCTGGCGCTGAACGGCTTCGAGGTGGTCAAGCGCGGGCAGCGGCTGCTCCTCCCGAAGCGCATCCCCTTCCTCTCCACGCTCTTGAACCGCTACGTGGCCAGGCTCCCCGTGCTCCGCCGGCTCTGCCTCAGCTTCTACCTGGTGGCCCGCCCCAGGATCGATCCTCCGTTGCCGTCGCCGGAGCCGGCGGTGACCGTCGTGATCCCGTGCCGTAACGAGCGTGGCAACATCCGCGCCGCGGTCGAGCGCACGCCCTCCATGGGGTCTCACACCGAGTTGCTCTTCGTCGACGGCAACTCCAACGACGGCACCGTCGAGGAGATCGAGGCGGTCATCGCCGAGTTCCGTGGCCGCAAGGACGTGAAGCTGCTCCACCAGGTCCCACCGGGCTCCGCCGACGGCGCCGGCCACGGCAAGATGCTGAAGCTGGGCAAGGGAGACGCCGTCCGCAAGGGCTTCGAGGCCGCGTCCGGCGAGGTTCTGATGATCCTCGACTCGGATCTCACGGTCCCCCCCGAGGAGCTCCCCAAGTTCTACCTGGCGCTGCTGGAGGGGCGCGGCGAGTTCATCAACGGGACGCGGCTGGTCTACCCCATGGAGAAGGACGCCATGCGGTTCCTCAACAAGCTGGCCAACAGGTTCTTCGGCGCCCTGTTCACCTGGCTCTGCGATCAGCGGCTCAGGGACACCCTCTGCGGGACCAAGGTGCTCTTCAAGGACGATTACCGGAGGATCGTCGCCGGTCGGTCCTTCTTCGGTGACTTCGACCCGTTCGGCGACTTCGACCTGCTCTTCGGGGCGACCAAGCAGAACCTCAGGATCGTCGAGGTGCCGGTTCGCTACCGCGAGCGGACCTACGGCGAGGTCAAGATCGAGCGCTTCCGCCACGGCCTGCTGCTGCTCAAGATGAGCGCCATCGCGCTCCTGAAGCTCAAGCTGCGCTGATCCGCCAGGCCCGGTGGCCTAAAGCGAAACGCGCCGGCCCCCTCTCGAGGACCGGCGCGCCGGTGCAGCGTGGTCGCGAGGGAAGCCTAGACCTTCGGCTTGGAGCGCTCGCGGGTCACCTGCTTCTGCTTGGTGCGCGGCTGGCCCTTGGCGGCGGTGCCGACGAGGAGTCGAACCTGTATACTCACGTCACCTCAAGTCTCACGATCCGACGCACCTATGGGCGACGAGCGTGGTCCTGCTGCGGCGACGGCTGGGACGGTGGGTGGGGGATGGGAGGCGCCCGACCAGGGAGGACCGAACCGATGAACACGCAGCCGAACGCAGGCGTGCCACGACCGACCAAGAAGGTGCCCAGCGTTCGCCAGGGCACGCTGGAGGTCGTCATCCCTGTCTACAACGAGGCCGAGGTACTCGGACTCCTGGTGGATCGGCTCACGCGAGCCCTTTCGCCGGACCTGCTGGCTGCACACGGCATGGCGCGCGCCCGCCTCCTCTTCGTCGATGACGGGAGCACGGACGCCACCGCCAGCCTGGTCGCCGAACGGATCGACGCGGGGCTGGACGCCCGCCTCATCCGTTTCACACGCAACTTCGGTCACCAGGGGGCGGTTTGCGCCGGGCTCGATACCGCGGACGCCGAGGTGGTGGCCATCATCGACGCTGACCTTCAGGACCCGCCGGAGCTGCTCCTACCCATGCTGGACCGCTGGCGCGCCGGCGCCGACGTGGTCTTCGCGCGCCGTCGGCGCCGCCGCGGCAACCCGCTCAAGCGGGTTTCATACTGGGCCTTCTATCGCCTGGTGGCCTTCCTCTCCGACATCCAGCTGCCGCTCGACACCGGCGACTTCTCGCTGCTCGATCGGCGGGTGGTCATGGCGCTGCGCGGGCTGCCCGAGCGGCTCCGGTTCCCCCGCGGGCTGCGCGCCTGGGTGGGCTTTCGCCAGGAAGCCTTCGACTACGACCGGCCCGAGCGGGAAGCCGGCACGACCAAGTACGCGTGGCACAGGCTGTACCGTCTGGCTACGGACGGCATCGCCTCCATGAGCACTCGCCCGCTTCAGGTCGCCCAGTTGGCCAGCTTCTTCTTCGGCGTACTGACCATCGTGCTGCTGATCATGCAGTTGGGCGGCTACCTGATCTCGCCCGAGACGATACCCCGACCGTTCATGGTGGCTTACGTGCTCATCGCGTCGGGCAATGCCCTGCTAGCCTTCTGCCTCTACGTCCTCGGCGCCTACGTGGGCCGCACCTACCTGGAGGTCAAGGGACGTCCCACCTACCTCGTCATGGAGATCGTCGAGGCGGCCGGGCCAGAGGGCCGGGGCGATGAGGAACGTCCGTGAGCAGTGTGTCCATGCTGTCCCAGGTCCGGGAGCGAGCCTTCCCCAGCGAGTGGTATGACCTGAGCGACCCCTCCCACTTCTGGTTCCGGTGGCGCATGGCGGCGCTGCAACGGGCGCTGGCCGACATCGGCGCCGCGACGGACGCACCCCTCAACGCGCTGGACGTCGGATGTGGGTCGGGCGTCCTGGCCTCCCAACTGGAGGCCGTCACCGCATGGACCACCGATGGAACCGACCTGAACCTGGGGGCGTTGGAGCGCTGCGCGCCCCGCCGCGGTCGGACCCTCTACTACGACGTCACCGAGGAGCGGACCGAGCTGATCGAGCGCTATGACGTTGTCGTCCTTTTCGACGTCCTCGAGCACCTCCCCGACCCCCGGCTGCTCCTGCGCAGCAGCCTGCGCCACCTCAAGCCCGGTGGGCTGGTGCTGGTAAACGTCCCGGCGCTCCCCAGCCTCACCAGCGCCTACGACGTGGCCGCAGGACATCTGCGGCGGTACACCACGGCCAGCCTGGTGAGGGAACTCTCCGGCCTCGACCTGGATCATCGGGTGGCCCGCTACTGGGGATTCTCGCTCATCCCACTGCTGGCGGCGCGGAAGCTGGCCGTGGCGGGTGGTGGCCCGACCACCATCCAGCGCGGCTTCCAACCACCATCCCCCGCCTTCAACGCCGCCCTCGTTGGCCTCATGCGCCTTGAGACGCGCCTGCTGCGAGAACCGCCTTGGGGAACGTCGGTTCTCTATGCCGGCGTCAAGCGACGATAGAATCCTGTTGGCCTTCAACGCCACTCCCCGCGCCCGCTTCGAGCGAAGAACGAGCCATCCATGTCACGCATCACTCCTGAAGCTCGAACCAGGCTTGCCGATGACGGGCGGACCACTTTCCCGGCTTCCGGCGGCAGCGAGCACGCACCTCCCCCTATCGCGCTGCGCCTGTTCCTGCTGGCGGTCCCAATCCTCGCCGCGCTCTCGCCCGTGTTCCTCCAAGAGTACGCCTTCACCGACGACTGGTCCCTCCTCGCCGGGTCCCACGGCGGCGCCAGCTCGGTCCCGCATATCCTCCGGGGTGGACGCCCGCTTCTGGCGCTCGCTTACGCCATTGCGCTGCCGCTGGCCGGCACCGTGGCCAAGCTGGCTTGGCTGCGGCTCACCGCCGTGGTGGGCCTGATCGCGCTGGCCTGGATCCTCCACCGACAACTGGAGCGCGCCGGCTGGAATTCATGGCAGGCCCTGGCTGTCGGTGGCGCCCTGGTGATGTTGCCCGGACCGACGCTCTTCGCGGCCTGGGCGACCATGTTCCCGCTCACGTGGATCCTGGCGCTCGCCGGGGTCGCCTTCTCGGCATGCCTAGAGGCCCACCGGGCCGTTTCGGCCCGGGAGTCGATGTGGCGGCTGGCGCTGGCGACCACGCTCCTCACGGCCTGCTACCTGACCTACCAGCCAGCCGCCACCGCGTTCTGGGTCTTCTTCGCCATCGCACTGCTGGCCCCGGGCACCTGCGGGCGCCTGGCTCTGACGCTCCGTGCAGTCACGGTCTTCGGCGCGGCGACGGGCCTCGGACTCGCGGCGGTCGCCGTCGGCGGGTGGCTCTTCCCGGAGCGAACGCTGGCACGGACTGCCCTTGTTTCGGACCCCGTCGCGAAGTTGGCCTGGTTCGTCCAGGTTCCGCTCGTGGAGGCTTGGGGCCTGGTGTCCATCGACGTCACCGTCACCGCCGCGGCCTGCGTCGGCCTGGTTGCGGCCACGGGGCTCTTGCTCGCGAGCCGTCGCGCCGGGCTATCCCCGGTCCTGTACCCGGCGGCGGCCGCCACCTTGCTCCTCGCAGCCTACTCCCCCAGCCTGGCCATCGCCGAGAACACCGCCTCCTTCCGCAGCGAAGTTGGCCTCTCGATGATGGCCGCGCTCCTGGCCGCCGTGGGCCTGCGTGGCTGGGCCGGTTGGCTCCGGGTTCCGGAGCGCGCACTGACTTCGGCGATGGTCATCACGGCGATCGCCTTCATGCTCTCGGCGGCGAGCACGGTGCAGAACTACGTCGTGCATCCGGCCGCAGTTGAGCTCTCTTGGCTGCGCGCGGCACTGGCCGGCGCCGGAGGCGAGGTGCTGATCATCCCCCGTGGGGATGCCACCGTGGCACCGAGGACCATCCACGACGAACTCGGGTACCCGACGGTGACCTGTGACTGGGCAGTTCCGTACCAGATCGCCGAGATCATGCGCGAACGCGGCCGCCCAGCGCCCCGGGTCACCTTCGCCAAGACCCAGGCGGACCTCGTCGTCGCCCCTGGGACGACCGTGATCGACACCGGCTGGCTCGCCGCAATGCGCCCCGGGTACCGCCCTTGACGCCATGCCTCCTGCTGAACGAAGCGGCTCCATCCCGACCTGAAACGAACAACGCGCCGGCCCCCTCTCGAGGACCGGCGCGCCGTTGCAGCGTGGTCGCGAGGGAAGCCTAGACCTTCGGCTTGGAGCGCTCGCGGGTCACCTGCTTCTGCTTGGTGCGCGGCTGGCCCTTGGCGGCGGTGCCGACGAAGAGCAGGCCATCGGCGTGGCCCGGCACGGCGCCGGTGACCAGCATGATGTTCTTGTCGGCCTCGAGCCCGACCACGTAGAGGTTCTGCACCGTCTGGAGGTCGACGCCGTAGTGGCCGGGGAGGTGCTTGCCCTTCCAGACCTTGCCGGGCGTCTTGCGCTGTCCGATGGCGCCCGGGTGGCGGTGGTGCTCGTGGGCGGTCGAGCTGTCGCGCGCGGCGCCCTTCATCCCCCAGCGCTTGAAGACGCCGGCGAAGCCGCGCCCCTTGGTGACGCCGGTGACGTCGACGCGCTGGTCGAGCTTGAAGACCTTGTCGACGGTCAGCACGTCGCCAGCCTTCAGGTCGCCGAGCAGCT
The DNA here is from genome assembly GCA_031388695.1 of Anaeromyxobacter sp. Taxonomy (GTDB): domain Bacteria; phylum Myxococcota; class Myxococcia; order Myxococcales; family Anaeromyxobacteraceae; genus JADKCZ01. Next base: position 4,572 of record JANMRY010000106.1, on the reverse strand, counting down.
TGACGTCCTTGACCCGCACCTCCTGGAGGTGGCGGAAGAGGCCGGTGCCGGCCTTCTTGAAGACGCCGACCTCGCCCTTCGAGATCCGGTGCGCATGCTTCTCGTCGATGGCGCCGAAGCCGAGGACGACGGCGTCGTAGCCGTCCTTCTCCTTCGACTTGCGCCGGATGACCGTGCAGGGACCGACCTCGAGGACCGTGACCGCCTTGCAGTCGCCCTCGGCGGTGAAGATCTGCGTCATCCCCACCTTCTTCGCCAACAGACCCGTAGCCATGTGTGTGACCTCGCATTGGTCCGCCGTGCGTCACCTTCGACCACGGAGGACGTGCCGTTGTAAGGGCGCGGGTTCTACGGGTTCCGCCCCGCGCTGTCAAGTGGCCGGAATGACAAGGAGGTATTCGCTCCCCTCGGCGGTGAGCGTCCCGCCGAGCACGGTCGCCACCCGCCGCGCCAGCGGCAGCGAGAGGGCCCGCCCCGAGGGGTCGGAGGGCGACCCCTTGACCGGGTCCTCCAGCGACTCGACCGGAGCCCCCCGGATGGTGATCCGGATGGTCCCTTCGGCCCGCTGGCCGCCGACCCGGACGGCGGCGCCACCCCGGGCCGCGACCGCCACCAGACCCTCGAGGGCCCGCTCCAGGAGGGCCCGGTCACCCTGCCCGACCAGCGCCGGCTCGAGTTGGAGCACCGGGGCCGGCTCCACCAGCAGCTTCTGGAGGACCGCCTCGAGCAGCACCACCGGCTCCACCGGCCCGAGCCGGAGCGGGTAGCCGCCGGCGTCGAGCCGCTCGCAGAGCAGGTGGTCCTCCACCAGCCCTTGCAGCCTGGTCAGGGCCCGGGCGCCGAGCGTGGACAGCCTGAGCCCGCGCTCGCCGGCCCGCTCCTCGGGGCGCAGCCGGCCGAGCAGCTCGGCGCTCCAGAGCGCCGTGGAGAGCGGGTTCCTCACCTCGTGGGCCACGAAGCCGAGGTGACCGGCCCGGTCGAGGTTCGCCTGCGGGAGCGGCCGTGAAGCCGTCGCCTCGGGCGCTCGGACTGGTGGGGACTGCTCCTCGGACACCGTCGCTCCTGCTGGCTGGTCGGCCGGCTGAGTCTACCCGTGAAGTCGCCGCGGCGCTTCGCCTCGCAGCCGCGGACGCCCAGGTGGGTCCGCTGGGTCCCATGGGTCAACAATGGGTTTCCGTCGACCTGCCACTTTCGGGTGAACGGATCGCGCCAACCGCCATGACCAGGCCATTCCGCAAGGGCTCCTGAAGGGGCACGACCTTTGCTTGAGGATGGCACCATGAAGCAAGACGACCAGCACGGCCACGCCGCTCTCGACGCCTACCTCGCCGAGATCCGGCGCATCCCGCTGCTCACCGTCGCGGAGGAGCAGTCCCTGGCCCGCCGGTTCCGGGACGGGGACGGGCGGGCCGGCCACCAGCTGGTGACCGCCAACCTGCGCTTCGTCGTCAAGGTCGCCTTCGAGTACCGGTCCTACGGGCTGCGCATGCCCGATCTCATCCAGGAGGGGAACATCGGCCTGATGCGCGCGGTGCAGAAGTTCGACCCCGACCTGCAGATCCGGCTCATCTCCTACGCCGTCTGGTGGATCCGGGCCTACATCCAGAACCAGGTCCTGCGCTCCTGGTCGCTGGTGAAGCTCGGCACCACCCAGGCGCAGCGCAAGCTCTTCTTCTCGCTCTCCCGCACCCGCCGCGAGCTGGAGCGGACCTCGGGCACGCCCGGGGAGCCCGGCGAGATCGCCCGCTCGCTCTCCGTGAAGCCCTCCGAGGTCGAGGCGATGATGCTGCGGCTCGACCGCCGCGACCAGTCGCTCGACCTGCCCAGCGGCGAAGAGAGCGGCGCCACCGCGGGCGACAGGCTGGCCGCCGAGGGCCCCTCGGCCCCGGAGGCGCTGGTCGAGGCCGAGCAGCAGGTCCGTCTCGGCGTCGGGGTCAAGGCGGCGCTGGCCCGGCTCGACCCGCGCGAGCGGTTCATCGTCGAGCAGCGCATCATGGCCGAGGAGCCCATGTCGCTGCGGGCGCTCGGTGACCACTTCGGCTTCTCGCGCGAGCGGGCCCGGCAGCTCGAGCTGCGGGCCACCGTGAAGCTGCGGCTGGAGCTGGCCGAGCTGGCGGCCGAGGCGGCCTGAGCCGGGCCCCGGGCCCCCGAGCGGCGAGGCGCCTCAGGCCATCCCGTGCTTCTTGAGCCGGTAGCGGAGCGTGTCGCGCGAGACGCCGAGCAGGCGCGCCGCCTTCGACTGGTTGCCGCTGGCCCGCTCCATGGCCTCGGCGATGAGCTTGCGCTCCACGTCGTCGAGCACCAGCCCCTGCTCGTCCACCGGCGGCACCAGCCGCTCCTTGGGGCGCAGCTGTGAGACCCGGCGCAGCTCCGGGGTGAGGTGCTCGGGGCGGATCTCGTCACCGCCGGCGTGGAGGATGAAGGCCCGCTCGACCACGTTGCGCAGCTCGCGGATGTTGCCAGGCCAGTGGTAGGCGGTCAGCAGCTCCATGGCCTGGGGCGAGACCCCCCTCACCTGGCGCTTCAGGTCCTGGTTGAAGCGGGCGATGAAGTGGGCCGCCAGCGACGGCACGTCGTCGAGGTGGTCGCGCAGCGGCGGCACCAGCACCCGCACCACGTTGAGGCGGAAGAAGAGGTCGGCGCGGAAGCGTCCCTCGCTCACCCGCTCCTCGAGGTTGACGTTGGTGGCGGCGATGATGCGGATGTCGGCGCGCAGCTCGGTGACCCCGCCGACGCGCCGGAAGGTCTTGTTCTCCAGCAGGCGGAGCAGCTTGGCCTGCCCCCCCGGCGGCAGGTCGCCGATCTCGTCGAGCATGACGGCGCCGCCGTCGGCGGTCTCGAAGAGGCCGCGCTTCTGGGTGTGGGCGTCGGTGAAGCTGCCGCGCTCGTGGCCGAAGAGCTCGCTCTCCAGCAGGTGCTCGGGCAGCGCCGCGCAGTTGACCTGCATGAAGGGGCGCTCGAACCGGGCGCTCTCCAGGTGGATGGCCCGGGCCACCACCTCCTTGCCGGAGCCGCTCTCGCCCTCGATGAGCACGGTGGTGGTGTCGGAGCCGGCCAGCCGGCCGATGACGTTGCGCAGCTGCTCCATGGCCGCCGAGGCGCCCACGATCGCCTCGAGCGCGTTGGGCTGCCGCCGGTCGGCCGAGCGCACGGCGATCTGGCGGCGGGTGCGCGAGGTGGAGAGGGCGCGGGCCACGGCGGCGTCGAGCGCGGTGAGCGGGAACGGCTTGACGAGGAAGTCGATGGCGCCGTGCTTCATCGCCTCGACCGCCACGTCGACGGTGCTGTGGGCCGACATCATCAGCACCGCCAGCTCGGCGTGGAGCCCGAGCGCCTGCCGCAGCGTCTCCACGCCGTCGATGCCGGGGAGCTTGACGTCGAGCAGCATGACGTCGGGCGGCGTGGCGGCGATCAGCTCGTGGGCCTGCTCGCCCGACTCGGCGGAGAGCACCTGGTAGCCGTCGCGCTGGAGCCGCTCGGAGACCGACCAGCGGATCAGCTTCTCGTCGTCGACGACGAGGATGCGGGCGGGGGTCTCGGTCATGCGGCCTGGTCGGCGCCGCGAGGCGCCTGCGACTCCTTGAGGGTGACGGTGAAGATGGTACCGCCTTCCGGGGGGCACCTATACCCGATGTGCCCGCCATGTTCCGCAACGATCCGCGCCGAGATGGCCAGCCCCAGCCCGTTCCCCTCCCGCTTGGTGGTGAAGAAGGGCTTGAAGAGCTGCTCCCGCAGGTCGGCCGGGATGCCGGGCCCACCGTCGGCCACCTCCACCACCACCAGCCCGGCCTCGCCGGCGCGGGAGACGACCCGGAGCGTCCCGGCCCGGCCGGCCATGGCCTGGACGGCGTTGAGGCAGATGTTGAGGAAGACCTGCTCCAGCTGCGAGGGGTCGGCCAGCACCGACGGCAGCCCATCCTCGAGCCGGGCCTCCACGTCCACCAGCGTTCCGCGGCACTGCTGGCGGATCAGGAAGAGCACCTTCTCGAGCGTGGCGTTCACCTCGGTGGAGCGGAGCCTGGCCTTGGGCGGACGGGCGAAGGAGAGCAGGCTCTCCATGGTGTTGGTGAGCCGGTTCACCTGGTGTCGCATCTCGCCAACCACCTCGGCGTGGCGCGGGTGGTGGGCGAGGTCCTCCGCCAGCAGCTCGAGCGCGCCGGAGAGGCCGGCCAGCGGGTTCTTGATCTCGTGGGCCAGGCCGGTGGCCACCTCGCCGACCGCGGCGAAGCGGTCGGCCCGCACCATGCGCTCCTGGTAGAAGGCCTCCAGCTCGGCCTGGCTGCGCCGCAGCGCCGCCAGCGTGGCGTCGAAGCCGCGGGCCGCCACGCCCAGCTCGTCGGTGCGCCCCTCGTCGGCGCGCACCGTCAGCTCGCCCGCCTCGGCGCGCCGCATGGCCGCCACCAGGCGCTGCAGCGGGCTGACGGCCTCGCGGCCGAGCAGCCAGAGGGCGATGTAGAGCAGCACCAGCAGGGCCACGCCGGCCGAGAGCCCCAGCGTCCTGGCCAGGTCCTGCTTGGCGGCCAGCACCGGCGAGCGGTCGAAGCGCAGCTCCAGCCAGCCGTTCACCTTGTT
>JANMRY010000087.1:0-15612 GCA_031388695.1 Anaeromyxobacter sp. | reverse complement strand
GAAAGGGAGGTGGCCGTGCCAGCTGGTGACCGAGGTGAGCCGCTCCGGCGTGTCGAACGCGATCCCCGGGGAGAGCCCGCCCAGCTCCAGCGCTGCCCGTCTCTCGCCGGCACGCCCCGCTCCTTCTCCATCCGCTCCGCTCACGCCGCCTCCCCCGCTCCCTCGCCTCGCCCTCGAAGATGCGCCAGAGCCGGGCGTACTCGGCGCCGCGATCGAGCAGTTCCTCGTGCCGACCCTGCTCCACCACCTTGCCGTCGACCAGCACCACGATCTTGTCGGCGTGGCGGATGGTCGAGAGCCGGTGGGCGATCACCAGCGTGGTGCGGCGCCGCCCCCCCTCCAGCTCCATGAGCCGCTCAAGCGCCCACTGCACCTCGCGCTCGCTCTCGGCGTCGAGCGCGCTGGTCGCCTCGTCGAGAATCAGGATGGGGGCGTCCTTCAAGAAGGCCCGGGCGATGGCGATGCGCTGCCGCTGGCCGCCCGAGAGGATCACCGCCCGCTCGCCGACCCGGGTGTCGTACCCCTGCGGCAGCTGCATGATGAAGTCGTGGGCCTGCGCCATGCGCGCCGCCTTCTCGACCGCCTCCTGCGGCAGCTCGGGCCGGCCGTAGGCGATGTTGGCGCGCACCGTGTCGTTGAAGAGTACCGTCTCCTGGGTCACCACCGCCAGCTGGGCGCGCAGGCTGGCCATGGTGGCCTCCTTGACGTCGACGCCGTCGATGGTGATGCGCCCGCCGGTCGGGTCCCAGAAGCGCGGCAGCAGGTTGGAGATGGTGGTCTTGCCGCCGCCCGAGGGCCCCACCAGCGCCACCACCTCGCCCTTGCCGATGACCAGGTCGAGCCCGGTCAGCACCGGCCGGTCGCCGTACCTGAAATCGACTGCCTCGTAGCGGATCGCCTCGGCGAACGGCGCCAGCGTCTTGGTGCCGTCGTCGCGCACCGAGGACCTGGCGTCGAGAATCTCGAAGACGCGCGCCCCCGAGGCGGCGCCGATCATGGCCATCTGCCCGACCCGGCCCAGCTGCTTGACCGGCTGGTAGAGCAGCAGCACCGCGGTGACGAAGGAGAAGAACTTCCCGGCCGCCAGCTGGCCGGAGAGGATCTGGCCGCCCACCCACCAGATGGTGAAGGCCATGCCGGCGGCCGCCATCACCTCCATGAGCGGCGAGGAGAAGGCCCGCAGCCGGGTGATGCGCCGCTCGAACTTCATCATCGAGGCGTTGGCGGTGGCGAAGCGGCCCTCCTCGTACTTCTCCATCCCGAAGGCCTGCACCACCCGCAGCCCGGCCAGGGCCTCGAGCGCGATCTCGGAGATGATCCCGAGGCTGGCCATCGACTCGCCGGTGTTGGTCCGCAGCCGCTTGGCCATGCGGACCACCGGGATGAGCGTCAGCGGCACCGCGCCGAAGGCCATGATCGAGAGCTTCCAGTCGAGCATGAAGCAGTTGACCAGCATCACCACCACGGTGATGCCGTCGCGCAGGTAAGTGGCCACCGCGTCGGTGACCGCCAGCTGGACCATCTGCACGTCGGTGGTGAAGCGCGAGAGCAGGTCGCCGGAGTGGTGCCGGGCGTGGAAGGCCGGCGGCAGCCCGACGAGCCGCTTGAAGAGGCCGGTGCGCAGGTCGGCCACGATTCGCTGAGAAATCAGCCCCATGAGATACATCTGGCCGAAGTATGCGACCCCCTTCACCAGCGAGACCCCGACGATGACGAAGGGGAGGAGCGCCAGCAGGTCGGTGCGGGCGACGGCGGCCACCTTGCCGGCCACGTCGAAGTCGGCCGGCAGCATGTGGGCGACGCTGCCGAGCGAGCTGGACTTGCCGGTGAAGAGGAATTCGAGAGCCGGCCCCATCAGGTTGACGTAGGCGGCGGTGGCGCTGGCTAGCACCACCATGCAGAGCAGCGCCGCGCCGAAGAGCCAGCGGTGGGGCCAGCCGAAGGCCAGCAGGCGGAGATAGGTCCTCACGAAGTAACCATTCTACCGGGGAACCGTAGAAGTGGCTGAAGTGAAAGGCCATTCTCCGAAGACGGACTGTCTGTCGGCACACCTGTCACAAGTTCTTGATAACCAGTCCAGTAGTTGAGAGATTCCGGGTTCTTGCGGGAGAGGTTCATGCGGCTGGGCGGGTTCGTCATTCACTCCGATGCGATGGGGGCCATCGAGCCATGTCTCGATTCGCTGGCGGCTACCTGCGATCGGCTGGTGACCATCGACACCGGCTCCCAGGACGGCACCGCCGCGCTGGCCGAGCGCAAGGGCTTCACCGTCCTGCGCCGCCCGTGGGAGGGCTACGGGGCGGCCCGCGCCGAGGCGGTCAAGGCGCTGGCCGACTGCGACTGGGTCTTCTACCTCGACTCGGACGAGTGGCTCGACGCCGACGCCATCGCCGCGATCCGGGCGCTCAAGGCCTCGCCGCCGCAGGTCCCCTGCGTCTCCTTCTCCCGGCGCAACTGGGCCGAGCTCAAGGGCGACCGGTTCGTCTACCAGCACGAGCACCCGGTGCGCCTGGCGCGGCGAGAGCAGGCCCGCTTCGACCGGCGCATGATCGTGCACGAGGCGGTCCCGCCCGGCCCGACCCTCGCCCTCGACGCCGTCATCGAGCACCGCTACGTCACCGACATCACCGCCCTGCGCGCCAAGGTGGGCCGCTACGCCCTGCTCTGGGCGCTGCGCCAGCACGTCGAGGAACGCGGGACGCGCTCGCGCTCGCCGGGCCTGCAGTGGTCGATCCACATGCTCCGCGACCTGCTGCTGCGCGGCGCCGCCTTCTCCGGCCGCCCCGAGTCCGTCGAGATCGCCACCATCTTCGCCGACTACCACGCCTGCAAGTACGCGCTGCTGAACGATATCCGCGCCGGCCAGTACGCCGGCCTGGTCACGCTGCTGCGCGAGGATCGGCTCGAGGAGTTCTTCCGCACCATCCCGCCCGACGTCGAGCCGGCGAGCCGCTCCTGGTTCGGCTGGCTCCCGGGCCGGGTGCTCTAGTCACCGGCGCGCCGCTCGCGCCACCCACGCCCGCCCGGCGCCATGCGCATCACCCTCATCGCCATCACCCACGACCGGCCCGACGCCCTGGCCCTGCTGCTGCGCGGCCTGGCACGCCAGTCGCGCCTCCCCGACCAGGTGATCGTCAGCGAGGACGGCGAGTCGCCGGAGACGCGCCGGGCCGTGGCGCAGGCCGGCGCCGGGCTGGGCGACCGGCTCGTCCACCTCACCCAGCCCCACCGCGGGGCCCGCATGTCGCGGGTGCGCAACCGCGGGCTGGCGGTCGCCACCGGCGACTACGTCATCTTCATCGACGGAGACCAGGTCCCGGCGCGCGCCTTCGTGGCAGACCACGCCGCCTTCGCCCGCCCCGGTACCTTCACGCAGGGCTCGCGGGTGCTGGCCGGGCCGCGGGCCACGGCGCGCCTCCTCGAGCAGGGCCGGCTCGACCTCCCCTTCTTCACGCCGGACCTCGACCGCCGCCGCCACCTGCTGCGCGCCCCCTGGCTCTGGCCGCTCTTCGCGAAGCCGAACCGGTCGGCGCGGGCCCTGAAGAGCTGCAACCTGGCCTTCTGGCGCCAGGACCTGGTGGCGCTCAACGGCTTCGAGGAGCGGCTCGAGGGCTGGGGGCTGGAGGATCTGGAGCTCTGCGCCCGCGCCTATCACCACGGCCTCTGGCGCCGCGACCTGCGCATGGGGGCCGGGCTGATCCACCTCTGGCACGGCCCACCGGGGCGGCTCGCCGACGACAACCCCAACTGGCCCGCCTACCGCGACACGCTGGCCACCAGGCGCGTCCGCGCCCTGCAGGGGCTCGATGGCCACCTCGCCGCGGCCTCCGCCTCCGCCTCCGCTTCGGCCGAAGACGCCGACGCCGCACCGGTCTAGGCGACCTGCACCGCCGCCCGCCAGCGGGCCAGCATCGCCTCGCGATCGGTCGGCTTCATGCGCGGCGTGAAGCGCCGGTCCTGCCGCCAGACCCGCCGCAGCTCCTCGCGCGAGCCCCAGACCCCGCCGCCCAGCCCGGCCAGGAAGGCGGCCCCCACCGCGGTGGTCTCGATCACCTTCGGCCGCACCACCGGCACGCCGAGCAGGTCGGCCTGGGTCTGCATCAAGAGGTCGTTGCGGCTCGCCCCTCCGTCGACCTTGAAGTCCCCGAACGCCTGCCCCGACTCGACCCGCATCGCCTCGGCGAGATCGAAGACCGACAGCGCGATGCCGTCGAGCGTGGCCCGCGCCAGGTGGGCGGCGGTGGTGCCGCGGTCGATGCCGCGGATCAGGCCTCGCGCCTCCGGGCGCCAGTGCGGCGCCCCCAGCCCAGCCAGCGCCGGCGCGAAGGTGACGCCGCCGCTGTCCTTGACCTTCCGCGCCAGCGGCTCGACGTCGGCGGCGCGCCTGATGAGCCCGAGCCCGTCGCGCAGCCACTGCACCGCCGCGCCGGCGATGAAGGAGGAGCCCTCCAGCGCGTAGGCCACCTCGCCGCCCACCTCCCAGGCCACCGTGGCCAGCAGCCCGCGCGAGGAGTGGACCGGCGCCGGCCCGACGTTCTGCAGCAGGAAGGCGCCGGTGCCGTAGGTGCACTTGGCGTCGCCGGGGGCGAAGCAGGCCTGGCCGAAGAGCGCCGCCTGCTGGTCACCGGCCATGCCGCAGACCGGGATGCCGTCGGGCAGGAAGCCGAGGCCGCGGGTGGTGCCGTAGACCTCGGAGGAGGAGCGGATCTCCGGGAGCAGGGCGCGCGGCACGCCGAAGAGCGCGAGCAGGTCATCGTCCCAGCGGCGCGTCGCCAGGTTCATCAGCAGCGTGCGGCTGGCGTTGGAGACGTCGGTGACGTGGGCGCCGCCGGTGAGCCGCCAGCAGAGGAAGGTGTCGATGGTGCCGAAGGCGAGCCCGCCGGCCCCGGCCTCGGCCCGCGCCCCCTTCACGTGGTCGAGCAGCCAGCCGAGCTTGGTGGCCGAGAAGTAGGGGTCGAGCACCAGCCCGGTCCGCTCCCGCACCCAGGGCTCGCGGCCGGCGGCCTTGAGCGCCGCGCAGGCCTCGGTGGTGCGCCGGTCCTGCCAGACGATGGCCCGGCTCACCGGCTTGCCGTTGGCGCGCCGCCAGAGCGCGGTGGTCTCGCGCTGGTTGGTGATGCCGATGGCCGCCACGTCGCGCCCGCGGGCGCCGGCCTGGCGCAGCGCCCGCCGAACCGTGGCGCCGACGCTGGCCCAGATCTCCTCGAGATCGTGCTCCACCTGGCCGGGGCGCGGGAAGTGCTGCTTGAACTCCTGGTTGACGCTGGCCCGGACCGCCAGCTTGCGGTCGAGCAGCACCGCGGTGGTCCCGGTGGTCCCCTGGTCGATGGCCAGCACGAACCTCGCCATGGCGCTCCTCCTGCTTCAGGTGCTCCGCGAGCCGTCCGGCCGGGCGAGCCCGGCCAGGAAGGCGACCGCGGCGTCGGCGCAGCGCTCCCGCTCCACGTCGACGCCGACCAGGTGGTAGCTCTCCGGCAGCAGCAGGAACTCGGCCGCGTTGTTGCCGATGCGCCGGGACAGCCGCCTGGCGCCGGCCACGGTGACGGTGTGGTCCTTGGCGCCGATCACCACCAGCGCTGGCGCCGCCACGCCCGGCAGCAGCGAGTCGACGCGGGCGGCGAGCGCCTGCAGCTCGGCCACGGCGCCGAGCGGCACCCCGTCGAGGCAGGGGTTGCGCCGCTTCATCTCGGGATCGCAGACGTCGGAGCCCGAGCCCTTGGGGACGATCTTGCGCCAGAGGAAGGCGCTGCGCCCCAGCAGGCCGGCCAGCTTGCCGGAGGCCTGCAGCTCGACGGCCGGGGCCAGCAGCACCAGCCCCTCGACCCGCTCGGGCAGGTCGTGGGCCAGGGCGCAAGCCACCAGGGCGCCCATGGAGCAGCCGGCCACGTAGACGCGCCGGGCGCTCGAGAGCCGGGCCAGGTCGCGGCGGGCGTGGGCCACCCACTCGGTCCAGGGGATGCCGACCAGGTCCTCCGGCTTGCCGCCGTGGCCGGCCATCACCGGCGCCAGGCAGCGGTACCCCTCGGCCGCCAGCCGCAGCGCCAGGTGGTGCATCTCGAAGGGGGCGCCGGTCAGGCCGTGGAGCAGCAGCACGGCGTCGGGGCCCCCGCCGTCGAAGCTGAGTTCGCGCCCGCCATCGATGGCGGCCAGCTGGGCGGGGGTGGGCGTCGGCGTCGCCTTGGGCGGCGGGGTCGGCGGGAGGGGATCGGGTCTCAAGTGGCTCGCGGTATGGCGCACGGGGTGCTACGAATTCGCCATGTCCGACAAGCCTACCGCACCTCCGCACTCCATCCAGATCCAGATCGACCCGGTCACGGCCAACGGGACCTTCGTCAACCTGGCCATGGTCAACCACACCGAGACCGAGTTCACGCTCGATCTGGCCTACGTGCAGCCGCAGGCGCCGCAGGCCAACGTGCGGGCCCGGGCCATCACCACGCCCAAGCACATGAAGCGGCTGCTGCTGGCGATCCAGGACAACCTGGCCCGCTACGAGGCCCGCTTCGGCACCATCGAGCTGGGCGACGCGCCGCACTTCCCGGGCGGGGTGGTCAACTAATCGCGCCGGCGCCGGCTTCTGGTGGCGCCGGCGCAAACAACCTCAGGCCACCTGAAGTTGGGGGCACTCAGGATTCCCGGTGCACGTACTCTGGGTAGCTTTGGGCGCCCAAAGCGACTCTGGGTCCGTGCTGCCGGACAGACGCAAGTCTTTGTTATAACAGCGTTAGTTGCTTAAGCGTACTGAGGGTTTGGTTCTGACGTCAGAACTCGGGAAGAGGGCTTCAGATGGGTCCTTCGGGCACTCTCAACCAGAGCGCCGTGCTTGGAAACGCTGAAGCGCCGCCTGCTGCGCCGATTGGCCGCAACCGGACAACGGGGCGGGACCGCCTGAACGCCACAAGAGGCGCGCCCTGCGGGACGCGCCAAATAGGGTCCGCGCCGCGGCCGGCAGGTCCGTATCCTGAACATCCGTCCCCCTTCCGCCCTCCGTGATCACGGGCGGTTGGGCGTGGCACGCACCCTGCTCTCCCCGCTCGTGCAGCACCAACCACGAACAGGGAGCGACCATGAGCGACAACAAGGAAGCGGGCGGAGCGGGCGCAGCGGGCGGCAAGAAGCTGGCGGTCTACGCCATCAACGAGAAGGACGGCGACCGGGGCGCCTGGTGGCAGAAGATCGGGATGGCCTTCACCAACCGGGACGGCAGCATCGCCATCTACCTCGACGCCCTGCCCATCGGCACCAACAAGCTGCAGATCCGCGAGCAGAAGGACGACGTCCGGAGCGGGGCCGGTGGGCCGCCCAACGGCGCCGGGAAGAAGGGCGAGGAGGCGCGGCCGTGAGCCGCTGGGCCAGAGTCGCCAGCTTGCTGGCCGCGCTCGGGCTGGCCTCGCCGGCCGCGGCCGCCTTTTCCAACAAGAAGGCGCTCGGCCCCAACGACCGGATCGACCTCAACCGGGCCAGCACCGTGGAGCTGATGCGGCTCCCCGGGGTCGGCCAGAAGAAGGCGCAGGCCATCGTGGCGCTGCGCAGCCGCCAACCCTTCAAGAAGCCGGAGGACGTGGTGGCGGTGAAGGGGCTGGGCCCGGCCTGGTTCGCCAAGGTCAAGGCCCACCTGGTGGTCGGCGCGCCGCTGGCGCCGCCTTCGGTGCCGCCTTCGGCCCCGGCTCCGGCCGTGGCCACCACCGCCCGGAAGTGAACCTCTCGCCCTCTGGGGCCGGGCCTGCGTGAAGTGCCGGATCTCCCTCCTCTTCGGCGCTGCGCAGGTCCTGCCTCGAGGCTTTCGACGCCCGCGGCGCGCAAGTCTCGCTTGACGGGTCGCCCGTCCACCGACTACAGGTGTCGCGTTGCACCCGCTCGGAGGAACAGGGAAGTCCGGTCAGAAACCGGCGCGGTCCCGCCACTGTAGCCGGGGAGAAGTCGCCTCCAGGGTAGTCACCACTGCCGCGGACGTTCGCGGTGGGAAGGTGGGAGGCGGCGAGCGGCGACGGATCTCCGTCGTGCGCGGCCCCGGGAGCCAGGAGACCTCCCTTCGAGCAGGCACCGGCATGTCGCCGGGGCCACGGTTGTCGCGTCCGAAGGAGACGCGCGGCTTTGAGCTCGAAGACCCTGATCCGGGGCGTCATCGCCCTTTCACTCTGCGTTGGTGCGCCCGCGCGCGCCGAGGAGCCGCCGCCCGTCCTGATGGACGAGCAGGTGGTGCGGCAGCCGCGCGCCGAGGCCAGCCGCGACCCGACCGCGGCGGCCACCATCGTGGAGGCCTCGCGCTTCGCCGGAGAGGCCAAGGACGTGGCCCAGCTCATCGCCACTGCTCCCGGCGTGGCGGTCAACGACTACGGCGGCCTCGGCCAGCTCACCACCGTCTCGATCCGCGGCTCGACCGCCGACGGCGTGCTGGTGCTGCTCGACGGCCTGCCGCTCAACTCGGCCTTCGGCGGCGCCGTCGACCTCTCCTCGATCCCGCGCGGCTGGATCGAGCGGATCGAGGTGCTGCGCGGCCCCGAGGGGGCCCTCTACGGCGCCGGGGCGCTCGGCGGCGTCGTCAACGTGGTCACCCGCCGGGCCGCGGCCGGACAGTGGTCGGCCGAGGGCTCCGCCGGCTCCTTCGGCACCGCGTCGCTCGCCGCCGACGGCGCGGTGGCGCTGCTCGGCGGTACGTTGCTGGTCGCCGCGAGCGGCGACACCACCCGGGGCGACTTCCACTTCCTGTTCGACAGGACCCTCTCCTCTCCCGGCGGCGTCGAGCCGCGGGTGCGCGACAACGCCGGCGCCACCCGGGGCGGGGCGCTGGCCCGGCTCGCGATCCCGGCCTTCGGCGGCCGGCTCGAGGCGGTGCTGCAGGGCTCGGCCGGCGACCGCGGTCTGCCCGGCTTCGCTACCAACCCGACCCCCGACGACTGGCAGCGCGACGGCCGGCTGGCACTGGCGACCCGCTACAGCCGCGACGCCGGCGGCGGTCTCACGCTCGCCGGCCGGGCCAGCCTCCGGCTCGACCGGCTCGACGTCCGGGTCGGCAGCCCCGAGCCCTGGCGGCAGCGCGGCGCCGCCGCCGGCGCGGCGATCGAGCTCGGCTGGGGCCACCCGGGCGGCCAGCTCTCCTCGCAGCTCTCGGGCGAGGTCGAGACCGTCATCTCGCGGGGGCTCGCCTCGACCGGCCGCACAGCGGTTGGCCTCGCGGTCGGCGACGACCTGCTGCTGCTCGGGGCCCGGCTGCGGATCGCCCCGGCGCTGAGGCTCGACGCCGTCGGCCCCTTCACCGGCCTCTCCGGCAAGCTGGGCGCCTCCTGGCGGCTCTCCGAGGCCTGGTCGGTCCGTGCCAGCGCCGGCCGCACCTTCCGCGCCCCGAGCCTGGCCGAGCTCTCCTTGCAACAGGGGCTGGTCAGCCCCAACCCCGACCTGTCGCCCGAGTCGGGGCTGGCGGCCGACGCCGCGCTGGTGGCCGACGGCCGGCTCGGGCTGGCGACGCTGGGCGGCCACCTGACCCGTTACCGCGACCTGATCCTCTACCAGCCGACCTCCCTCGGCCGGCTGAAGCCCTTCAACGCCGGGCAGGCCTTGGTGGCCGGGCTGGAGGCCGAGCTGGCCACCGCCCCCATGCTCGGCGCCGCCGAGATCACGCTCTCCGGCGCCTACACCTGGCTCCTGAGCCAGCTGCTCCAGGGCAGCCCCGCCGAGGTGGGCAGGCAGATCCCCTACCGGGCCCGCCACCGGCTCTACGCGCGGGTCACCGCCTCCCCCGGGCCGCTCGGCCTCCACGTCGAGGCTCACTACGTCGGTCTGCGCTACAGCGACCGGCGCAACCTCAACCCGCTCCCGGCCACGCTGCTCTGGAACGCCGGGGCCGGCGTCATGCTCCACCGTCCGCTCGGCCTCGCGCTCCACGTCGAGGTGAAGAACCTGCTCGACGACCGGACGCTCACCGACGGACTCGGCAACCCCCTCCCCTCCCGGCTGGTGCTCTTCACGCTCCGCGCCGGCTCCCCTCCCCCCACCGCAGCCACCGAAGGATGACCATGAACCGCTCGCTCCACCTCGTCGCCCTGCTCGCCGCGCTCGCAGTTCTCCCCGCCTGCCAGCAGGAGATCACCTGCGCGGCCGGCTCGACGGTCTGTGGCAAGGCCTGCTTCGACCTGGCGCTCGACGCCGCAAACTGCGGCGCCTGCGGCCAGGCCTGCGGCAGCGGCTTCGACTGCCGCGCCGGGGCCTGCGTGGCCCTCAGCACCGACCGGCTCAACTGCGGCGCGGCCGGGTGGGCCTGCCAGCCTGGCGAGTCCTGCCTCTCCGGCGCCTGCACCTCGCTGCAGGTCGCCTGCTTCTCGGTCGATGAGGTGCGCGCGGTGGAGCCGCTCGATCTCACGGCCGGCGCGGCCCCGCGTGCGACGGGCGATGGACCGATCGCGCTCGCCACCTTCGGTGCCGACCTCTGGGCCGCCGCCTCCATCTCCGGCTCGCTCTCGCGCATCCCGATCGACCAGGGGATAGCGCCGACCGAGTACCTGCTCGGCGGCAACGACTATGAGTACGTCACCGCCCACGCCGACCGCATCCTCATCTCCAATGCCAGAGCCGGCACCGTGGTGATCGTCGACCCGGCGAGCGGTGGCGTGGTGGGTGAGGTCCCGGTCGGCAGCTCGGCCGGCGAGAACATCAAGGGGATCTCCTTCGCCCAGGTCAACGCGGTCGACACCGCCTTCGTCTCGCTCCAGGGCGACGTCGTCTCCGGCGACCCGGCGCTCGGGCAGAAGCTGGCCGTGCTCAGCGCGGCCGGCCTGGCCAACTGCGGCCTGGCAGGCTCGCCGCTCCCCTGCCTCGGCACGCCGACCTACCTCGGCCTCTCGGCCGGCGCCGACGCCCCGGGGCTCCCCTTCCCGGGCCGTTCCATCGCCTTTGGCGGCAAGGTCTACGTGGTGCTGGCCAACCTGAAGCTCGGCTCCTTCGGCTACTTCACCGACCCGGCCGGCCCCGGCAAGTTGGCGGTGGTCGACCCGGCCGGATCGGCCGGTCCCGCGGTCAGCTACCTCTCCCTCGGCGCCGCCTGCGGCAACCCGGGCGGCATCGCCCTCCACGGCACCTCGCTCTGGGTCGGCTGTGCCACCGGCGGGCTGGTCGAGGTGAGCCTGGCCGGCGCCGCCCCGGTGGTGAGCGCACTCCGCCCCACGCCCGGCTTCCTGGTCCCCGGGAACGTGGCATTCTGCGGTGACCATGGCTTCGTCACCGACCAGTACTCGGGCGACGTCTACCCCTTCGACCCCGTGAACTACGCCGCCTCCCCTGCCGTCGCAACCCCGGTCTGCCCAAAGAGTGCCGGGGACTTTGGTTACGCCTGGGCGGCAGACGTCGCCTGCGCCGTCCGCCCCCGCCCCTGATGCGCGCCGCTCGCGCCACCCTGGCCTTCGCGGCCCTGCTGGTCTCCCTGGTCTCCGCCCCCGCGGGGGCCGGAGACCTGCTGCCGGTCTCGGCGCGCGGCGCGGCGGCCGGCGGCGCCACCTGGGTCGGCACCCCGCCGCCGGGCGGGGCGAAGCGGATCGTCACGCTGGCCCCGAGCATGACCGACTACCTGGTGGCGCTCGGCGCCGCCGGCCGGATCGTCGGCGTCACCCGCGTCGACCACGCCCCCGAGGTGGCCGATCGGCCGCGCGTTGGCGGCTTCCTCGACCCCTCGCCCGAGGCGGTGCTGGGGCTCAAGCCAGATCTCGTCCTCTGGGTCACCGACGGTGGGGCGCTCTCCGCGGTCCGGAAGCTGGCCGAGCTCTCAGCCGGCCGCTTCGCCATCCTCGCCATCCCGGTCATCACCGTGGCCGACGTTCCGGCCGCCGCGAAGCTGGTCGGCGAGGCGCTCGGCGATCCGGCCGGCGGCGCCGCGCTCGCGACCCGGCTGCAGGGCTCGCTCGACCGGCTCAAGGCGCAGGCGTCGGGTCGGCCGCGGCGTCGGGTCCTCTTCGTGGTCGGGCGCGACCCGCTGGTGGTGGCCGGGCCCGGCTCCTTCCCCGACGAGTTGCTCCGGCTGGCCGGCTGCGACAACGCCGTGGGCGGCAGCCGCGCCTGGCCGGTCTACCCGCTCGAGCTGGCGGTGGCGTCCAACCCCGATCTCGTCATCGACGCCGCCTTCGACGAGCCGGCCGCCGGCATCTCCCGCCTCGCCGCCATCCCGGCGGTGCGGCGCGGCGACGTGGCCCGCCTGCCGCGCGACGACCTGCTCCGGGCCGGCCCCCGGATGATCGAGGCGCTCGGCGATCTCGAGCAGGCGCTGGCACGGTCGCCGGCCGGAGCCACCCCCCCGGCCGGAGCACCGCCCCGGTGAACGGCCCGCAGCGCACCCGGCTGGTCGTGGCGCTGGCCCTGGGGCTGCTCGCCATCGTCGCGGCCGTCGCCGCCTCCTGCCTGCTCGGCCCGCAGCCGGTCTCGCTGCGAGCCGCGCTCGACGGCGTCGAGCCGGACCGGGCCATCCTGATCGGCCTGCGGCTGCCGCGGGCCGTGCTGGCGGCGCTGGTCGGCTTCGCCCTGGCCGGGGCCGGCACCGCGCTCCAGGCCCTGCTGCGCAACCCGCTGGCCGAGCCGTTCGTGCTCGGCGTCTCGGGCGGCGCGGCGCTGGGCGGCACCATCGTGCTGCTGGCGGCGGCGGGCCTCTCTGCGGTCTCTGGTCCGGCCGGGGCGCTGCTCGGCGCGGCGCCGCCGGTGGCGTTCGGCGCGGTCCTCGGCGCCGTCCTTTCCACCTTCCTGGTCTTCGGCCTCGGGCGGATCGGCGGGCGGCTGGTGCCCGAGGCGGCGCTGCTGGTCGGCATCGTCTTCAACGCCTTCGTGGCCGGCGTCATCACCCTGCTCAAGATGCTCGCCCCGCCCGACCAGGCGGCCCGGCTGCTCTACTGGCTGATGGGGGCGATCGGCTACGAGTCGGGCTCGACGCTGGCGGTCGGGGCGGTGCTGGTCTTCCTCTCGATCGGCACGCTCGGCCTGCTCTCGGCCCGGCTCAACCTGCTCACCCTCGGCGACGAGGAGGCCGCCTCGCTCGGCGTCGACGTGCGCCGCACCCGGGCGCTGGTCTTCTTCGCCGCCTCGGCCGCCACCGGCGCCGCCGTGGCGCTGGCCGGCATGGTCGGCTTCGTCGGCCTGATCGTCCCGCACCTGGTGCGGCGGCTGGTCGGCCCCGACCACCGGCTGCTGCTCCCGGCCTCGGCCCTCTTCGGCGCCGCCTTCCTGGTGGCGGCCGACGCCCTGGCCCGGCTCGCCTTCCTGCCGCTCGGCACCGAGCCGCCGGTCGGCGCCGTCACCGCCTTCCTGGGCGGGCCGTTCTTCCTCTGGCTGCTGCGCCGGCAGGCCCGCGAGCACGACGAGGCGGCCACGTGAGCCCGCACCGGCTGCCGGGGCCACCCTGGCCCGACCCGATCGTCGACGTCCGCGGGGCGCGCCACGCCTACGGCAAGCGGGTGGCGGTCGACGGCGTCTCCTTCAGCGCCCGCGAGGGTGAGTTCGTCGGCCTGCTCGGCCCCAACGGCGCCGGCAAGTCGACGCTGATCAGGCTGGTGGCCGGGCTGCTGGCGCCGTCGGGCGGCACGGTGCGGCTGGCTGGCTTCGACCCGCACGCCGCGCCGCGCAAGCTGGTGGCCCGGGTCTGCGCGCTGGTCCCGCAGGAGCCCCGGCTCGACTGGCCGTTCACGGTTCGTGACGTGGTGATGATGGGCCGCTCGGCGCACCAGGGGCTGCTCGGCATCGCCGGGCGCGATGATCTCGGCGCGGTCGACGGCGCGCTCACCGCCTGCGACCTGCAGCACCTGGCCGCCCGGCGCGTCGACGCCCTCTCCGGCGGCGAGCGGCGGCGCGTCTTCTTCGCCCGGGCGCTGGCCCAGGAGCCGCGGGTGCTGCTGCTCGACGAGCCGACCGCCTTCCTCGATCTCGCCCACCAGGTGGCGGCCATGGAGATGGCCCGGCTGGCGGCGCGCGGCGGGCTCTGCGTGGTGGCGGTGCTGCACGACCTCAACCTGGCGGCGGCCGCCTGCGACCGGCTGGTGGCGCTGCGAGGGGGCCGGGTGGTGGCCGAGGGGACGCCGTCGGAGGTGCTGACCGAGGAGCGGGTCGCCGAGGTCTGGGGCGTGCCGGTCTGGCGCGGCCAGAACGGCGCCACCGGGGCCACCGTGGTGCTGCCCAACGTCGCGGCACGGCCCGGGGGGCGGCCATGAGCCTGTTCACCGCCGCCCGCGCCCGGCTGCTCGGGCTGCTCGGCCGGCCCCCGCCGCATCGGCGCGCCGTGGCCCGCTACGCCGTGGCCTGCGAGGCCCGGCTCGACGTCGACGCCGGCACCTACCACGTGCAGGTCTGCGACATCTCCCAGGCCGGGGCGCTGCTGGTGCTGGCCGAGCCGCTCGAGCCCGGGGCCCGGGCCCAGCTGCGCTTTCCGAGCCTCGAAGGCCGGCCGGCCGCCTGGTGCGTGGTGCGCCACGCCTCTCCGGCCGAGGGGCGGGTCGGCGTCGAGTTCCAGGGCGACCTCGAGGCGACCGCCGACCTGGCCGAGCAGCTGGTGCGCCGCTACGGGAGCTCGGGCGTGGCGGCGGAGTGAGGGGCGCTGTTGGTGGGCGGGCGCCTATCGATGGCTCGGGGCGCCTGCTAGAATCGGCCCGTGACGTTGCCCGATCCAGCCATCACCTCGCCGAGCCCCACCGCGGCGACAGCCTCGGCCCCTGACGCGGAGCCGAGCCTCGAGGCGGCCATCGACCGGCTGGTGGACGAGTGCCGGAGCCAGTGCCTCTGGTACGTTCGACCGGACTACTACCCTCGCACCGATGGGGAGCGGCTCGAGATCCTGGAGGCGATCCAGGAGCGTTCGACCCTCGCCGTCTTTCAGCGCGCCGGAGCTCTCAAGGCATGGCTCTCACGACGTTCCAGCGACGAATCTGCCTCCTCCTAGCCGAGCAGCGGAAGCTCGGCGGCGAGAGCTACGTGGCTGGCGGCGCAGCGCTCAACGAAGCGCTCGGCGGGAGCCGGCGGTCCCGCGACGTCGACCTGTTCCATGACACCGAGCAGGCGCTGGCCGTCACCTGGCAGCGC
This sequence comes from Anaeromyxobacter sp., assembly GCA_031388695.1. Classification (GTDB taxonomy): domain Bacteria; phylum Myxococcota; class Myxococcia; order Myxococcales; family Anaeromyxobacteraceae; genus JADKCZ01. Next base: position 573 of record JANMRY010000087.1, on the reverse strand, counting down.
GACCGCGCCACCTTGCTGGGCGCCGGGCTCCAGGTCGAGGTGGCACGCGAGGCCCCGGCCTTCGTGCAGGCGACCGTCTCCGACGGGCAGGAGCGCGAGGTCCTCCAGTGGGTGCAGGACAGCGCCTTCAGGTACTTCCCGCTGGTCGAGAGCGAGGTCTTCGGCCTGACGCTCCACCCGCTCGACCACGCCACCAACAAGGTGCTGGCGCTGGCCGGTCGCCGCAAGGTCCGCGACTGGATCGACGCGATCCAGTGCCACGAGCAGCTCCAGCCGCTCGGCTACCTGGCCTGGGCGGCGGCGGGGAAGGACCCCGGCCTCTCGCCCGCCTTCATCGTGGAGCAGGCGGCGCGGACCCGCTACGTCCAAGGCGAGGTTGATCAGCTGGAGTTCGACGGACCGACACCGTCAGCGACCGACCTCTCCACGAGGTGGCATCGGGCGGTCGACGAGGCACGGGCGCAGCTGCGATCCCTGCCGGCCGAGTCGGCTGGGCGGTGCGTGCTCGATGAACGCGGCCGTCTTCAGCGGGCTTCGGCGTCGGCGCTCGCCGGGGAACTGGCCGCGAGCCGG
>JANMRY010000001.1:0-16064 GCA_031388695.1 Anaeromyxobacter sp. | reverse complement strand
GGGTCGTCGACTGGCCGGAGCGGGTCGGGTTGACGCTGGAGGCGAGGGTGGTGGAGGTGAGGGCCTGGTTGACGACCTGCGAGACGGCGGCCGAGGTGCTGGTGAGGAAGCTCGCGGACCCGGCGTAGACGGCGGTGAGCGGGTGGGTGGCGACCGAGAGGCTCGAGACGGCCAGGGTGCAGCTGCCGGCGGCCAGCGTGCAGGTGCCGATGGAGGTGACGCCGTCCAAGAAGGTGACGGTGCCGGCCGGGACGCCAACGCCCGGCGCGACCGCGGCCACCGTGGCCGTGAGGGTGGTCGACTGGCCGAACCGGCTCGGGTTGACGCTAGAGACGAGGGCGGCGGTGGTGGAGGCCTTGTTGACCACCTGCGAGGTGCTGCTCGAGGTGCTGGCGCTGAAGTCGGTGACACCCAGGTAGCTGGCGGTGAGTGTGTGGCTGCCGACGGCCAGCGAGGAGACCGGCGTCGAGCAGGTGCCGGCGGCGAGCGTGCAGCTTCCCACCACGGTGACCCCGTCGAGGAAGTTGACGGTCCCGGTGGGCGCGGGGGGCGGCGGGCCGGCCGCGACCCCGGTCACGGTGGCGGTGAGCGTGGTGGGCTGGCCGAAGAGGGTCGGGTTGGTCCCCGAGGCGAAGGCGGTGGTCGACCCCATCCTGTTGACCGTCAGGTTGGCGGCGACGGTGTTGCTGAGCAGGTTGGAGAGGCCGCTCGGCGGGACGAGGTTGACCGTGTTGGCGAGCACCTGCCCGGCGGCGGCGGCCGTGACGGTGGCGGTCACCGTGTAGGTGATGGACGAGCCCTTTGGGAAGGTGGCGATGGTCTCGGCGAGGTTGCCGGTGCCGCTGGTGCGAGGGAGCACCGGGGCGCCGAAGCCGCCGTTGGTGGTGGTGGCGGTCCAGCTGACGTTGGAGAGGCTGGCCGGGAAGGCGTCATTGATGATCGTGCCGCCGGCGGCGTTGGTCGGGTCGTTGGAGATGGTGACGGTGAAGGTGACGGTGTCGTTGACGCTCACGGTGGTGGGCGCCACCGCCTGGGTGATGGCCAGGTTGGCGGGCAGGTCCACCCTGACGTTCCGGACCTCGTGGAAGTTGGTCGAGCCCCCGGTCGAGCCGGAGAAGCCCATCTTGAACGTGGCCGGGAGGGCGGCCTGCCCGGTCGCCGTCGAGAGGTCGTAGGCGTTGATGACGGTCAGGAAGCCGGCGCCGAAGTCGAGGGAGACGGTGATCCTCTGGTTCACGATCGCGATGCGCGCCTTGCGGGGCGTGGCGCGCGGCACGTTGTCGATCCTGGCGCCGGCCTGCACGGAGGCCACGGTCCTGCCGGTGAGGTAGCGGAAGGCGGTCTGCTGGGAGTTGACCGCGGCGGTGGTGCCCGAGCCGCGGATGACCACCGACTGCGCGATGGCCCCCGGGGAGGCGGTGCCCGACTCGCAGTTTGAGAAGTTGCCGAACTCGTCGAAGCCGATGCCGACGTAGCCGTTGGTGACGCCCGGGTTGACCACGGTCTCGGCGCCGTTGCAGGGGACGACGTTGCTGTACTTGGCGGCGTAGCCGAGCGGGCCGCCGGAGGAGCCGACCGTCGGCGCCGCGGTGGCGCCGTCGATCAGGTAGAAGCTGAAGCCGTCGGCGCCAGTACCACCATAGTCGGCGTAGTCGAAGGTGATGGTGATGCCGCTGGTGGAGAGGAAGCTGGTGTTGTAGATGGCCGAGCCGGCCTGGTTGGTGGTGGCGTTGGTGAGCCGCAGCCAGCCGGCGCCGTTTGCGTCGATGGCGTTGGCGGCGGTCAGGACCGCGCCAGGGAGGATCGACCAGCCCGGCGCCGTCGTGTTCATGAACGACTCGGTGATGGGGAACTGGGCGCGGGCGGGCGTCACGGCGCAGAGCGCGGCGGCGACGAGCGCGATCCGGATCGCGGCGTTGATGCGGACGGAAGTCATCGGACCTCGTGACGCCGGTGCGTTCGCAGGGGCGAGCGGCTAGGGCGTGTCAATGGCTCCCAGCCTAGTCGGTCGAGCACACCGCAGCCAGCACACGACCCTGTGACACCAAGTGAAACGATGGGGAAAGGTGCGAAAAGTACCGGGAGGTACGCGGATGTGCCGCGCCGTGTCAGGAGGTGCGCAAGTGCCAGGCCCTCGGCCTGGTGAAGGCCTGGATCCCGTAGGTCGACAGGGTGACCCCCACGCCCGAGTCGCCCCGCCCCGACCAGGGCAGGCGTGGGCTGACCCGGTCGCAGCAGTTCCAGTAGACCGAGCCGGCCTTGACCCTGGCCAGGATGGCCCGGGCCCGCGCCGGGTCGGGCGTGAAGACCCCGGCGGTCAGCCCGTACCGGGTGTCGTTCATCAGGGCCAGCGCCTCGGCGTCGCTGCCCACCTTCTGGATGCCGATGATGGGCCCGAAGCTCTCCTCGCGCATGAGTGCCATCGAGTGGGTCACCCCGGTGAACACGGTCGGCTCGAACCAGTTTCCCGCCCGCTCCAGGCGCCGCCCGCCCAGGCGCAGCGCACCGCCCTTGCCGAGGGCGTCGGCCACCTGGGCCGAGAGCACGTCGAGCTGGGACCGGCGCGTGAGCGGGCCGATGTAGGTGCTCTCCTCCATCGGGTCGCCGAGTTCGAAGCCGCGCACCTGGTCGAGGAAGGCCTCGACGAACGCGTCGTGGAGACGCGCCTGGACGTAGATGCGCTCCACCGAGCAACAGCTCTGCCCGGTGTTGTACATGGCGCCGTCGGCCAGCGAAGCGGCCGCTCCCTCGACGTCGGCGTCCTCGCAGACGTAGACCGGGTCCTTGCCACCCAGCTCGAGCTGCAGCTTGACCAGGCGAGAGGCCAGGGTCGCCGCGATCCTCATGCCGGTGGCGTGGGAGCCGGTGAAGAAGAGGCCATCCACGTCCTGGGCCAGGAGCGCCGCGCCCACCTCGCCGGCGCCGACCAGCGGCACGAACACGTCGGGAGGGACGCCGGACTCGTGAAGCAGCCTCGCCATCTGCAGGCCGGTCAGGGTGGCGAACTCCGAGGGCTTGTAAAGCACTGCGTTGCCGGTCAGCAGCGCCGGCACGAAGACGTTGCCGCCGACGAACCAGGGGTAGTTCCAGGCCGAGATGCAGCCCACCAGGCCGAGCGGCTCGTGGTCGATGCGCTCGGTCATCTCCCCCTCGGCGAAGACCGTCTCGGCGGCCGTGCTGCGCTCGACCTGGGCCAGGAAGAAGTCGAGGCGGGGCAGCAGGCCGGTGAGCTCGTTGCGCGACTGGCGGATCGGCTTGCCGACCTCGGAGGTCAGCGTGGTGGCCAGCGCCTCGGTCTGGCTGGCCACGGCCTCCCGGAACCGCCGCAGGCAGCCGGCGCGCTCGGCCAGCGGCCTGGCGGCCCAGTCGGCCTGGGCGGCCCGGGCCCCGAGCGCCTTCTGGGCCACGCTGGCGGCGCCGTCGGCGGGGATCTCGGCCAGCTGCTCACCGGTGGCGGGGTTCTGGATCTTCAGGAGGCTCATGGGGTGGGCACCGCGCGGACGGCGTCGAGGAAGTCCTGCAGGATGGGGCGGTCGTCGAGCGTGCCGAGGTCGGCGCGGTGGAACTCGGGGTGCCACTGCACGGCCGCGACGAAGCCGTCACCGGGCCGCCGCACCGCCTCGATCAGGCCATCGCGGGGGGATCGCGCCTCGGCCACCAGCCCCGGGGCCAGGTCCTTGATGGCCTGGTGGTGGACGCTGTTGACCCGGGCGGTGACCAGGCCGGGATAGAGGGCGGCCAACCGCGAGCCGGGCAGGAGCTCGACCTCGTGGAGGTGGCGATCGTACTGGACAGGGTCGCGGTGCAGCAGCGCCTCGGGCCGTTGCCTGGCGATGTCCTGGTAGAGCGTGCCGCCATAGGCGACGTTGAGGAGCTGCAGGCCGCGGCAGACTCCCAGCACCGGCTTGCCCGCCCTGGTGAAGGCCCGGAGCAACGCCAGCTCGTACTGGTCGCGGACGCGGTCCCCGGCCCACCGCTCCTCGAGCGGCGTCTCGCCGTAGCTGCCCGGCCAGACGTCGGAGCCGCCCTGGAGCACCAGGCCGCCGAGCACCTGCGCATAGTCGTCGAGCGTGGCGTCGCCCCGGGCGGTCTCGCCCGCCGGGCTGGGGATCATCACCGCCAGCGCCCCGGTCGACATGATCCAGTGGGCCATCGACTGCTCCAGGTACTGGAGCGTCTTGCCGGTGAAGATGGGGCGGGCCGGATCGGCGTGGAAGAAGCACGCCGAGAGGCCGATCAGGAGGCGGGGGCTCATCCTGGGCTCGAGCGGCTCATAGCGCCTGCAGGAAGAGCCGCTCGAAGTCGGCCGCGGCGCAGGGGCGCGGGTTGGTCTGGTGGCAGACGTCGGCGCCGGCCACCTCGACCAGGCGCGCCACCTGCTCGCGCCGCACGCCCACCGCCGACAGGCTGGCCGGGATCCCCAGCTCCCGCTTGAGTGCCTGCAGCCAGGGCACGAAGGCCGGGCCGCCGCCGGCCACCCCGGCCGCGTGAGCCAGGTCGTCGAACCGGTCCGGCACGGCCTCCCGGTTCCAGGCCAGCACCGTGTCGATCATGAGGGCGTTGGCCAGGCCGTGGTGGAGGTCGCAGACCGTGCCCAGGGCGTGGGCGCAGGAATGGACCGCGCCCAGGTCCTTCTGGAAGGCGACGGCGCCCATCATCGAGGCCATCATCATGTCGGTGCGCGCCTGCAGGTTCCCCGGCTGGCGCACCGCGGCAAGCAGCGCCCGCGAGGCGATTCGCGTGCCCTCCAGCGCGATGCCATCGCAGAGCGGGTGATAGGCCGGCGACAGGTAGCTCTCGATGTTGTGCGTCAGCGCGTCCATGCCGGTGGCGGCGGTCAGGGCGGGCGGGAGCCCCAGCGTCAGCTCGGGGTCGGCGAAGACCACCCTGGCCAGGATCAGCGGCGAGAAGATGACCCGCTTCAGGTGCGTGGCCTCCTCGCTGATGACGCTGCTCCGGCCCACCTCGCTCCCGGTGCCGGCGGTGGTCGGCAGCGCCGCGAAGTACGGCAGGGCCCCGGTGATGGGGAGCGCCTGGGGGTGGTCCCAGGCGAAGCGGATCACGTCGCCGGGCTGGCTGGCGACCAGGCCGACCACCTTGGCCACGTCGAGCGCGGCGCCACCCCCGACGCCGACCACGCCGTCGGCGCCATGCGCCGTGAAGGCCGCCGCTCCGCCCTGCACCTGGCTGCCGGTCGGGTTGCCGGAGATGCCAGCGAAGAGCGCCACCGCCAGTCCGGCCGCCTCCAGCTCGGCCTTCAGCTCGGCGATCAGCGGCAGGGTCGCCAGCCCCTGGTCGGTCACCAGCAGCACCCGCTTCAGCCCCTGGTCGCGCAGGTGCGGTCCGGCCAGCTTCCGGGCGCCGGGGCCGAAGTGGATGGTGGTGGGGAAGGAGAAGCGCGTGATGGTCATCAGATGATCTCGAAGTAGCGCTTCAGCTCCCAGTCGGTCACGCCGTCCAGCCACTGCCGCCACTCCCACTCGCGGGTGGCGGCGAAGTGGTCGACGAAGTCGTCGCCGAGCCAGTCGCGCGCGATGGTCGACTGCTTGAAGGTGCGGGTGGTCTCGATCAGGGTGCGAGGCGCGCGCGGGACGTCCTCGGCGCCCTGGTTGGTCCCGGTGATGGGCGGGGTGGTCAGCTTCAGCCCCTTCTCGACCCCGTCCAGTCCGGCGGCGATCACCGCGGCCATGGCCAGGTACGGGTTCACGTCGGCGCCGGGGCAGCGCGTCTCCAGCCGGGCCGCCCTGGCGTCGGGCACCAGGACGCGGAAGCTGGCCGTCCGGTTGTCAACGCCCCAGGTCGGCTTGACCGGGGCCCAGAAGCCGTCGACCAGCCGCTTGTAGCTGTTGATGGTCGGCCAGAACATGGGCGCGAACTCCATCAGGCAGGCCACCTGGCCGGCCAGGTAGCTCTCGAAGAGCTTGCTCATCGAACGCGGCGACGAGGCGTCCCAGAAGAGGTTCTTCTTTCCGTCGGACAGGCTCTGGTGGATGTGCCCGCTGCAGCCCGGGTACTGCTGGTGCCACTTGGCCATGAAGCTGGGCATGACGCCGAAGCGCGCACCGATCTCCTTGGCCCCGGTCTTGAAGAGGATGGCCCGGTCGGCCGCCTCGAGCGCCTCGCTGTAGAGGATGGCCACCTCGTAGACGCCCGGTCCGGTCTCGGTGTGCAGCCCCTCGATGGGGACGCCGAAGGCGGGCATCTCGTCCATCAGGGCGTTGAAGAACTCGCGCTTGTGGTTCATGCGCAGGAGCGAGTACCCGAACATGCCGGGCGTGATCGGCTCCGGGCCCACGCCCCGCTTGGCCGCCCAGCTCTGCGGCGTCTCGGCGAAGTTGAACCACTCGAACTCCATGCCGCACATGGGCTGGACGCCGAGCTGCTCGGCCCGGCGCAGCACCCGCTTCAGGGTCTGCCGCGGGCAGATGGGCGAGGGGCTGCCGTCGCCGGTGACGAACTCGCCCAGGAAGAAGGGCACGCCGCCGTCCCAGGGGACGTTGCGGTGCGTCTCCAGCGCGATGCGCGCCGTGGCGTCGGGGAAGCCGTGCTGCCAGCCGGTCAGCCTGGCGTTGTCGTAACAGACGTCGCCGCTGTCCCAGCCGAACACCACGTCGCAGAAGCCGAAGCCGCCCTCCACGGCGCCGAAGAACTTGTCGCGGTGGAGGTACTTCCCTCGCAGGACGCCGTCGATGTCCGACACGGCGACCTTGACCTTGCCCGAGCCGGACCGGCGCACGGCGGTCAGGGCGGGGTGCTCCTTGGGCTTGGTGGCCATGCTCGAGGCAGTGTAGGAGCCGCTGGAAAGTGGCGTCAACGACCCCTCGGCGAGGTCGGCTCCGTTCCGGACCTGATTTCCATGTCGACATCACCCACCAGACGATGCGTGCAATCGCCGGCCGCGATCAGGACCGCGAGCCCCGTGGCGAGCTTCCAGCGCTGATGCGTACGTGTCAGCCAGTTCAAAGTCGCTCCCTCGCCGGCACCATCAGCCCTGCGCGTCCAACTCTGCCAAGAGCGGCTATGGAACGGCTCCTTGACCGTCGCCGTCCAGCACCTCCCGGACCTTTCGCGTCAGGTCGCCCGCGACGAACGGCTTGGCGAGGAAGTGGATCCCCGGCTCGAGCGCGCCGTGGTGGAAGATGGCTTCGTCGGTGTAGCCCGACATGTAGAGGACCTTGATCGCAGGCCGGGTCTTGGAGATTTCCTGGGCGAGCAGGCGGCCGCCCATTCTCGGCATCACCACGTCGGTCAGCAGGAGGTGGACCTCGCCTCCGTGCTGCGCCAGTGTGCCGAGCGCCTCCTCCCCATCGCCGGCGGTCAGCACCGTGTAGCCGGCCGCCTGGAGCGTTCTCCTGGCCACCTTGCGCAGCGCCTCCTCATCCTCGACCACCAGGATGGTTTCGGTCCCGGTGAGGCGGGTCGGGGCCGGTGGGCGCTTGACCTCCACGGCCTTGGTGTCCACCGGGGCACGTGGCAGGTAGATCTTGAACGTGGTCCCATGCCCCGGCTCACTGTAGACCCAGATGTTGCCCGAGCTCTGCTTGACGATGCCGTATACCGTCGACAGTCCGAGACCCGACCCCTTCCCGGACAGCTTGGTGGTGAAGAAGGGCTCGAAGATCCGGGCCTGGGTCGGGAGGTCCATGCCGCAGCCCGAGTCGGTCACCGTCAACTGGACATAGGGCCCTGGCTCCACGGCGATGTGGTCCGCGGCGTACTGGTCGTCGATCTCCACGTTGGCGGTCTCGATGGTGAGCTTGCCCCCCGTGGGCATGGAGTCGCGCGCGTTGATCACCAGGTTCATCAGCACCTGCTCGATCTGACCGGGGTCGGCTCGTACCAGGCCGAGATCGGGCGCGAGCGTCTGGACCAGGTCGATGTCCTCGCCCAGGGTACGACGGAGCATCTTCTCGACGCCTTCGGCGACGCGGTTCAAGCTCAGCAGCTCGGGTTGCAGGACTTGCCTGCGACTGAAGGCCAGGAGTTGCTGGGTCAACTCCGCGGCCCGCTTGGCTCCGCGCTTCACCTCCAGGAGGTCCTCCCGGCGCTCATCGCCCTCGACCAGCCCTTCCAGCGCGAACCCGGTGTAGCTCAGCATCACGGTGAGCATGTTGTTGAAGTCGTGGGCAATCCCGCCGGCGAGGCGACCGATGCCTTCCATCTTCTGTGACTGGAGGAGCTGGGCCTCCAGCTCGAGGTCGCGGGAGATGTCCCGCTTCACCGCCACGTAGCTCGAGATGACCCCCTGCGCATTCCGCACCGGAGAGATGGATGCGTCCTCCGTGAAGACGCTGCCGTCCTTCTTCTTGTTGTGAAGGCGTCCGTGCCAGGTCTTCCCGCCGCCAATGGTCTCCCAGAGCGCTCGGTAGAAGGCCGTGTCCTGCATGCCGCTCTTGAGGAAGCGAGGGTTCTGGCCAAGCACCTCCGATCGCGCGTAGCCCGTCGTGCTCTCGAAGGCCGGGTTCACGTAGACGATGCTGCCCTGGGCGTCGGTCACGACCACCGACTCCGCGGACTGCTCGATGGCCATCGTCAACCGTTCGCGCGCTTCCTCGGCAAGCTTGCGCTCGGTGATGTCGGTCAAGGTGATGACACAGCCGAGGATCTGCCGGCCGCTGACGAGCGGCCCCGCGTTCAGGATCAGGACGACCTTTTCCCCGTTTCGCGCCAATACGACGTCCACATCCCGCGCGGCCTCGCCCTGAAGGACTGACGCGAGCAAGAACGGCTCAGGCCCCTGCGTTCGCAGCGGGAACGCCTCCTCAAAGAGCTTGAGGAGCGGGCTGCCAGCGCAGAGCGACTGGGCCGCCTGGCTGACGCGAGTGACCCGTCCCTGGTGGTCGCACACGATGATGACCTCGGCCGCCTGCTCCAGGATCAAGCGCGCCAGCCGCTCCGCCGCGACGATTCGTTCGTAGCTCTTGTGCTCTGTCAGGTCGGTCAGCACGTAGAGCGCGGTCCACTCCTCCCCTTCGCTCGGCAGGAGGGTAGCCGACAGGTAGACCGGCACCTGTCGGCCGTCGCCGGCCATCAAGCTGACCTCCCGGCGGCTCGCCTCCGTGGCACCTTGACGGGGGATGCCCTCGACGACCCACTGGTCGGCCGGTGGGAAATAGTCCCGCAGCGGGGTGCCAAGGACCTCTTCGAGCGGCCGTCCCAGCATCTCCGCCATGTGAGCGTTGCAGTAGAGGATGACGCCGGTCGCCGACACGGTCACCGCACCCTCCCGCATGGTCTCGATGAACTGCCGGTAGATGCGGTCTGCCCCGCTCCGCGTGTAGACCTGCTCCCCTCGCCCGCCAGCGACCACCACCGCGTCGACCTCCCCGTTGCGGATGGCGCGCAGGGCCTCCTCCGCCTCGGCCAGCCGGGCCCGGAGATCTTCAAGCTCAGACTGGAGCTCGGCTTTCGATCGATCGCGGGTCACGTAGCGGTTCCCCCAGTCACTTCTGCGGTTCCAGGTCCAGCCCGGCCAGGACCCGCTCGCGGTCCGAGAGGTCGCCGATGAGCCGCCGCACCGGCTGCGGCAATCTCTTGATCAAGGTGGGCACGGCGATGATCTGGTCGTCCATGGCCAGCGCCGGCTGCTGGTAGATGTCGATCACCTCGAGGGCGTAGCGCCCGTGCAGATGTTCCTCGCAGATCTCCTTGATGTTGGCGACGGCGCGTGACGAGCGCGGCGTCATGCCCGCCACGTAGAGACACAGGCGATAGCGCGCCCTGCCCGGCTCGGACGCCGGCGGCCGCAAGGCCGCCGCCTTGCTCCTTGCCTTGGCAGAACCCTTGCTGGACCTTGTATTCATGGCGACTCAGCCACCTCGAGATGGCTTCCGTGGTCGTACCGCGGACCCTGGATCGGACTGCCGCTGCCTGGCCATCTGGACTCGATCACCGGCCAGCACCCCGGCGCGCGCCTGATCTTGCCCGATGACCTTGGCCGCCTCGGCCTGCTCGACGTCGTACTCGGCCTGGAGCACGGCAACCTGCGCCTCCATGGCCCGGCGCTTCCGCTCCAGGTTCCGCTTCTTGCTCTCGGCCTCCTGCCCGCGCACCAGGGTCTGGGCCTTCTCCAGCGCCTCCAGCGCGTCCCGAGCGGTGCCCGCCAGCAAGGATCCCGAGGGTCCCACATACACGTCACGCAGTTCCACCCCGCGATCGGTCAGGAGGAACTCACGGACCTGGTTCGAGTGGGCCATGCCGCGGGACTTGACGAGGTGAAGCACGCGGTTTCGCTCTGCTCCGTTCTGCAAGTCTCTAAGGAGCAGCCAGGAGTCCATCAGCGAGGAGACACCCACCTCGGTGGATTCCACGAAGGTGCTGCCACCGGTGAGGCTTGTGAAGAGCGCGGTGACGTTCTGCACCTTGAAGAAGTCAACCAACCTCGTCAGCATCGCCTTGATCTCCCCCTCGCTCCCGAGCGCGGCGAAGGCGGTGACCGGGTCGATGACGACGACCTGGGGACCGAAATCCCTCACACGCTTGTGGATGGTCACCAGGTGCATCTCCAGACCGCATTTCGACGACTGTTCCGCGTGGATGCGCAGCGTCCCGCGCCGCACCGCCGGGGCCAGGTCGATGCCGATGGAGCGCATGTTGCGGATGATTTGGCTGGGCGATTCCTCGTAGGCGAACCAGAGGCAGCGCTCGCCGCGAGAGGTGGCCCCGTGGGCGAAGTGAGCCGCCAGGCTGGTCTTGCCTGAGCCCGCCGTGCCGGACACCTGCACACTGCTGCCGCGGTAGTAGCCCTTGCCCCCCATCATCACATCCAGGCGCGGGACCCCGGAGGAGACGCGCTCGGTGCCGGCTTCGTGGGTCAGCCCCATCGAAGTGATCGGCAGGATCGAGATGCCGCCCTCGTCGATCAAGAACGGGTATTCGCTGGTGCCATGGGTCGAGCCGCGATACTTGACGATCCGCAGCCGCCGCGTGGCCATCTGCCCTTCGACGCGGTGGTCGAGCAGGATCACGCAGTCGGCCACGTACTCCTCGAGCCCGTAGCGGGTCAGGCTGGCTTCGCCCCGCTCGCCGGTGATGATGGCGGTGACGCCCTTCTCCTTCAGCCAGCGGAAGAGGCGGCGCAGCTCGGCGCGAGCGATGACGGCGTTGGGCAGGCCGGAGAAGAGCGCCTCGATGGTGTCGAGCACCACCCGCTTGGCGCCGATGCTGTCGATGGCGTGCCCCAGCCGGACGAAGAGACCTTCCAGGTCATAGTCGCCCGTCTGCTCGATCTCGCTGCGCTCGATCTGGACGAAGTCGAGCACCAGCTTCTTCTGGGCGACCAGCGCCTGGAGATCGTGCCCGAGGGAGGCGAAGTTGGTGGTCAACTCCCCGGTGTTCTCCTCGAAGGCCATGAAGACGCCCGGCTCGCCGAAGTCCACCGCACCGCGCACGAGGATTTCCATGGCCAGCAAGGTCTTGCCGCAGCCGGCGCTGCCGCACAGGAGTGTCGGCCTTCCCTTGGGAAGTCCACCGCCGGTGAGCTCATCCAGTCCCTGGATGCCAGTGGGCGCCTTCCGCAATGAGACGCTGCGGCGGACCTTGCGAGCGACGACGGTGTGCCCCTGGCGCGCCATCAGTGTGCCTCCCCGGGAAGAGTAGGGAAAGACGACCATGACGGGAACCGGGACCACTGCGGCCCAAAAGGGTCTGCGAGGTCCGGCTCGGTCGTGGGCGATCTCCGGTGCCACTCCCCCCAACCGCTCCATCTTGAGCCTCACGGGCCGAGAAGGCAGCACCCGGCGGGTCAGTATTCGGGGGGGGGGGGTCCGTCACAACCCGGAGCTCACTCACAGTCGATGGTCATCGTCCCCGGCGCCACGGCGAGGTCCATGTCGGCCATCCAGGAGCCCTACTCGTCGAGGGCTCGGCGTACCGCGGCCTGGAGCCCCTCCGCCGAGAAGGGCTTCTGGATGAAGTTGAGGCCCTCGGTCAAGACGCCCTGGTGAGCGATGACGTCGGCGGGGTAGCCCGACATGAAGAGGACCTTCTGGTCGGGACAGACGGCGAGCAGGCTCCTGGCCAGGTCGCGGCCGTTCATCTCCGGCATGACCACGTCGGTCATGAGGAGGTCGATCTGGCCGCGGCGCTCCCCGGCCACACGGGTGGCCTCTCCTGGCGTGCCGGCCGTGACCACCACGTAACCCTGCCGCTCCAGCATCCGCCGGGTCACCCGCAGGATGGCCGGTTCATCCTCCACCAGCAGGATCGTCTCGTGCCCCCGGACGGCAGGCGCCGCCGCGGTCTCCGGCCCGGCCTCCTCTACCCGACCCAGGTGCCGGGGCAGGTAGATGGTGAAGGTCGTACCCAGTCCGGGCTCGCTGTAGACGTGGATGAAGCCGCTGTTCTGCTTCACGATGCCGAAGAGGGTGGCCAGCCCCAGGCCTGTGCCCCGGCCCTGGGCCTTGGTGGTGAAGAACGGCTCGAAGAGGTGCGAGAGCGTCTCCTTGTCCATGCCGCAGCCGTCGTCGCTCACCACCAGCTTCACGAAGTCGCCGGGACTGGAGTCTGGCTGCGCTTCGCAAGAGGCCTCGTCGACGGTGATGTTCCGCGTCTCGATGGTCAGGTGGCCGACGTCGGCGATGGAGTCGCGGGCGTTGACGCACAAGTTGGCCAGGATCTGATCGATCTGCGATGGGTCCATCTTGACCGGCCACAGCTCGGCGCCGGGCTTCCAGGAGAGGTGGACGTTCTCTCCCAGGAGCCGCTGCAGCATCTTGAGCATCCCGGCCACGGTGGCGTTGAGGTCCAGGACGACTGGTGAGGCCGTCTGCTTGCGGGCGAAGGCCAGCAGCTGCCTGGTGAGGTCCGAGGAGCGCCTGGCGGCCCGATCGATCTCCTCGAGATCCGCTCGGAGCGGGTGCGCCGGGTCCAGGTGCTCCAGGACCAGCTCGGTGTGCCCGAGGATGACGCCCAGCATGTTGTTGAAGTCGTGGGCGATGCCGCCCGCCAGGCGGCCCACCGACTCCATCTTCATCGCCTGGTGCAGCTGGCCCTCCAGCCGGGCCCTCTCCGCCACCGCCAGCTTCCGCTCGGTGATGTCCTGGATGGTGCCGAAGAGCTTGAGCGGTCGTCCGTCGGCGGCGCGCTCCAGGTCGCCGAGCCCCTGGACCCACCGGACGACCCCGTCTTCGACGCGGCGGATCCGGTATTCCCGGTCGAAGTGGTCGCCGGCGCGGAGCAGCTCCTGGAGGTAGGCCTTTGTCCCGGCCTGGTCCTCGGGATGGACCAGCCCCACCCAGCTCCCGGAGTCCCGCGGGTGGTCCGGGCCGATCCCGAATATCCGGTCGAGCATCTCGGAGCTGGACCAGCGGTCGGCGGCGATGTCGAACACGTAGTGGCCGATGTGGGCGACCCGCTGGCTCGCCAGCAGCCACCCCTCGCTCTCCCGAAGCGACTCCTCCACCCGCTTCCGCTCGGTGATGTCCAGGAAGGTGCCGATCGCGCCAGCCGGCGCGCCGTCGTGCGTCAGGAACGGTGTGACGTTCCCGAGGAGATGCCTGACCGCGCCGTTCCCGAAGTCGAGGTCGAACTCGTAGTCCCGCACCTCGACCCCCCGGGAGGCCGCCAGCTGCACAGGAAGCTGCTCGGGCGGTATCTCCAGGCCATCCTTCATGGCCCGGAAGGGGAGCGGTGGCCCGCCGGGCGGGGCGCTCTTGGAGATGTTGACGCCTGGAGGAACCCTCGTCACCTCGGAGCCGAACCGGTTGGTCTCCATCTGGAGCGAGTCCCGGTCGTGGGTGATGAAGACCGCCGCCGGGACCGCGTCGAGCACGGCCTGGAGGTCGGCGACCCTCCTCGCCAACTGCGCCTCGCGGGCGCGAAGAACCTCCTCTGCTCGCCTGGTCGCGGTGACGTCGCGAAAGATGACGTAGGCGGAGCGGTCGATCCCCGCCGTGCCGACCACCGCCGAGGCGGCCTCCGCGATGAATACCGTGCCGTCCGGCCTCCGGAAGGTGAGGGGCCCCGCCGCCACGCCCACCCGGGCACGCTCGGCCAGCAGCGAGACCAGCTCCGGCGTGGAGACGAGGAGGCCGGCGCGACCCTCGTGGCGGATCTCATCCTCGGTGCGGGCCAGCGCCCGGCACGCCGCCGCGTTGGCCCGGAGGATCGCTCCATCGATCCTGGTGACGAGGACGCAGTCCTCGGTCTGGCGGAAGAACGCGTCGAAGAACTGGTCCGCGTCGGGCCCAGCGACGGAAGCGTCACCTGGTGGAAGGTCGCTGGTCACGAAAGTGGAGGCCACCGGCGGAAGCCGCGGCTCGCCTCCTTGCGGCGATGTTAGCCCCAGCGCCCGCGAAAGCGCCACTTCTCGCTCCCAGGGGCCCCTCCGGGTTGCGTGCCGTAGCCGGCGCGCACCGCGGTACGCTCCGGCTTTGGGGTTGGGCAGCGGCTCGCGCATCCGGGGGCCCGCGGTGTCGCGCACTCGGTTGGCCTCCCCATGTGGAGGGACATGCATGCTCACGGTGGCCGAGGCGGCGCGGCGGCTCCGGGTGTCGAGGGCGACGGTCTACAAGCTGGTCGGCGAGGGGCGGCTGGCGCACGTGCGGATCGGGAACCAGATCCGGTTCCTGACGGCTCGCTCACCCCTGCGCGTCCAGCTCCGCGAGGAAGACCGCCGGCTCCACGATCCTGAGCCCCGCGTAGCCATCGTGCGGGGTGAGGTGTCGGGTATTCCCGGTCACCACCCATCGAGCACCTCCCGCCAGCGCGGTTGCCAGGTAGACGTTGTCGGACGGGTCGGCCTTGACGACGTCGACTGCCGGCAGGAGGTCGGTCGCCACCATGTGGGCGCTCGCCATGGCCCGCTCGACGAGGAGCCGTGGGTCGGTCCGGAACTTCCCAGCCAGCCTGGGGTACTCGATAACCCGCAAGCACTCGGCGATGATGGGCGGCGACCAGACCAGTTCGAAGCCGTCGCGCTGGCGGGCCCGCGATAGCAGCTCGGCGCACTTCCCGGCGGTGAGCGCTGCGGTTATCACCACGTTGCAGTCGAGGACCGCACGTATCACCGGGCCCTCGTGGCCCGCTTCGCCTCGTTGACCAGGTCGATGGCCTCCTCCTCGCTCAGGCTGCCCGGCTTGGCGGCCAGGAGCTGCTCGCGAAGCTGGATCGCGGCGAGGTCGCGGCGCACCTCCGACTCGATGATGGCGCGTCCCCACTCGGAGGCGTCCTCGCCCTTGGCGGCGGCCACCCGCTTGATGGCTGCCAGGGTCTTCTTGGGAACCCGCATCCGGTAGACGGCGTCCTTGCGCATGGAGAAGAGTGTAGCTACATCGGAGCTACGTGGCAACCCCGAGGCCCGGAGAGCGTTTGGCGGCAGAAGGGCAAGATCCTAGGATAGGGACAAACGTAACACGGAGCCCGCCATGCCGAAGACCGTCGAGACCTACCGGACCACCAAGGCCCTGCGCGAGCTGGTGCGGCGCGCGGCCAAGGTGGTCGACAAGCGACCCTCGGAGTTCCTGAGGCAGGCCGCCGAGGAGAAGGCACTGGCGGTCCTCCGCGAGCAAGCGGGCGACAACCTGCGCAAGCTGCTGGCGCGCCTGCCTCCTGGCCGGGCAGCAAGCGATGCGGCAGCCGACCGGCTCGGGGAGGAGGCTGCCCGGGCGGCGAGGAAGGGCGGCGCGTGAGGGTCGTCATCGACTCGTCTGTGGTCGTGGCGGCCCTGGCCACACCAAACCCGGAGTCGGCGTCCCGCGTGGTGCTTGCCGCGGTGGCGGCCGGCGCGGTGGAGCTGGTCATCACCGACGAGTTGGAGGCCGAGTACCGCCGCGCCGTCGAGTACCCGCAGGTCAGGCGCTGCGCGGCCAAGGTCAAGCGGCAGGCGTTCGTCGACGCCGTCGTGGCGATCGCCGAGCGCGTCGGGGCCGGCGCAGCGGCCGGCGCAGTGCCGGCCGACCCGGGAGACGACAAGGTGGTGGCGGCGGCGTTGGCGGGTCGGGCGGACTTCCTCGTGACGCTCGACCGTCACCTGCTCGGCCTCGCCGGGCTGCCAGGCGTTCTGGTGGTGCGGCCCGGCGACTTCTTGCGGGAGTTGCGGGCGCAGCACTGACCTGGACCCTTCG
>JANMRY010000064.1:0-20002 GCA_031388695.1 Anaeromyxobacter sp. | reverse complement strand
GCACTCCAGGTCCCAGTGTCAGGGTCATACAACTCAGCGCTGGAGAGAGGCGTTCCGTTGTACCCGCCCGCAACGAGCACTTTCCCGTTCAATAGGAGCGTGGCCGAGAACTCGTTCCGCGCCGTCCCCAAGGGGGCCGTGCCACTCCAGATCCCAGTCCCCGGGTCATACAACTCGGCGCTCGATAGATGCGCACCAGAGCTGCTTAGCCCGCCCGCAACGAGCACCTTCCCGTTCGGCAGGAGCGTGGCCGTGTGGTACAGCCGCGCCGTCCCCAAGGGAGACGCGGAACTCCAGGCCCCTGAGCCCGGCTCGTACAGTTCAGCGCTGGATAGATGCGCACCGGAGTTGCTATTCCCGCCCGCAACGAGCACCTTCCCGTTCGGTAGAAGCGTGGCCGTGTGGTAGCGCCGCGCCGTCCCCAAGGAGGCCGTGGCACTCCAGGTCCCAGTCCCCGGGTCATACAACTCGGCGCTGGTGGGAGCCCCGCTGTCGCTCCCGCCCGCAACGAGCACCTTCCCGTTCGGCAGGAGCGTGGCCGAGTGATCGTTCCGCGCCGTCCCCAGGGGGGCCGTGGCACTCCAGCTCCCAGTCCCCGGGTCATACAGCTCGCTGTCGCTCCCGCCCGCAACGAGCACCTTCCCGTTCGGCAGGAGCGTGGCCGAGTGATAGTTCCGCGCCCTCGACAAGGGGGCCGTGGCACTCCAGGTCCCAGTCCCCGGGTCATACAGCTCCGCGCTGGATAGATACACACCGAAGCCGCTCCCGCCCGCAACGAGCACCTCCCCGTTCGGCAGGAGCGTGGCCGTGTGGTTGTACCGCCCCGTCCTCAAGGCGGTCGTAGCACTCCAGGTCCCAGTCCCCGGGTCATACAACTCAGCGCTGGATACAATCGCTCCGGCCCACCCGCCCGCAACAAGCACCTTCCCGTTCGGCAGGAGCGTGGCTGTGTGGTCGTACCTCGCCATCCCCATGGGATCCGAGCCACTCCAGGTCCCGGTCCCCGGGTCATACAACTCAGCGCTGGATAGATACGCACCAGAGTTGCTTATCCCGCCCGCAACGAGCACCGTCCCGTTCGGCAGGAGCGTGGCCGTGTGACCGTCCCGCGTCGTCCCCATGGGGGCCGTGGCACGCCAGATCCCAGTCCCCGGGTCATACAACTCAGCGCCGGATAACATCGCTCCGTTGAGCCCGCCCGCAACCAGCACCTTCCCGTTCAGCAGGAGCGTGGCCGTGCAACTGGTCCTCGCCTCCGCCATGGCGCCGGTGGCACTCCACGACGGGTCCAACAACAGGTTCCCCTTGCCCTCCGCGAACATCCGAAGCGTCCCGCCCTCGGCACGCAGCCGCACGGCCACCCTCGCACCCGCCGCATCCCACCCCTCCGGCGCCGCCACCCTCACCCGCGTCGCGCCCATTGCGTCGACAACCTCCACCACTTCCCCAGCCTGTCGCAGCGTGGCCCCCGCCACCTCCCACTCCGCGACCGGTCCGCCGTCCCCCGAAGCCTCCACCTCCAGCCATTCCTCGAATCCCTCCCCGTGGGCCGTCCACCAGGACCAGCCGCCCGTCCGCCCGTAGACCAGCGCCCCCCCCGCCTGGCGAGCCCTCCCCGCCAGGCCGCGCTCCAGCACCTGGAACGTGAAGTCACCAACCGTGATGCGCACCGGGGCGCTTCCGTCCACGGGCCACTTCATCTGAAGCTCGCGGCGCGCGGCGATCGCGGCCTCGGCCGCCCTCACCGGGTCGGCTGCCGCCTCGTCCACCCCTCGCGCCACGATGTATCCCTCAGCACCCAAGGTGAACCCTGGGCCCGCAAGCACTCGCTCCGCTCGCGCTGGGAACCTCTGGGACAGCCGGGTCGCGTCCTTCGACCCGCACCCGGAAAGCAGCAGAACGGCGAGGCAGGCGGCCACGGAAGTAATGCGCATGGGGATCTCCTCGCGGGAGTCTGCCATACGGTGGGTCAATGTGTTCTTGACCGACCGCAACTCCCAAGCCCCCTCAAGGGTCGCGATTCAGGCTCCGCGGCCCGCCCACAAGTTGTGGGCGAGCTGTCCCGTCGATGGGCGCTCTTGGGCTTTCCGGATCTCCCATGACGTCCCGCAACGGTCGCTCGGACAGCCCATCGAGAGCCCGAAGACCTGAATTCGATTCCCGGCGCCTCCACTTGAAAGCCCCCGATATCCGGGGGCTTTTCTGTTTTCGGCGCAGCGGGCCCACAACCCGGGTCCTTGTGACGGAAACCCCAGATCGTCCGCCGCCGCCGGTGTTGGCAGGCAGCGCGCCTACTTCACCGGAGCGCCGTCCTTCGCAGCTGGACCCGGCCCCGCCAACGGCTTGGCCGGGAACAGCGATGCCAGGAGGGTCCGCACGGCCTCCCGGGTGGCCGTCGTCGCGGCCTCGTCGTACTGGAGGGTGACGCCTCGTTCAAGGCATGGGTCACTCATGGTGAATGCCTGGCCGGTTTTGGTGTTCAACACCTGCCCGCCCTCGCCCTCGGCCAGCGAGCACTTGCGCGCCGTGGTGGCCTGGGGCAGCGTGACACGCCCCTTCATCGGCAGGTCGTAGACGTGGGTGGCGCCCGCATACTCGGTGAGCGTCGCGTCGGCTCCTCCCTTCCGCATGTCTGCGATGAGCGCCCTGCAGGGCTCGACGGGTGTCCAGTCATCGGCGGTGCCGTAGAACATGCGGATGGGGCGCGCCACCACCTTGGCGTCGTCCCGGAAACGGGTCATGCAATTGGCGTACAGGCAGAAGTGTGCCGCGAACTGCGCGCCTGGCGGTCCGTAGCTGGCGCTGAACCGCTCGCTGGCGGAGAAGACCGCCGCTGCGGTCCCCGCCGAGAACCCCATCACGGCGATACGGTCGGGCTCGATGCGCGGATGCTGCGCCAGCATCCCAAGGGCGCGATAGGCATCCACCATCCTCGCCAGGGCTGAGAGTTGGTAGTCACCGCCGGTGAGTCCGACGATCCCGCGACCAGATAGGCTGTCCACCATGAACGCCGCGATGCCCCACTCGTTCAGCGCGCGGGCCCAGTCGTCGTGATTGGTCGAGAGCCCGCCGAGCCCATGCATGAGAATGACGACCGGAACCCGGCCCGCAGCCCCGGCCGGGAAGCGCAACTCACCGGTGAGCGTGACGGGCTTGCCTCCCTTTTCACCCAGCAGCACCTGCTGCGTCGTGAGCGTGACCGACTCGAAGGAGAGAAGCGCGAAGCGCTGCTGGGCGCTCGCGGGTGCAGCGGTGAGCGCCAGGGCGAGCACAACCAGGCCGATTCCTCTTCTCATGACGTCGTCCTCCCTCTGTCGAAATGCAACTGGTGGGCCCGATGCCGACCTGCGGCAACGGAGCGATGCGGCCGTGTGAAGTGACTGTGAGCAACACCTCACCACTCTCGAAATCATCTCACCTTGAGTCAATCGGTTTGCCCCCGAGGGCCTATGAACTGGAAGTCGCTCGCCACGCTCCATCCTGGCTGAGATCATTGACGATTCGTCCCGGGACGGGGAGTTGTTCCGGCCCGATGCAGCACCTCCCGCCCCACCCTCAAGCAGTGGGCGGAATGGGCGCTCGATGGGCTCTCACGGGCCATCGCGAGAACCCACGATTTCCCGAGATGGGCTCTCGGACAGCCTACCGAGCGCCCAAAGACCTGAATTCGATTCCCGGCGCCTCCATTTGAAAGCCCCCGGATGTTCGGGGGCTTTCTTGTTTTCAGCGTAGCGGGCCCACAACCCGGGTCCTTGTGGCCGAGCTGGGGGTTGCCCTAGCCGAGCGTAGCGTATATGTTACGTTCGTCATGACGACCAAGACAGGCTTCGAAAGGTTCCTCGACGAGAAGCTCCGGGACCCCTCGTTCCGGAAGGACTACGAGGCGGCGCGAGCGGAGATCGACGCGACGGACACCCTCATCCGTGCGCTCGAAGGCGCCCGCGCAGGCCAGGGGCTCACCAAGGCCGAGCTGGCGCGCCGGATCTCGGTCAAGCCCGAGATCGTCCGTCGCCTGCTGACCGACCTGGACGGCAACCCGACCATCGGCACGGTTCTCAAGCTGGTCACGGCGCTGGACTTCCACATCGAGCTCGTGCCGAACCGAGCCCGCAAGAAGCCGACCACCACCCCGCCCTCGCGTCGCCCTGGGCTCTCGGCTACCTCAGCACGGACCGTGGCGCGCGCGACCCGTACTCCTCGCCGAGGAGTCGCACCTGCGCATAGTCGCGCTCGCTGAAGGTCGTCCGGAAGGGCTTCTCCATACCGGTGATGACGACGATGCTCGGCCCTCCGAGGCCAAGCCTTGCCCCGTCACGCTCCAGGACGCAGAACAGCCTGTAGTGGCGCCTGTCCCGACCGTCGACACGGACCTCGAAGTACCCGGCCATCGTTCCGTGCATCGCCTCCCAGTAGCCGCCGCCCGCGAACGCGTTCGGCGGAGCCTCCGCGACAGCCTTGAGAACGGCAGCGATCCGAGCGGCCACGGGGCAGTGCTCGAGGAAGTCGCGTCCGGGAACGGCTCGCTTCGGATCATCGGCAACATGCCGCTGGAAGAAGTGGATACGCCACGGTGCGCGAAGGTCCGTGGCGGCAACCGCGGGCACCCCTGATCGTGTTGGCCTCTTCACCACGCGTCACGCTAGCACGGCCAGGTGACACGCCATCCTGGGCCGACCTGGTTCGACCATAGACACCTCGGGGCTTCAGCCCACAAGCTGTGGGCGAGATGCCCGCCCGAAGACCTCCATTCGATTCCCGGCGCCTCCACTTGAGGTGATTTGTATTGTTTGTCGGAAAGTGAATACCGCTGTGGTCGCCCCACTGATCCAAGGTCAGCCCTTCGACTGCGTCTGCCTCATCGGATCAAGCCCAGCACCTGATATCGGGCCGGGCCGAGCATCGACAGTTTGCTCAGCGCCCCTTCCCCTCGGCGAGGCGCTCAGCGCGCTGGCGCAGGTTGAGGAGGAGCTTGCGGAACATGGGGAAATCGCCGAGTTCCATGAGCAGTACGCCGGCGAGCCCCAGGACGGTGCCGGGCTGGTGAAGACAGCGCAGGCGGCTCACCACCCGGGTTCGCTCCCCGTCGATGGGGAGGAGCAGCCAGGTCCAGGTGCTGTCCGGCTTGGCCCACAGCAGCATCCGGCCCGGCTCGAACGCCGCGACGCGGAAGGCGGTCTGCTCCGTGGGCGTCCCCGACATCGGGATCCAGTCGCCCACCGCGATCGCCTGGAGTTCGGGGATGACACGCTCGGCGCTCCGCCGGCCCAGGTTGTCGAGCAGGTCGTAACTGTACCAGCCGGCGCGGTTGAAGCCGATCTGGACGAGCCACGGCCAGACGTGCTCGGGGCAGGCGTGAACGGTGATGGCTCGCGTCGCCACGAAGGACACCCCGGGCAGCCGCTCATCGCCGAGGCCATGGAGCGGGCCACCAGCAACCAGTCGATGGCGGGCCGGCTGCTCGGGGTGTCGCGCGACACGCTCCGCTACCGGCTCAAGAAGCACGGGATGGGGTAGGGCTTCCGCCGGCGGGCGGTCCGCTCAGGCCGCCTCGCCCGCCAGCCCGGCCAGCGACACCTTGAGCTTGCCGGTGGCCCGCAACTCGAGCTGCCGGGCCCGCTCCCGCGAGACGCCGAGGTGGTCGCCCACGGCACTCAGCGACAGGGGCGGTTCGGCCAGCAGCCGCTGCTCGACGACGTAGCGCTCGCGCTCGTCGAGGCGGGCCAGGGCGGCCTTGACGCCGGTCCCCACCCGCCGCCGGGCCTCGGCGTCGGCCAGCTGGTCGTGGGCCGAGGGGGTGCCGGAGGGGAGCCGGTCGCCGGCGGTGGTGGCGCCGCCGGGCTTGGGCAGGTCGAGCGACTGGTCGCGCTGCTCCAGCCGCACCGACATCTCCTCGACCTCCGATGTATTCACGGCGAGTGACCGAGCGATCTCGTCGCGATCGGCCGGGGTCTGGGGATCGCGGGACAGCTCGCGGCGGGTCCGGGCCAGGGAGAAGAAGAGCCGGCGCTGGGCCTGGGTGGTCCCCAGCTTCACCAGCGACCAGGAGCGGAGGATGTGGTTCTGCAGGTAGGTCCGGATCCACCAGACAGCGTAGGAGATGAGCCGGACCTGCTGGTCGGGGTCGAACTTCTGGACGGCGCGGAGGAGGCCGAGGTTCCCTTCCTGCACCATGTCAGGCATGCGCAGGCCGTAGGCGCGGTACTCGAAGGCCACCTTGACCACGAAGCGGAGGTTGGCGGCCACCAGTTGGTGGCCGGCGCTGGCGTCACCGGCCTGGAAGCGGCGGGCCAGGCGCTGCTCCTCCTCGACCGAGAGCAGGGGGATGCGCCGGATCTCCGCCAGGTAGGCGTGGAGCGGGTTCCTCGCCGATGGAATCTTCCGGTGGTTCATCGCCTCCCCTGCGCCCACTGCGGCCGGGCCCCCGGTGAACGAGCATCCTCCGTTCCCTAAGAGGTGACCTGGCGAATCGCCCGCCCGATTGCACATTCCGGAAAGGCCCGGTCGAAAGGGCCACGGGAAGCCGCCGGGGGATGGGCCACTCAGCCCGCCGACCGAGTCCGATGAGGGGGATTGCGGTCACTCGGCCCTACTGGTTCCAGGCCCGGATCAGAGCCGGGCGGCAGGGCGGCGCGCAGGAACGTGACCGGGTGGCCGAGCGCTGCCACCCGGACCAGTTGGTGCCTGGAGAGGTGCTCGTCTCGGGGTCAGGGACGGCGACCTGGCGGCAGGCACCGTGGAGGCATAGGAATCGAGCCTCTTCGGCGGAGTCTGCGCGGTTTGGTGAGCTGAGCCGCGCTCATCTCCGCTGGTCCCTGGACCGCAGGAACTCGACGACCTCGCGCGTCTCGGCGTCGGTGAGCCCGGTGCCGGGCATGGGCACCTGCCCGTGCCGGCGGAGGAGCTCGAGCGCGATGGGGTCCTTGGCTTCGATCAGCTTCCCGGGCGACTGGATCCAGCGGGCGAGCCAGCCAGGTTCACGCCGCGCCGTCACCCCCGCGAGGTCCGGCCCGACGCTGTCACCCCCGGCCACGTGGCAGGCGGCGCACCGCTCGCGAAACAGCGCCTGTCCCTTGCCGGGAGCCGTCACCGCCGGCGCACTTGCGTAACCCCGGGCGCCCACCAGCCCGCTGCCGTCCCAGGCCGGATCCATGAAGCCGCCGATGACGGTGGCCAGGTACTTCGGGTTGTCGAGGACGCTCGTCCTCCACCACTGGCCGGTGACGTCGTTACCGACCTCGATGACCGGGGCGTGTTCCTCGACGGACGCCAGGTCGCCGAACTTCTTCCGCAGCATCGCCACGTCCTCCGCGCGGCCGGTGAGGAAGGTCCAGCCCGGCCGCGCCTTGAAGGCCGCGGCGTAGGCCCTGAGCCGCTCCGGCGTGTCGTGGTCCGGGTCGAGGCTCACCGAGTACAGCTGGATGTCCTTGCCGACGCGATCGCCGAGCTCGCGCTGCACTCGCGCCAGGTTGGCCGTCACCAGCCCGCAGATGCGGGTGCAGCGGGTGTAGATGAAGCTCACCACCACGTGCTTGTCCCGGACCAGGTCGGAGTAGAACCTGACCTTTCGGCCGTCCTGGGTGGTGAGCTCCACGTCGGGGAAGTAGGAGGCGCCCCACGGCGAGCCGGGCGGTGCCGCCGCGGCGGGAGATGAGGCCAGCCCGGCGAGGGCGACGGCCAAGGCGAGGACCGCCCGGTGAGGGATGCGCGGGTTCATGGCGGACTCGCTCACGCGCCCTCGGGGAGGACCTCGGAGGAAACGAAGCCGCAGCCCGAAGGGGTGGGGATTGGGTTGGGGAGCGGAGTGGGCCCGCCGTTCACGTCCCACCTGAGCAGCATGGCGTGGTCCTCATGGACGGTGTTGTGGCAGTGCTCGACGAAGGTGCCCGAGAACTCGCGGAACTGGAGGTACACCGAGACGGTGCCGTCGGGGCGGAGCCGCCACACGTCCTTTCGGGCCCAGCGCTCCCAAGGCGGGGGCTGGTTCCCGTTCCGGGCCAGGGTCTGGCCCTCCTCGAAGTGGATGTGGATGGGATGGTCCCATCCTCCGCCTCCGTTCACCAGGTGCCAGATCTCGGCGGTTCCGGGGCGCGGGGCGGCCGAGATCCGGCTGGTGTCGGCCCCGAGGCCTCGCCCGTCGTTCACCTTGATGGTCCAGGGATTGGCATCCGTGCCGCTGCTGCGGCCGAACTCGAAGACCCGCTCGCGCACCGGCGGCAGCCGGTCGGGCAGGGGGATGAGGCGAGACGGTACCCGCGAGAGGTCCGGGCGAGGTGGATCGCCGGCGATCCGGAGCTCGAGGATCTTCCCCACGCACGGATCCGGCGAGCGGCCCGAGAGCGCGTCGCGGATGGACAGGTTGCGCTTGGGGCCCTTCCCGTCGTCGTGCTCGCAGAGGTTCACCAGCCAGACCTTGTCGCCCGTCCGGTACTTCGTGAAGTCCAGCACCAGGTCGAAGCGCTCCGCGACCCCCTGCTGGTCGCAGGCGTTCACCAGGAGCGGGTGGTCCAGGAGGTTCCCGTCGTTGCCGATCCACCAGAAGCGGGACCCGTCCGAGAGCGCCAGCTTGTAGAAGCGCGCCACGCTGGCGTTCAGGATCCGGAAGCGGTACTTGCGGCGCTCCACCTCGAGGTACGGCAGGTAAGCGGCGTTCACGGTCATCATGTCGCCGAGGAAGCCGTCCCGGTCGAAGATGTCGAAGAACATCTGCCCGGACGGGTCGAGCGCCTTGTCGGCGAGCATCAGGTTCACGTCGTAGTCGGTGTTTCCCCATGCTTCGGCCGTGCCGCTGGGGAGGCGCAGGCTCACGCCGTCCTCGATCTCCTCGTTCCCGCGATCGACGGCGGAGTAGAGGTTCAACATCCCGGTGCTGCCCTTGTAGGCGTTCTGAGCGGTGAAATCGATCATGTGGTCGTGGAACCACAGCGTGCTCTGGGTCTCGCGCCAGTCGCCCGGCACCCTGGAGATACCGCCCGAGTCGTCCGGGCCGCCCGCCCGCGGGTCAGTCGCGTCCCGGTTGATGGTGTCGTGCCCGGCGAGCGCGAACGGCCACCGGTAGTCGTAGTACTGCCCCGGCCAGTAGAAGGCGTTGGTGTACCCGTCGCTCTCCGCCGGGGTGTGGCCGTTGTGGAGGTGGGTGGTGAGGGTGTTGCGCCCGAAGCCGCCGTTCGCGGCCGGGCTCACCGGCAGGCGGTTGTGGTGCCGGAAGAGCATGGGCTCACCGTAGCGCGCCTTCACCAGCCTGAAGGGGACCACCCCGTCGAAGGTCCAGAAGCGGTCGGCCTGGATCTCGGGGAGGCCCGGATGGAAGAACTGGCCGGGCAGGAGCGGCAGCTGGCTGGTCTCGATGGCGACACGCGGGAAGAACTCCTCCCACCGCTGGTGCGCCCAGAGCGGGCCGGGGGGGCGGCCCTCGATCGGGCCGATCCCCTTCGCCGCGTTGAAGGCCTGGTTCGACTCCCGGGAAGGAGAGGGGGAGAGGGCCAAGACGGGCTTCCGCTGGAGCTCGCCCAGCCGGGGGAGCGGCTGGGTGAAGGCGAGGCCCGGAGGGATCGGCGAGGCCGGGGTGCCGGTCGGCACGGCCGCGTACGCGCTCGGCGCGAAGGGCGAGAAGCCGCTCTGGTGGAGGATTGCCCCCCCGGCGCCGATGAGCCCCCAGCGAAGGAGATCGCGCCGTGAGATCTGCCCGCAGGACCATGCGGCCACCACCTCCCGCCGGTTCCGCCGTGCCGCCTCCGCTTCCGCCAGCCGCCGCCTGCCGTCCTTCGATCCGAGGAACATGACCTTCAACCGCCTTTCTCCCCCCGCAGCTGGTCCGAAGTTAGGGCCGAGCACGTCGAGGCGCACCTCCATGACGAGGTGACGCTGGAGCGGCGTACGCACTCCGGGTGCCAGCGAACGCTTGCCGAAGCGCGCCTGAAACTATGGCTTGCGCCCCGACCCCCGTCCTGCGGTCCTGCGACTGGCAGGTGGGGTGGTGGCTTCCTACCATCCACAACACGGACTGCCGCCGACCGAGCCCCGCGCCGCAAGGGCGCTGGGCCACATCGAGCGGCGAGGTCCGCGCATCACCACAACCGCCGTCGCCGGACCATTGCCGCGTCACTGCGGCCCTGAGGAGGCAGTCCATGAGAAACGTCCGCAGCCTTCCCCACTCCCGCCCACGCCGGCCCGCGCAGAGCGCGCTGGCCGCCACCCTCGCCGCGGTCCTGCTGGCCGGACCGCTCCTGGCCACTCCCGGGTGCACCCCGGAGAAGTCGGCCGTCGCCCCTGCCACGCCCTCGCCCATGTCGATGATGGCAGCCCCGGTGGGGCAGGGGTTCACCCTCAACGCCTCCGACATCCGGTTCATCCGCCAGCAGATCCGCATCGCCGAGGCCCACGCGGCCGGCGGACAGCTGCTCGGGCCCGGCCCGGACCAGGTGGGCCATCCGATGTTGCCGTTCGGCCTGCGCACGGTCGACGGCCGCTTCAACAACCTGCAGCCCGGCCAATCCGAGTTCGGCGCCGCGGACCGCGTCTTCCCGCGTGCCCTTCCTCCCGACTTCCGCGCCGCCGAGGGCGGCTCCTCCTACACCCAGAAGAGAGGGCTGGTGTTCGACTCCCAGCCGCGCACCGCCAGCAACCTGATCGTGGACCAGACCATCGGCAATCCCGCCGCGGTCAGCGCCGCAGGCCCCGCGGCGGTCCCCGATTTCTCGGGGACGCTCTTCATCCCCAACGTGGCGCCCGACGTCGGCCTCTCCGCGCCCTACAACTCGGTCTTCACCCTCTTCGGCCAGTTCTTCGACCACGGCCTGGACCTCGTCACCAAGGGCGGTGGCACCGTCTTCGTCCCGCTGCAGTCCGACGACCCGCTCTTCGTCGTCGGCAGCCCGACCAACTTCATGGTCCTTACCCGGGCCACCAACCAGCCCGGCCCCGATGGCGTGGTGGGCGACGATCCCAGCACCCCCCTCCAGGACGAGAGCGCCGACGACCTCCAGGAGGCCACCAACACCACCACCCCGTTCGTGGACCAGAACCAGACCTACACCTCGCACCCGTCGCACCAGGTCTTCCTGCGCGCCTACCGGCTCGAGGCGGGCCGCCCGGTCTCCACCGGCAAGCTCATCGACGGCGCCCTCGCCGGCAACATCGGCAACTGGACCGAGGTGAAGGCCCAAGCCGCCGCCCTGCTCGGCATCGCCCTCAGCGACGTGGACGTGCTCAGCGTACCGCTCCTCGCCACCGACCCCTACGGCCGCTTCCTCCCCGGCCCCAGCGGCTTCCCGCAGGTGGTCTTCCCCGGCAACGTGCTGGTGGAGGGCAACCCGGCCGCGCCCGTCCCGGTCACCGGGTCGGTCAAGACCGGCCACGGCTTCCTCGACGACATCGCCCACCACGCCGCCCCGGTCGGCGACCACGACAACAATCCAGCCACGCCGCGGCAGCCGCTCCTCCCCGACCTCGACCCCAGCACCGCCGACGACCTCGATCCCGCCACCTACGACGACGAACTGCTGGGCCGCCACTTCATCACCGGCGACGGTCGCGGCAACGAGAACATCGGCCTCACCATGGTCCACACCATCTTCCACTCGGAGCACAACCGGCTGGCCAACGACATCGACGGGATCATCAACTCGCGGCTCACACCCGCCGAGGTCGCCGACTGGATTGGCGTCGCCCCGCAGCCCCCGGCCGGCTCCGGCTGGGACTACGGCGAGCGGCTCTTCCAGGCGGCCCGCTTCGTCAACGAGATGGAGTACCAGCACCTGGTCTTCGAGGAGTTCGCCCGCAAGGTGCAGCCGCAGGTCAACCTCTTCTCCGGCTACCACACCGAGATCGACCCGGCCATCGTGGCCGAGTTCGCCCACACGGTGTACCGCTTCGGCCACTCCATGCTGACCGAGACGGTGGCCCGGGTGAACGCCGACGGGGCATCCAATGACATCCCGCTGCTCGCCGCCTTCCTCAACCCGCTGGCCTTCAACGACGGCGGCGCCGCCGGGACCCTCACCGCCGACCTGGCCGCCGGCAGCATCGTCCGCGGCATGGCCCAGCAGGTGGGCAACGAGCTCGACGAATTCATCACCGAGGCCCTGCGCAACCGGCTGCTCGGGCTGCCGCTCGACCTCGCCGCCATCAACATGGCCCGCGGCCGCAGCGAGGGCATTCCCCGCCTCAACGCCGCCCGCCGCGGCTTCTTCGGGATGACCGGCAACTCGGCGCTGGCCCCCTACGAGAGCTGGTCCGACTTCTCGCTCGGCCTGCGCCACCCCGGGTCGCTGGTCAACTTCATCGCCGCCTACGGCACCCACGACAGCGTGACCGGCTCCATGGCCGACCGGCGGGCCGCCGCGACGCGCATCGTGCTCGGCGACCCGCTCGACCCGCTCACCCCGGTCGACAGCCTCGACTTCCTGGTCGGCACCGGACGCTGGGCCAGCACCGGCGCCGCCACCACCACCGGCGTGGACGACGTGGACTTCTGGGTGGGCGGCCTGGCCGAGAAGCAGTCCCCCTTCGGCGGGCTGCTCGGCTCCACCTTCAACTACATCTTCGAGACCCAGCTCGAGAAGCTCCAGGACGGCGACCGGCTCTACTACCTGAGCCGCACCGCCGGGCTCAACCTCCTGGTGCAGCTCGAGGGCAACTCCTTCGCCGAGCTCATCATGCGCAACACCGACGCGGCCAACCTCCCGGCCGACGTCTTCTCGCGCCCCGACTTCCTCTTCAACCTGGCCTTCCTCGGCACCAGCGGCCCCATCCTCGACGACCCCGGCACCGGGGCCATCGAGTCGGCCATGCCGGATCTCATCCGCATGCCCAACGGCACCGTCCGCTACACCGGCCCGGCCCACGTGGTCTGGTCGGGCCGCGACGACCCGGACCTGGTCGACCGCATGTGGTCGAGCGAGGGCGACGACACGCTTCGCGGCAACGGCGGGCGTGACATCATGGAGGGCGGCGCCGGCAACGACAGCTTCATCGGCGGCGAGGGCGACGACATCCTCACCGACGCCTTCGGCGACGACGTCCTCAAGGGCGGCAACGGCAACGACGCCATGAGCTCCGGCCCCGGCTTCGACTTGAACCAGGGCGGGCTCGGCGACGACTTCATCGTGGGCGGCTCGGACCCCACCGAGACCTTCGGGGGCCCCGGCAACGACGTCATCTACGCCGGCGACTCGACCGACACCGTCTTCGGCGACGATGGCGACGACTGGATCGAGGGCGGCGGCCAGGCCGACCTGCTCCAGGGCGACAACGGCGCACCGTTCCAGAACGACCCCAACGCCCCCGGCCACGACGTCATCATCGGCGGCGGTGGTGACGACGACTACGATGCCGAGGGTGGCGACGACATCATGGTGTCCGGCCCCGGCATCGAGCGGAACGAGGGCATGCTGGGCTTCGACTGGGTGACCCACCGCGGCGATCCCCAGGCGGCCAACGCCGACATGAACTTCACCGGGCTGCTCCCTCCGGACATCGAGAACGTCCGGGATCGCTTCGACCTGGTGGAGGGGCTCTCCGGCTGGAACTTCGCCGACATCCTTCGCGGCGACGACGGCGACGCCACCACCATGGTCGGCCACGAGCTGACACCGGACGGCGTGGCGCGCATCGAGGGGCTGCAGGCCCTCCTCGGCGGCGCCACCGGTTTCACCGGCGGCAACATCATCCTGGGCGGCCCCGAGAGCGACATCCTCGAGGGGCGCGGGGGCAACGACCTCATCGACGGCGACGCCTGGCTCGACGTCAAGCTGCGGGCGCCGGACCCGGCCAACCCGGGCGCGTTCAAGCTGGTCGACAGCCTGACGGCGCTGCGCGCCGACGTCTTCGCCGGCCGCATCAACCCGGGTGACATCTCCATCGTGCGGCGCATCGTCACCACCGGCGTGCTGCCGACCGACGTGGACACCGCCGTGTTCTCCGGCAACCTGGCCGCCTACACGCTCACCCAGAACCCCGACGGAACCCTGACCGTTGACCACCGCGGCGGCATCGATGGGGTCGACACGCTGCGCAACGTCGAGCTCCTCTCCTTCGCCGACGTCGTGGTGGCGGCCAACTTCCCGGTGGCTGGCCTGTCTGCGGCCGCCCTGATCTTCCCGCTCCAGGTGGTCGGTACGGCCAGCGCTCAGCAGACCGTCGCCCTGACCAACACCGGCGGCAGCCCGCTCGCCATCGGCGGCGTCGCCGTCACTGGCGCCAGCGCGGCCGATTTCGCCCTGGCCAACGGCTGTGGCTCGACCCTGGCGGTCGGGGCCTCGTGCACCATCGGCGTGACCTTCGTCCCGACGGCCTCGGGCACGCGCATCGCCTCGCTGGTGGTCAGCACCAACGATCCGGCGCGCCCCCAGCTCAGCGTCGCCTTGAGCGGCGTCTCGACGGCGGCCGCGGTCAGCCCGGCGGCGCTGTCGTTCAGCTCGCCGCTGGCGGTCACCAGCGCGGCCCAGATCGTGACCATCACCAACGCGAGCGCGGCCGTGCTGCGCATCAACAACGTCGCCCGTGGTGGCACCAACCCCGGCCAGTTCGCCCACGCCACCACCTGCGCCCCGTTCCCCAGGCTCCTCGCCCCCGGCGAGAGCTGCACGGCGTCGGTGACGTTCACCCCGACTACCGTCGGTGACAAGAGCGCCTCGCTCAACATCACCGTCCCCGCCCCCGGCGTCTCGCAGGCCGTCCCGCTGACCGGCTCGGTCATCGCGCCGGTGTTCACGCTGGCCCCCGCTGCGCTCTCGTTCGCCACGCCGCTCGCCCTGACCAGCCTGCCCCAGGTGGTCACGGTGTCCAACACCGGCGTCGCGCCGCTGCGCATCACCGCCATCGCGCGGGCGGGCGCCAACCCGGGCCAGTTCGCCCACACCACCACCTGCGGCCCGTTCCCCGCCACCCTGGCGCCGGGCGCGAGCTGCACCGCGAGCGTGACCTTCACCCCGACGACCGTCGGCGCCAAGGCTGCGGTCCTCAACGTGACGGTGGCCGCGCCCGGGGTTTCCCAGTCGGTGGCCCTGGCCGGGACCATCGTCGCGCCGGTCTTCAGCGTGGCGCCGGAGGCCCTGGCCTTCGGCGGCCAGGCGCGGGGCACGGTCAGCGCCCCGCAAGCCATCACCGTGGCCAACACCGGCGCGGCCCCGCTCCGCATCACCGGCATCACCCGGACCGGCGGCACTCCCGGGCAGTTCGCGCACACCAGCACCTGCGGCCCGTTCCCCGCCACCCTGGCGATCGGCGCGAGCTGCACCGTCACGGTGACGTTCAACCCGACCGGCGCCGGCGCCCGGACGAGCCAGCTCAACGTGGTCGTGGCGGCGCCGGGGACCACCCGCTCCGTCCCGCTCAGCGGCACCAGCCTCTAGCGTCGCCAGGGGGAGGGAGGGACAGCCCTCTTCCTCCCCCTGGGCCGGCGGGGGCCACCCCTCTCCCGGGTGGCCTCCGCGTCCGGCGCCTGCGCCGGGCGAAGCCTCGCTCGCTGCGCTTGCCGCCATCCCGCTCCGCGCGGGGCGGAAGCGGGCGCTTGCGGCAGCCCTGGAGAGCGTCGCCGCGCCTGCCAGGCTGGCACCTGGGTGGTGACCTCCAAAGAATGGGGCCGCGCGGGACAGGTGGGGGTTAGTCAGGGTGACGGGAGGGCTCAGGGGCTGGCGCGATCGACGCGCCGGTCGAACTCGAGGAGCAGAGATGACGGTCCGACCCACTGTCGAGACGCACCGATCCGCGCCAGGAGGCACGTTCGTACTGCATGCCCTCCCGCTGGTCATCCTCTTCGCGGCGACCTCGTGCACCGGCACCCCCCTCGAGGAGCCGGGCGTCGGGCTGTCCGGCTGCGTGACGGCGGCCGACTGCGACGACGGCAACGCCTGCACCATCGAGACGTGCGCGGCCGGTAGCTGCAGCAGCGCCAACACCTTGAGGACGGCCGCGGCGCTCCTCGGAGCCGGTCCCGCCGGCACCGACTCCGCCACCGTCGCCGTGGCACGCACCGAGGGCTCGGTGATCCCCCGCACCACCCACATCTTCTGCCCCGATGGTCCCGACCCCTCGCGCGACCCGCCCCGCTGCGTCGGCCAGCTCGACCTGCCAGCCGTCGCCGACGCGAGCTTCACGCAGATTGGCACCGGCGGGACACTCCTCGCGACCGTGCCGATCCGCTTCCCCGACCTGATCGTCCACGTCTTCCAGACCGCCGGAAGCATCGGGGGTGGCAGCGTCTCCGTGTCGGGGAACCGCTCCTGCCCCGGCGCCGCCCAGACCTACGCCAACCTGCCGGTGGAGGTGAGGGTCACCGTCGACAAGGACGGCGTCCTCGCCACCCTCGCTGCCGTGGACGAGGTGGCGCTCGCCAACGCGACGGCCGAGTGCATCACCGGCAACGTGGCGACCCAGGTTCAGGGGTTGCTCATGGAGGCCGGCCGCACCCTCGTTCGGGCCCACCTGCAGGCGGCTCTCGTGGACGGGATAGAGACGCAGTTCTGCGCCGGGCCGCCCTGCGCCGCCGGCTTCGCCGAGTCCGGCGGCCTCTGCCGGAAGGGTGGCCTCGCGTCTGGGCCCTGCATGGCCCGGCCCCCCGACCCGATCACCCTGCTTCTGGTGCCAGCCGCCTGCGCACCGTGACGGGGCCGGGGACTCCCCGCCCGCTCGGCGGGCGCCGGGCAAGACTCTCGCCTTCGATCGCTCGAGGCGATCGGCAGTGCGAGGTCCCCGATCGGATGTTCGGCCACGCCGCCTGGCGCCAGGCCGAGCGGGAATGCAGGCCACCGACCCTGGGGAGGCTGACGACGTTGGAGGTCGTGCCGGCAAGGCGCTGCTCGGCCGGACGGCCGAGCGGAAAGTTCTTGCTTCGGCCGCAAGGTCGACCTCAACACGCCCGGCTTCCTCTCCCGCTACTTCCGCGACCAGGTGCTCGCCGAGGCCGTGAACCAGTATGTCGCGGCATGACGACGCGGTCCGGCTGCGACACATGCTCGACGCCGCCCGCAAGGCGGTGAGCCTGGTCGCCGGGAAGTCTCGCCCAGAGCTCGCGGCCGACGAGTTGGCGCAGTTGAGGCGATGTCACCGACGGAGTTCTCGCTGAGGCAGGGACGACATGCCTGACGTGGCCACGGCTCCCGGGACCTTGAACCTCGACGACGTCGAGGTTCAGCTGGAGACGACATCCCGCGTCGAATCCCCTGCGCGGCCTGGCGATTCCGGTCCGGACCGAGACGACGCGAGCGGAACCCGGGTGGAGAGCTGAGATGCTGCGGCTCCTGGCGGCCTGCCTTGCCATGCTGGTTGCGCCACTCGGGTTCGCTGGCCTCGGCGCGGCGTGTTCGGCGCGGCCGGAGCCGCCAGCCCCGGTGGCTGCCCCTCCGGCAGCGGCAGGACCGGCCGGCACGAAGGTCGACCCGGCTCGGTCCTCACCCGCCTCCACGCCGTTTCTCGACTCCCTGACGGTAGAGGAGCGCGCCTGGCTGAGCGCCCACCCGGTCATCCGCGTGGTCCAGGATCCCGGGTGGCCTCCCATCGAGTTCTCTGACGAACAGGGCAACCCGTCAGGCATGACGAGGGACTACCTCGACCTCATCGAACGGCGACTGGGGCTGACGTTCGAGCAGGTGCGGGGCCTGAGCTGGCAGGAAGGCTACTCGCGCCTGAGGCGCTGGGAAATCGACATGACCACCACGGTGGCGGTGACGCCAGAACGCGAGGCGTTCTGGAGCTTCACCGCGCCGTACATGACCATCCCCATCGTCATCGCCACCCGGGCCGACGTGACCTATATCGCCACCATGAAGGAGCTCTCGGGAAAGCAGGTCGCCGTGGTGGATGGCTATGCGGTGACCTACTGGCTGCCACGAGACTTCCCGGAGATCGAGCTGGTCAGGGTCAAGACCAGCCAGGAGGGGCTCGAACGCCTTCAGCGGGGCGAAGTCTTCGCCTTCATCGACAGCCTGCTGACCATCGGCTACCAGCAGGCGAAGTTCAAGACCGTGAATGTGAAGATCGCAGGGCATACGCCGTACACCAATTCACAGTGCATGGCGGTCCGAAAGGACTGGGCGCCGCTGGCCGGAATCCTTCAGAAGGCGCTCGAGTCGATCTCGGAGACCGAGCGCAATGAGATCCTCAGGAGGTGGATGCCCCTCCGCTACGAGCAGGGCTTCGACTACGCCCTGTTCGCGAAGGTGCTGGCCCCACTGACGCTGCTCCTGTTGGGGTTCGTGGTCTGGAATCGAAAGCTGGCCAGTGAGATCCGGCAACGCAAGTCGGCCGAGGCGCAGCGGGGACGGGCGGAGGAAGCGCTCTCGGCGAGCGAGGCCAGGTTCCGCAGGTACGTGGAGGCGGCTCCCCAGGCGCTCTTCGTCGTGGACGGCCGGGGACGGTGCGTGGACTTCAATCCAGCCGCCCTGGAGCTGGTCGGAGTCGACGCGCCGACCCTTCGCTCGACGGCCCTCACGAGCCTTCTTGCCGAAGCGAGTCGGGAGGCCGCGCTCAGGGACTTTGATGTCCTCGTGTCCACCGGGCGGCTCGAAGGCGAGTACCGCTTGCTGAGGCCGGACGGAAGGAGTGCCTGGGTCATCCTTCGGGGAGTGAGGATCGGCGACGACCGGTTCATGGCCTTCTGCCAGGACATCACCGGTCGAAAGCAGGTCGAGGCGGAACACGAGCAGCTGACGATGGCCATCGAGCAGGCGTCCGAGGTGGTGATGGTGACGGACGCGGGGGGCGCCATCCAGTACGTCAACCCGGCCTTCGAGAAGGTCACGGGCTACTCCCGCGCGGAGGCGCAGGGGCGGAACGCGCGCATGCTCAAGAGTGGCGAGCATGGTCAGGCGTTTTACCGCGCGCTCTGGGAGACCATCAGCGGGGGAAGCACCTGGCGCGGACGTTTGGTCAACAGGAAGAAGCTCGGAAGCACCTACACCGAGGACGCGAGCATCTCCCCGGTGAGGGATGCGGCGGGCGCCATCACGGCCTACGTGGCCGTGAAGCGGGACGTCTCTCGCGTGCTCGACCTCGAGGCGCAGTTCCTCCAGTCCCAGAAGATGGAGGGCATCGGGCGCCTCGCCGGTGGGATCGCGCACGACTTCAACAACATCCTCGCCGTCATCCTGAGTTCCGCGAGCCTGGTGCTGGAGCGCATGCGAGGGGACGATCCGCTCCGGGAGGATCTCCTGGAGATAGAGAGGGGAGGCCAGCGCGCCGCGACGCTCACGCGACAGCTCCTGGCCTTCAGCCGCAAGCAGATCCTCCAGCCGATCCAGCTGGACCTGAACAAGGTGCTGGCGGGGATGGAGAAGATGCTCCACCGGGTCATCGGTGAGGACATCGAGTTCCACAAGGTCCTCTCCCCCGACCTCGGCATGGTCAAGGCCGACCCTGGACAGGTCGAGCAGGTGATCTTGAACCTGATCGTCAATGCGCGCGATGCCATGCCAAAGGGCGGCCAGCTCACCATCGAGACGCGCAACGCGGACGTGGACACGGACTTCGCTGCACAGCGCGACGGGATGACGCCCGGCCCCCACGTCATGCTGTCGCTCACCGACTCCGGCATCGGCATGGACGAGCCGACGATGGCGCGCATCTTCGAGCCGTTCTTCACGACCAAGGGGGTCGACCAGGGGAGCGGTCTCGGCCTGTCGACCGTCTACGGCATCGTGAAGCAGAGCGGAGGAAGCATCTTCGTCTACAGCCACCCCGGAGTCGGGTCCACCTTCAAGATGTACTTGCCCCGCGAGGCACCGCTCACGGCGCCCGTCGTCACGGCTCCTCCGGCAGAGACGTGCCCCGCTGGCACCGAGACCGTCCTCGTCGTGGAGGACGACCCGTCTGTGCGCCACATCGCGAGGCGCATCCTCGAAGGCGCTGGCTACACCGACGACGCCATCGTCCACCATGGCGTCCTGGACGCGGGCACCGCCTTCATCGGGAAGCCCTTCACCAAGGGCGAGCTGCTGCGAAAGGTCCGCGGGGTGCTCGATGGTGTCCCCGCTCTCGCCCGATGACTTGGTAGACCCAGGGCTCGCGC
>JANMRY010000039.1:0-5515 GCA_031388695.1 Anaeromyxobacter sp. | reverse complement strand
GAACCCGTCCCCGTTCGAGTCCGAGAAGCTGCGGACGAAGATCTCGTAGACCACCTTGTCGCGCCACCATCCCGAGGGGTTCGGATTGGGGCTCGGCTGGGGCCCGCCGCCGCCGCAGCTCGAGATCGCCAGGGCGATGGCCGTGGCGAGGGCAGACCTGACGGCGGCGGCGCGGGGGGAGCCCGCGGACTCTTGCCGTGAGGTGGGGCGGACGTCGGCCATGGGGACCTGGTTGGCGAGGGATCGAGGTGGCCCTGATGCTTGCTCGCCACGTGGAGGTCCTGCAACAGGCAAGGGCTTCGGGCTCCGCGTGGGGCGTGCAGTACGGTCGCAGGGTTGGTGGAAGGGCTGCGTGCTAGCCTTTCAGCGCTGCTGGTTGCACGGGACCTGCAGGCAGCCCGCTTCTCGGAGGCCGGAGCAGCATCAGGGGGCGGATCCACTCCAGATCTCCGCCCCGACACCACCGCCCAGAGGACCCCCAATGCGCCGAGTGCCGAGCCGTCGTCACCCTTCACCCGCCCCGCTCGCCGTCACCCTGGCCGCGCTTATCTCGGCCTGTTCGTCGGCGTCCTCGACGCCAGGCCCCGACCTCAGCGTCTGCGACGCGGCCGGCTTCCAGACGCTCCTCAACGCCGTTCCGCCTTCCGGAGGCGGGGGGCCGGGCACCACCTCGCTCAAGGTCCATTACCACCGCGACGACGGGGCCTACACCGGCTGGGTGCTCCACGCGTGGAAGGCCGCGGTGGACCCGGGCTGGGCTGTCGGCTACCCGGTGGCCGGCACCGATGCCTTCGGCGTCTACTACACGCCGACCTTGAGCGCGGCAGGCGGCGACGTGGGGTACATCTTCCACCAGGGGGACACCAAGGACCTCCCGGGCGACCAGAACTGGACGCTGGGCCCGGGCGCCAACGAGGTCTGGCGCCTCTCTGGGGATCCGGTCACGTATACCTGCAATCCGCAGGTGCCTGCCTGTGTCGCCCCCCGGGATCTCAACAGGGTGCGGGTCCACTACCTCCGCTTCGATGGCGCTTACGACCAGTGGGGCCTGCACCTGTTGCCCGGGGGAGGGGCCGACCCGGCGGGGCTGGCCGGGCTCACCCTGGGTGACTGGAGCAACCCGGTGGCGCTCTCGGCCATGCCCGCCTACGCCGCGGCGCCTGATGGCTCCGAGGTGGTGTTCGACCTCCCGGTGCTGAACCCCAAGGACGGCGCCAGCCGCACCAGACTCGAGTTCGTGGTGCATGGGCTGCCGTCCAACCCGGCGGGCGGCGTCGAGAACAAGGACGGATGGTCGAGCAACATCGTGCTGAGCTACTCCTCCATCGTCCCGGTCAACCAGCTCACCGAGATCTGGCTGGTCCAGGAGAACCCGACGGTCTTCACGGGACCGCCCGACCTGGGCGTGGTCTCCACCACGGACGCCCGGGCTCACTGGCTGACCAAAAAACTCCTCAAGTTCCCCAATGTGGGCCGCAGCGGCACCTTCAAGCTGCACTACTCGGGAACCGGTCAGATCCTGGCGAAGAAGGGCTTCAAGGTGATCGGGGCGGACGGGGCGCTCGCGCTGGACGCCTTCACGGCTGCGGTGCCGGGGGACGTGGCCGCCCGCTTCAAGTTCGTTTCGGGCGGCGTGGTCCTGACCGTCAAAGACGCCGACGAGGCCCGGTTGCCAACGCTGCACAAGGCCCAGCTGGTCGTCACGCAGGAGGATGGGGCGGGCAACGTCCTCAACGCCTCCACGGCCCAGGTGGCCGGTGCCCTCGATGACCTCTACGCTGCGGGGGCCGCGGTGCCCGACCTCGGTGCCACTGTCGTTGCCGGGCAGACCCGCTTCAAGCTCTGGGCCCCGACCGCCCAGAAGGTGTCGGTCTGCCTCTACGACACCGGCAGCGGCACCGCCTCCGGCCTGGAGGCGATGACCTTCGACGCCTCCACCGGGGTCTGGTCGGCGGTCAGGCCGAGCGATCTCTCCGGCAAGTACTACAAGTACGTCTCAGAGGTCTTCGTGCGCGGCGTCGGACTGGTACGCAACCTGGTGACGGATCCGTACTCCTTGAGCCTCACCACGGACTCGAAACGGAGCTATGTGGCGGACCTCGCGAAGGCCGCGCTCCTGCCGGCTGGCTGGTCCACCGTTCCCGACCCGGCCACCGCCCCGGCGCAGATCGACATGGTGGTCTACGAACTGCACGTGCGAGACTTCTCGGCCAACGACCTCACCGTCCCCCTGGCGAACCGGGGGAGGTACCTGGCCTTCACGGACACCGGGTCCAACGGGATGACGCACCTGCGGTCGCTGGCCCAGGCAGGCGTCACCGACGTGCACCTCCTGCCGGTCTTCGACATCGCGTCGGCCAAGGAGGACCCCGCCCAGCGCGTTGACCTCGACTCGCCATTCCCGGAGCTGTGCACCAGGGCGTCCGGGGTCGCCCAGTCGACCTGCGATGCCAACGGGGGCAAGACCATCCGCGAGGTGCTGGCGACCTAC
This sequence comes from Anaeromyxobacter sp., assembly GCA_031388695.1. Lineage (GTDB taxonomy): Bacteria > Myxococcota > Myxococcia > Myxococcales > Anaeromyxobacteraceae > JADKCZ01. Next base: position 3,024 of record JANMRY010000039.1, on the reverse strand, counting down.
GGCGCCGCCGACGAGCGGCAGCAGGCGGTGGTCAACGCCATGAAGGAACTCGACGGCTTCAACTGGGGGTACGATCCGTACCACTTCACGGCGCCGGAGGGGAGCTATGCCAGCGACGCAGCAGACGGCGCCAAGCGGGTCGTCGAGTTCCGGCAGATGGTGCTGGGGCTGAAGCAGGCTGGTCTGCGGGTCGGAATGGACGTGGTCTACAACCACACCACCGGTGAAGGGCAGGCCGAGAACTCGGTGCTGGACCGGGTCGTGCCCGGCTACTACCACCGGCTGGACGGGGCCGGCGCCGTCACCCGCTCGACCTGCTGCAGCAATACGGCCACCGAGCACATGATGATGGAGAAGCTCATGTCCGACTCGGCGGTGACCTGGGCCACCCAGTACCGCATCGACTCCTTCCGCTTCGACCTCATGGGCCACCAGCCGCGCGCAGCCATGGAGCGGCTCAAGGCCAGGGTGAACGCCGCGGCCGGCCGGACCATTCACCTCATCGGTGAGGGCTGGAACTTCGGTGAGGTCCAGGACGGCGCGCGCTTCGTGCAGGCGTCGCAGCTCTCTCTGGGCGGCTCCGGCATCGCCGCCTTCAGCGACCGGGCCCGGGATCGAATCCGTGGCGGAAGCCCATTCGACAGCGGCGCCGACCTGATCAAGAACCAGGGCTACGTCAATGGACTGGTCTATGACCGCAACCCATCCGCCACCGCCGCCACCATGGCCGACCTGCACAGCGCCGCGGACATGGTGCGCGTTGGCCTGGCCGGCTCGGTGCGCGACTTCAGCTTTACCACCTACGAGGACACGGTGAAGACGCTCCTCGCCATGGACTACAACGGCCAACCGGCGGGCTTCGCCAGCGAGCCCTCCGAGGTGGTCAACTACGTCGAGAACCACGACAACCAGACCCTCTTCGACATCAACGCCTACAAGCTCCCCACCAGCACTTCCCAGGACGACCGGGCGCGGGTGCAACTGCTGGCCGCGGCCCTCAACGCGTTGAGCCAGGGCGTGGCCTACTTCCACGCAGGCGTCGAGACGCTCCGCTCCAAATCCATGGATCGGAACAGCTACAACTCGGGCGACTGGTTCAACCGGCTCGACTGGACTTTCAGCGACAACTACTTCGGCGTGGGCGCGCCGCCCATCGGCGACAATCAGGCGAGCTACCCACAGCTCAAGCCGCTCCTCGCCGTGTCGGCCATCAAGCCCGGCGCGGCCTCCATCCAGCAGGCCCGCGACGGGTTCCTCGACCTGCTGGCCATCCGCAAGAGCTCCACGCTCTTCCGCCTCCGGACCGCCGCCGACGTCAAGGTTCGCCTCACCTTCCCAAACACGGGATCGAGCGGGGAGCCGACCGTGGTGATGGGCCACCTCGACGGCGCAGGGTATGCCGGGGCGGTCTTCCAGGAGGCTCTGTACGCCGTCAACGTGGACAAGGTGGCCCACACCATCACGCTCGATGCCCAGAAGGACAGGTCCTGGACCCTCCACCCCGTGCAGGCGGCGGTAGGCGCGGCCGATCAGCGTCCGCGAACGCAGGCAAGCTACGCATCGGTCAGTGGTGCATTCACGGTGCCCCCGCGCACCACGGTCGTCTGGGTGGTCAACTGACCCGTCCACGCTCGGTCCGCGGCCAGGTTGCCAGGCCGGTCCTGGCCGGTTGGCTGTTGGTCGCCGGCTGCGGCGGCGGCGGCACCGACCCGGGCCTCCAGGGCCCCACCTTCACGGTGGACACCATCACCTTCCAGGTGGGCTCGGCCGGGCTGGAACACGGCACGAGCCAGGTCACCTTCTGGCTCACCGACAGCCCCAACACCTGCGAGGCGATCCTGGGCACGCCGCAGCTGACCACCACCTTCTTCAAGCTCACCGTGGCCCCGCCGGCCAGCGGCCTCAGCGCCACGGTGGTGCCGACCAAGCTGACCCTGGCGCCCGGCGAGGCGCTCGGCTCGCTGGCCCGGCGCACGGGCACCCACCTCGACGCCAGCTTCGAGGCCAGCTCCGGCACGGTCTCCTGGAGCGTGGACTCCATGGGGAAGGTCACGCTGGCGGCCTTCGACGTGGGGTTCGCCGGCACCGCCGACCGCATGGCCGGCGGTGGGCTCCTGCTCGCCACCTGCAACTGACCCCAGGTGCGGGTCGTCCTCGGCCTCCCGGCCAGCGACCGCCGCGCGCCAGCCCTGCCCGCCGATGGCGCCCCCCGCCCGCCTGCGGTATGAAAACGGGCTCCCCGCCGCGAGGAAACCCGTGCAGACGCTCGTCACCACCGATCCCACCTTCTCGAAGGCCTGGGCCGCCCTCTGCGCCCGCGGCTCCGACGAGGACGAGGCCCCGGTCCGCGAGGCGGCTGCCCGCGTGGTGGCCGACGTGCGCGCCCGCGGCGACGCGGCGCTCCTCGAGTACACGGCCCGCTGGGACGGCTGGGCGCCGGCCTCGGCCGCCGCCCTGGTGCTGGGGCCGAAGGACTTCGCCGCCGCCTGGAAGGCGTTGCCGGCAGCGGGGCGCCAGGCGCTCCGGCTGGCCGCCGACCGCGTGCGCGCCTTCCACGCCCGCGAGCGGGACGCCGAAGTGCCCGCCTTCACCGACCGGCTGGGCGCCCGCCTGGCGCAGGTGGTCCGGCCGCTCCGCCGGGTCGGCCTCTACGTGCCGGGCGGGACGGCCCGCTACCCGTCGTCGGTGCTCATGACCGCCATCCCGGCCAAGGTGGCCGGCGTGAGGGACGTGGTGGTCACCACGCCGGCCCTGAAGGGCTCGGGCGACGTGGACCTGTGGACGCTGGCCGCCTGCCACGTCAGCCGGGTCTCGGCGCTGTTGAAGGTGGGCGGCGCGCAGGCGGTGGCGGCGCTGGCCTATGGAACGGCCACGGTGCCGGCGGTCGACAAGATCTGCGGCCCGGGCAACGCCTACGTGGCGGCGGCCAAGCGGCTGGTCTTCGGCCAGGTCGACATCGACATGATCGCCGGCCCGAGCGAGATCCTGGTGCTGGCCGACGCGCACGCCGACGCCGCCGAGGTG
>JANMRY010000048.1:0-13554 GCA_031388695.1 Anaeromyxobacter sp. | reverse complement strand
GCGGCTCTCCCGCCTCGCCTCCTTCCTCGCCGATTACCGCGACGCACTCCTGGCCTGGCGCGCCGGCCACCGTCGGACCGTCTTCCCCGCCGGCACCTACCTCATGCGCCTCGCCTGCGGCGTCGCTTGCGCCCAGGCCGGCTGACCCGCCTCGCCTCCGTCGATCTCCAGGTGGCTCGAGCCGCGGCCTCACGCTCGCGGACCACGGAGAGGTGTGCCACTTGCACGCCGCCGCGGTCGATCCTTGAGCCAGTCCACGAGATCTCGCGCCGGGATCGCCTGGAACTCCAGCTTCCCCTTCCTCCCAAGGATTCCTTTGGCCTCCCGAAGTCCCGTTGCACGTTGCCCTAAGACCGTTCTGAAGACCGTTCTCCCGGACCGGTTCTGTGAAGACCGTTCTCCCGGACCGGTTCAGCCCCCGATTCAGCCGGTTCAGCCACTGCCGGTTCAGCCACTCGTCCGTGGGACACGCGACTGGGCCACTACGAGAATTTTCCTTGGGCCACCTGCAAAGGGCGCGCGGAAATGTCAATGTGAGTCACAACCTCACCCGGCGGACCACCAAGAGATCGCTGCACCTCTCCTCCCCGAAAGGACGCACCATGAACACCAGGAACTTCCTCGCATTTGGCCTGATTGCCCTGCTCGGCGCGGCCTGCGGCGGCAGCAAGAGCACGACCCCCGCCGCCGGCGGCACCAAGACCTTCGCCTGCAACTTCTCCACTGGTGGCCTCTGCCTCTCGATCACCGGCATCCCGGCGGCGACCGACCTGACGTCCTCCAACAACGCCTGCACCAGCGGCGGCGGCGCGGTCGTGGCCTCCTGCCCCACCACCAGCCGGGTCGGCTGCTGCGCCATGCCCAAGTCGACCCCTACCGACCCGACGCAGCAGACCTTCTGCTATTACAGCCCGACCTTCGACGCCACGTCGGGCAGGGCCGACTGCGAAGCTCCGCCGGCCGGCACCTGGACCCCGGGTTAGCCCCAGCGAGCATTTCCCCGACCAGGCGCTCCCCGCACCCGCGGCCGGAGCGCCTGGTCGCGCAGCACCGCACCGCCGGCGCCGACGACCCCTCGACGTCGCGCCGCGCCGGTCGCGCCGCCCTACTTCCCGACCCGCCGCGTCCCCTTTGGCAGCGCCACCTCGAAGGCGGCATCGGCCAGGCCGGCGTTCCGCTTCATGCCACTGAAGGCGAGCCGGTTCTCGTTGCCGGCGCCGTCGACCACAGCGGTCGCCAGCACCTCGCCGTCGGGCCCGACCGTGAAGGTGACGCGGGCCACGCGCGGGTCGGAGAGCTTCGGCCGCAGCACCAGCGCCCCGCCCTCCCCGAGCGAGGCGCTGAAGTCGCGGGCCAGGTCCCCCTTGCCGAGCAAGAAGGCGACCGCGGCGGTGAGCGCGGTGGCGTCGAAGGCCTCGTCGACGTACGCCTGCTGCTCCTCCGGCTCGTACTGCACCAGCCGCTTGCCGGTCACCGCCACCACCTTCAACGCCGGTGACTGGTAATCCCAGCGCATCAGGCCTGGCTTCTTCACCTTGAGCGTCCCGCTCGAGGTCAGCTTCCGCCCCAGCCCGCCGTAGAGGTAGGTCTGCGTGAAGGCCGCCTCCAGGTCGCGGGTCTTCTCGTAGAAGGCCTGCACCTTGCGGGTCAGCTCGGCGGCGGAAGGGCCGGATGCGGCCGTGGCTGGATTGGGCGCTGCGGCTGGATTGGGCGCCGTGGCAGGGCCAGGCGCCGCCGTGGCCGGGCCGGTCACAGCCGCGGTCGCTCCGGGCGTCGCCGTGGTCGTACTGGCCGTCGGGGCCGCCGGAGACGCAGCCATGGCCGGGCCGGGCGCCGCCGCCCCCTCGGAAGCGGGGAGCAGCAGGGCGGCGAGCAGCAGGGCGGCGACGGTCGAAAGGGACATGCTGCCTCCGTTAGCAGGGACGGTCCCGGGGCGCAAAGATTCAAGGGCGCCTCGCCTTGACCTGAGGGGGTCGGTGGGGTGATCCTCCGCGGTCCAATGCGCCGCCTCGCCGCCCTCTTCCTCCTCACCGCCAGCCTCGCCCTGCAGGGCTGCGGCAACACCTGCCAGGACCTCGGCGACCGGCTCTGCCAGTGCTCCGGCTCCGGCTCGGCCCGCGACACCTGCAAGACCGAGGTCAAGAACCAGCTCTCCGCCGTCGGCGTCGACTCGGCCGACGAGGCGGTCTGCTCGGCCATGCTCGACACCTGCAACGCCCCGGCCGGCGCCAGCTTCTGCGAGTGGACCAACACCGCCTGCGGCAAGGCCTCCTGCGGCCTGTCGAACGAGCCGGTCGCCGTCGCCTGCGTGCCGTGACCTTCCGCGAGGCCATCGCCAGGCGGGTCCTCGTCTTCGACGGGGCCATGGGCACGCAGATCCAGGGGGAGCACCTCACCCTCTCCGACTTCGGCGGCAAGGAGGGGGCCAACGACCTCCTCACCCTGACCCGGCCCGACCTGATCGAGGAGATCCACGGCCGCTACTACGCCGCCGGCTGCGACGTGGTCGAGACCAACACCTTCGGCTCCTCGCGGCTCAAGCTCGACGAGTACGGCGTCGGCCACCGCACCTACGAGGTCAACTTCCGCGCCGCCATCCTGGCGCGCCGCGCCGCTGAGCGCCACGCCACCCGCGAGCAGCCGCGCTTCGTGGCCGGCTCGATGGGCCCGACCGGCATGCTGCCCTCGTCGTCCGACCCGGCGCTCGGCAACATCACCGCAGACGCCCTGGAGCGGATCTACTTCGAGCAGGCCAAGGGGCTCATCGAGGGGGGCGTCGACGCCCTCATCCTCGAGACCCACCAGGACATGCTGGAGCTGCGCGCCGCGGTGCTGGGGGCCGACGCCTGCCGGCGCGAGCTGATGCGCGACGTCTTCATCATCGCCCAGCCGACGCTCATCGACGCCAACGGCCGCATGCTGCTCGGCACCGACGTGGCCAGCGCCCTGGCCACCCTCGACCGGCTCCCCATCGACGCCATCGGCCTCAACTGCTCCACCGGCCCGGCCGAGATGCGCGAGGCGGTGCGCTACCTCTGCGAGCACGGCAGCCACTACGTCTCGGTCCTGCCCAACGCCGGCATGCCCGAGAACGTCGACGGCCGGGCCGTCTACAAGCTCTCCCCCGACGACCTGGCCGCGGCGCTGGCCAGCTTCGTCTCCGAGTTCGGCGTCGACCTGGTGGGCGGCTGCTGCGGCACCACCCCGGCCCACCTCGCGGCGGTGGTGGCCCGGCTCAAGTCGGTCACCGCCCCGCGCCGGGTCCGCCCCCGCCCCGGCCCCGAGCTCTCCTCGGCCATGAAGGCGGTGCCGCTGACGCTGCAGCCGCGCCCGCTGCTGGTGGGCGAGCGGCTCAACTCGCAGGGCTCGCGCAAGGTCAAGGAGCTGCTGATCGCCGACGACTACCCCGGGCTGCTGCAGATCGCCCGCGGCCAGGTCGAGGCCGGCGCCCACGTGCTCGACGTCTGCGTGGCGCTCAACGAGCGCGACGACGAGGGGGCGCAGATGCGCGCCCTCGTGAAGCTGCTGGCCCAGGCCGTCGACGCCCCGCTCATGATCGACTCGACCGAGGCCGACGTCATCGAGTCGGCGCTCAAGGTCTACCCGGGCCGCTGCATCGTCAACTCCATCAACCTCGAGAAGAGCGGCGAGCGGGTCAAGAAGGTGCTGCCGCTGGTGAAGCGCTACGGCGCCGCGGTGGTCTGCATGACCATCGACGAGAAGGGCATGGCGCAGACCGCCGACCGCAAGGCCGAGATCGCGGCGCGCCTGGTGGCGGTGGCCAGGGAGTACGGCGTCGAGCCCGACTGCCTGATCTTCGACGCCCTCACCTTCACGCTGGCCACCGGCGGCGAGGAGTACCGGCACAGCGCCGTCGAGACCCTGGAGGGGATCCGCCGCATCAAGGCCGAGACCCCGGGCGTGCTCACCACGCTCGGCGTCTCCAACGTCAGCTTCGGCCTCGCCCGGAACGCCCGCGAGGTGGTCAACTCGATCTTCCTCTACCACGCGGTCCAGGCCGGCCTCGACCTCGCCATCATCAACCCGAAGGACGTCACCCCCTACCCGCAGCTGGGCGAGGTGGAGCGGACCCTGGCCGAGGAGCTGATCTTCGATCGCCGCCCCGACGCGCTGACCCGGCTCATCGCCCACTTCGGCGAGAAGGGGGCGGAGAAGGCGGCCCCCACCGAGGACCTGCTGGCCGGCAAGTCGGTCGAGGAGCGGATCCACCTGCAGATCCTCCACCGCCGGCCCGAGGGGATCGAGCAGCTCATCGACGACGCCCTGACCCGCCGCCCCGCGGTGGCGGTGCTCAACGAGGTGCTGCTCCCGGCCATGAAGGACGTCGGCGACAAGTTCGGCGCCGGCGAGCTGATCCTCCCCTTCGTGCTCCAGTCGGCCGAGGTGATGAAGAAGGCGGTCGGCCACCTCGAGCAGTTCCTCGAGAAGACCGCCGGCTCCACCAAGGGCACGGTGGTGCTGGCCACCGTCTACGGCGACGTCCACGACATCGGCAAGAACCTCGTCAAGACCATCCTCTCCAACAACGGCTTCACGGTGCACGACCTCGGCAAGCAGGTGCCGGTCGCCACCATCATCGAGAAGGCGGTCGAGGTCGGCGCCGACGCCATCGGCCTCTCGGCGCTGCTGGTCTCCACCTCGAAGCAGATGCCCTTCTGCGTCGAGGAGCTGGCCCGGCGCAACCTGCAGTTCCCGGTCATCATCGGCGGCGCCGCCATCAACCGGCGCTTCGGCTACAAGACCACCTTCGTGCAGGGCGGCGCCCCCTACCCGGGCGGCGTCTTCTACGCCAAGGACGCCTTCGAGGGGCTGGAGCTGGTGCAGCAGCTGGTCGACCCCGAGCGGCGCGAGCGGCTGAAGCAGGCGGTGCTGGAGAAGTCGATCCACGGCCGCGACGCCCCGGCCGCCGAGCCGCCGCCGAAGCCGCCGCCCGGGGCCCGCTCGGCAGTGGCTACCGCCGCCGCCCTCCCCACCCCGCCGTTCTGGGGCCCGCGCACCGTCCTCTCCGGCGCCATCCCGCTCTCCGACCTCTGGCCGCGGCTCGACCTCAACGAGCTCTACAAGCTGCAGTGGGGCGTGCGCGCCAAGGGGGCCGAGTACGAGCGGATGATCCGCGAGGAGTTCGGCCCCAGGCTGGAGCAGCTCAAGGCCGAGGCCCAGGCGCAAGGCTGGCTGCAGCCGCGCGTGGTCTACGGCTACTGGCCCTGCCACGCCGAGGGCGAGGAGCTGGTGATCCTCGACCCCATCCACCGCAAGGCCGAGCTGGCCCGGCTGCGCTTCCCCCGCCAGCCCGACGAGCGGCTGCTCTGCCTGGCCGACTACTTCCGGTCCGAGCCGGGCAGCGACGTCTGCGCCCTCCAGGTGGTGACGGTGGGCGACGCCGCCTCGCGGGTGGCCGACGAGGCCAACGCCCGCGGCGACTACTCGCGCGGCCTCTTCGTCCACGGCCTGGCGGTCGAGGTGGCCGAGGCGCTGGCCGAGCACTGGCACCGCGTCGTCAAGGGCGAGCTGGGGATGGGGCCGGACCAGGGCAAGCGCTACAGCCCCGGCTACCCCTCCTGGCCGGAGCTCAACGACCAGCGCCAGCTCTGGAGGCTGCTCGACCCGGAGGCGGCCATCGGGGTCTCGCTCACCGAGGCCTGCCAGATGGTGCCGGAGCAGTCGACCAGCGCCATCGTGCTGCACCACCCCGAGGCGGTCTACTTCACGATCCGCGGGCAGTCGGTGCTGGCGGGTTAGGTGCCGCAGGGCGTCGTCGTGTGCTACGGTGAGTCGCATGCCGACACCCACCTGGCCCACGGTGATGGCCGTTCTGGCCGTGACCCTGGGCGGCTGCACCGACCGGTACTGGCAGGCCCGGCTCTTCAAGCCTGACACCCCGGAGCTGAAGCAGGCCGGCCCCGAGGCGCCCTTCCTCAAGGCTCACGGCAAGGATGGCTCGCTGGCGGTGCTGCAGTCCTGGAGCCTCGACGCCGACGGCGGAAGGCTCAGCGGCCAGGGGTTCCGCTTTGACGCCGACCGCAAGCTGCTCTCGCGCGGCCCGATCGAGCTGCCCCTCGCCGACCTCGCCCTCCTCGAGACCAACCGCCCCGAGTCGGTCTACCGGAGCGAGGTGGCGGTGCTCGGCGTGGTGACCGGCGCGACGCTGGCGGTGGCGATCCTGTGCGCCACCAACCCGAAGGCCTGCTTCGGCTCCTGCCCCACCTTCTACGCCGGCTCGCCGGGAGACGAGCGGCTGATTGCCGAGGGGTTCAGCGCCAGCATCGCCCGGGCCTTCGAGGCGACCGACGTCGACTCGATCGACGTGCCCCGTCCGCTCGGCGACGCGATCGAGCTGACCATGAGGAACGAGGCGCTGGAGACGCACTACGTCCGCTCCGCTCGCCTGCTGGCCGTGCCACGCCCGCCCGGCGGTCGCGTCTACCGCGCCGGCGACCAGTACTTCCCGACCGGGCGCGAGCTGGCCCCGCTCCGCTGCCGCGGCGCCGAGGGAGACTGCCTCGCCGACGTCCTGGCCGACGGCAGCGGGGAGTACCTCTCACATGCCGGAGTCGCCGACCTGGCCGAGCAGGAGCTGATCGAGCTGGCCTTCCCCGCGCCGTCGCGGGGATCCGGGCTGGTGATCCGGGCGCGCAACAGCCTGCTCAATACCTTCGTCTTCTACCAGGGCCTGGCCTGGCTGGGCGGAAAGGCGGGCGAGACCATGGCCAGGCTCGAGACCATGCCGCCGGACCAGGCGCCAGCCTTCACGGGGTGGGAGCGGATCCTGGCGCGCGCCGAGGTGGAGGTCTGGACCCGCTCCGGCTGGACCATCGCCGGGTCCTTCGGCGAGATCGGGCCCATCGCCCGTGAGACCCAGCTGGTCCCGCTGCCGGCCGACCTGCCTCCGGGCGAGGTGAAGGTGCGGCTGCAGCTGACACGGGGCAACTGGAAGCTCGACCGGGTCTCGCTGGCCGAGCTGGCGGGCCCGGCGGTGGAGCCGACCGCGGTCCAGGCTTTCGAGGTCCGGCGTCAGGGCGCGGCCGACGCCGTGGCCCTCTCCCGGCTGCACGGCCAGGGGCCGCGGCTGGTGTCGGTCCCAGGTGACGCCTGGACCATCCGCTTCCCGCTGCCCGCAGGGCTGCGCGACGCCGAGCTCTTCCTCGAGTCGCGCGGCTACTACATCGAGTGGATGCGCGAGCAGTGGCTGGTCGAGGAGGATCCGTCCGCCGCGGTGGCCCTGCTGAGGGACCCCGCCGCCTCGCTGCGCCACCTGGCGCCGGCCTGGAAGCAGATGGAGGCCGGGGTGGAGGAGATCTTCTGGGGGAGCCGGATGGGAGCGACCCCATGATCGGCCCCCGACCGTCGTTCCTGCTGCTGGCGGCCGCCCTCGGCGGCTGCGCGCATCAGCGGCCTCTGCTCCCGCGAGAGGAGGCTCGAGGGGGGGCGACCGCGGCCTCGATCGAGGAGGTCCCAACCTGCGGCCACCAGGTCACGGTCTCGCTGAAGAACCAGCAGGTCGTCGAGGGTGAGCTGATCGCGGCCGACGCCACGGCGCTCCACGTGCTGGACGCCGACCGGCTCGCTTCGATCGCCGCCGCGGAGATCGACCGGGTCACCGTGAGGGTGCTGCCGAACAGCTCCGGAAGCGTCGCCGGCGCCATGGTGCTCGGAACCATCTCCACGGTCAGCAACGGCTACTTCCTGGTCTTCACCGCGCCCCTCTGGATCATCTCGGGGATCGCGGCCTGGAACGTCGCCTCGACGCGCTCCTCGGAGGTTGCGACCCCGGCCGACCCCGCCTTGCCGGCCTACGCCCGCTTCCCCCAGGGGATGCCGCCCGGCTGGCCGCCGACCAGCGCCAGGCCACCCACCTGCCTGCAGGTGCCGGTGGGCTAGCCGGCGCAACGCCCCCCCAGGCCGAGGACCGCCGCTAGACCTTCTCGATCTTGCTGGCGGTGATGGTCTTCTTGCCCTTCTGCTCGGTCACCGACCCGGTCACCTTCACCGGCATGGTCTTCTCGCACGCCGCCATGCTGTAGGCCTTGTTGACGGCGTTGTCGGCCAGCCCGTAGACGACGTCCTTGCCGCCCTCGCTGACGACCACCACGTTGGTGCAGGTCTTCGCGTCGGCCTGCTTGAGGGTGCACAAGGCGCAGGCCAGCTTGCCGGTGACGGTCACCTCCTTGGCGCCCTCGGCGGCCGGCGTGGAGGAGGCGAAGGCGAGGAGGCCGGCGCAGGCGAAGGCGGCAGCGGTGCGGAGCAGCGTGGTCATCGGTGTTCTCCTGGATCGAAAAGCGCTGAAGCGCCCTTGAAGTGAGATGGGACTCTAATCGGCAGGCGAGAGCGGCTCAACCCGTCGGCCACCCCCATCAGGGGGCGCGTCGCCCTGACGCACACATCGCCTCGTACCGGGCCCGGTCCTCCTCGCCGAAGCAGCAGAAGACCACCCGCGCCGGGACCGGGCCGCTCCCCAGCGCCGCCGTCACCTCGCGCACCGCGATGGCGCAGGCCAGGTCCTTCGGGAAGGCGAAGACCCCGGTGGAGATGGCCGGGAAGGCGATGGTGCCGAAGCCGCGCTCGCGCGCCTGCGCCAGGCAGGCGCGGTAGGCGGCCGCCAGCAGCGCCGCCTCGCCGGCCTCGCCGCCCCGCCAGACCGGGCCGACGGTATGGATGACGTGGCTGGCCGGGAGTCGGTGGCCGCGGGTGACGCGGGCCTCCCCGGTCGGGCAGCCGCCCAGGGTGCGGCACTCGGCCAGCAGCCCGGGGCCGGCGGCGCGGTGGATCGCCCCGTCCACGCCTCCGCCGCCGAGCAGCGTCTCGTTGGCGGCGTTGACGATGGCGTCGACGGTGAGGCGGGTGATGTCGCCCTGCACCACCTCGACGCGGCCGGAGAGGAAGGTCGATCCCATGGCCCCGAGCTTAGGGCACTTCCGCGCCTTCGGCAGAGGCGGGCCGGCGGTGGCGTGCGGGCCGCGGCGCTCGGCGGCTGCGCCACCCTACCGACCACCCCGCTCGAGACGAGTGTGCCGAGGGCGGGTCAGTCGAGAGGGACCTGGAACCCAGCGGCCAGCCCGCCGGGGACCGGCGCCAGCACCCAGCGCAGCCTCGCCTCCACGCGCTCAAGCGCCTGGTTGCGAGCGTCCCGGTTGAAGCGCATGGCCTCGGCCACCGCCCCGAAGATGGCCCCTCCATACCAGAGCGACTCGCCGACCAGCAGCAGCGTCCCGAGCCCTGGCCTCCGGTCCCGAAAGGCCTCCACGGTGGCCCAGATGAAGACCCCGTTGACCCCCAGCGCCGCGGCCCCGGCGGCGGCGTCCCCAGCGTAAGCGTGTCCCAACCCCGGCACCGCCGCGGAGAGGAGTCCCGCGGCCAGCGGGCTGCGGCGCGGCGCCCGCGCCACCTCCTCGATGGCCAGTCGCAGCTCGGTCACCCGCGGCTCCTCCCGCTCCCCCACCAGGTCCAGCTCTCCACGGGCGCCGCTCTCGTCGCCGTCGTGGAGCCGGGCCAGGGAGAGGAGCAGCCGGGCCCGGACCCGGCCCGGGCCACCCGCGGGCGCCTCCAGCCTGGCGTAGGCGGCCAGCGGTGGCACCGCGGCGGCTGGCTGCCCAGCCAGGTAGCGGACCCTCCCTTGCTGGTAGAGGGCGGCGTCGCGGATGACCGCGTCGGGGGCCTCGGTGGCGAGGCGGCGCAACAGCGCGACAGCGGCGTCGGGCCTGCCCCCGGCGGCGTAAGCCCCGGCCATGCGCAGCTCCGCCTCGGCGCCCAACGACCCCTGGCCGTCGAGGAAGCGGACCCGCTGGTACTCGCCGATGGCGCGGTAGTGGTCGCCCTGGGCCTCCAGCCAGTCGCCGTAGCGGAGCGCCTCGGCCGCCTCGGCCGGGCGCGGCAGGGAGGCCGGGCCTGCCGCCGCCTGGGCGCAGAGCAGCGCCGCCAGCAGCGTCACCACACCGGACCCGCAAGGAAGAAGGTGGCGGCCTCGAGCGGATCGAGCAGGCCACCGTCCGGGTCCCGCTCGAGGAGGCGCAGCGCCGAGGAGTGCTCGCCGCGGAGCAGCCGCGAGACGCCGATGAAGCTCCCCAGCAGGGGGCCGTGGCTTCGAATGGCCTGTGTGGCATAGGCGGAGCAGCTGGGCCGGTGCGGGCAACGGGGGCCCTGGAAGCTTGCAAGCTGCCGGTAGGCCCAGATGGCGAGGGGCTGCGGCCCGTCAGCGGGCCTCGGCCCGGGCCGAGCCACCTCGTCGGTCACCGGATGGCCCGGCGAGCCGAACGGACCGTCCTCGGCCAGGACCGGGAGCGCTGCGGCGAGCATCACCAGGAGCGCGACAAGGCGCATGCAGGTGTCTTAGCATGGCGGCTCCCTCCTCACCGCCGTCCAAGGAAGGCCCTCATGAACCGGTTGCCGACCCGCCTCGCCGCCGTCTCGCTGGCCTTTGTCCTGACCACCGGCTGCGTCAGCACGACCCTCATCCGCAGCCAGCCGACCGGGGCCAAGGTCTACCTGGATGGCGAGTCGGTGGGGAGGACCCCCTACTCGATGTCCGACACCAAGATCGTCGGCTCCTCGACCCGGGTGAAGCTGGTGCTCGACGGTCACGAGCCTTTCGACGCCAACATCCAGCGCAATGAGGTCTTCGACGTCGGCGCCTGCATCGGCGGCGTGCTGGTGCTGTTCCCGTTCCTCTGGATCCAGGGCTACAAGCCCGAGCACTTCTACGAGCTCACTCCGCTGCGCCCGCCAGCCGCGCCGGCCGAGGCTCCGGCCCCCCCGCGCTCCTAGCGGTCGGATGGGTCGGGTACGGCCTCCGGGCTCACGGCCGCCCGACCTCCAGCTTGAGGTCGATCGGCGCCTCGATCCCGCCGGCGCGGACGACGCCGCGCAGCTGGATCTCTCCACCCCCGCCGTGGAGCGACATCGCGGCCCGTCCCGCCCCGAGCAGCGAGAGCCGCAGCGGCAGCGACACCCGCCCCGCGCCGTGGGCGGCGAGCGGCGCCAGCGTGGCCTCGCGCCCGGCCGCCACCGAGGTCCCGTTGACCAGCAGCTCGAAGGTGAGCGCTGCGCCGGGGAGCGGGAAGGCGTTCGGGTTCTCCAGCTCGAGCGCCAGCTGCAGGTCGAGCTCGGTGAAGGAGGCGACCTCGACCGAGGCCCCGGCCAGCCGCAGCGAGGGCAGCCGCGGCACCGGCAGCTTCCCGGCGTGGCTGAAGGCGAGCGACACCAGGCCGACCGGCGTCCGGACGCCGACGGTCCCGGAGACCTTGTAGTCGACCTGCTCGCGCTTCCCGACCCGCTCCACCAGCCGCTGGACGTCGGCCCAGCGCACCCGCACCGTCACCGCGAAGGGCGCGGTGCCGCGCGCCGGGATGCCGAGGCCGCCCGGCAGCGCCCCCTCGCCCACCTGGACCTGCTCCACCTCGAGCCTCCAGGTCGCCTGCGCCACCTCGAAGGCGACGTCGTTCGGGTTCTCGAGCAGCAGGTCGAGCCGCACCGTCGCCCCGTCGAGGTCGGCCTGCGCGATCGAGGCCTGCGCCAGCGTCACGCGCGGCGAGACGAACGAGAGGTCGGCGAGCCGCTGCAGGCCGGCGCAGCCGCCGAGGAGAAAAGCCGAGCAGATCAGGGCGACGAGGCGGGTCATGGCGGGCTCCGGGGTGGGCACGGCCATCGTCGCACGTTGTCCCCGGTGATGGGTGCAGCGCCGCCGACCCGGCTTCTCCCCGGCATCGGGCGGTTCTCCCCGCCCCTTCCACGCCGGTTCCACGCCCCTGCAACCGGACGATCACCTAGAAAATCCGACATCTTCCACCGATCACCCACGATCCCGCAGACAGGGGTCGCTGCTAGGGTGCGCTCCGCCGATGGTCGACAACGAGCTGCAGCGCCGCCCCGATGCCCCCGTCCCGCTCCGCGGGGCCCGCGACCTCCCGCACAACGTCGAGGCCGAGCAGGCCGTGCTCGGAGCGCTCCTCATCGACGAGAACGCCTTCGATCTCGTGGCCGCGCTGCTCAAGTCGGGCGACTTCTACCTGCTGGCGCACCAGCACGTCTACGCGGCGTGCGAGGAGCTGGCCAAGGAGGCGCAGACCATCGACCCGGTGATGGTGAATCACCGGCTCAACGCCCGCGGCCTGCTCGGCGCCGCGGTGCCGCGCGAGCTGGTCTTCTCGCTGGCCCAGAGCGTCGGCGTGGCCGCCAACGTCGGCCACTACGCCCGCGTGGTGCAGGACCTCTCCCGCGGCCGCAAGATGATGCTCACCGCCCAGCGGGTGGTGGAGCAGGGCTACGAGTCGGGCGCCAACGTCCAGCACTTCCTCGACGCCGCCCAGCAGGAGGTCTTCGGCGCCGCCCAGGGCACCGCCATCGACACGCTCCGCCGCATCAAGGACCCGATGATGGCGGCGGTCGAGAACCTCGAGCGGATCCAGAAGCGGGTCGCCGAGGGCAAGTCCTACATCACCGGCGTCCCGACCGGCTTCGCCACGCTCGACAAGAACACCCTCGGGCTGCAGCCCGGCACGCTCACCATCATCGCGGCGCGCCCCTCGGTCGGCAAGACCGCCTTCGCCCTCAACGTGGCGGCCCACGCCGCGCTCAAGGACCGCAAGGTCGCCTTCTTCTCGCTGGAGATGCCCTCCGACCAGCTGGCGCTGCGCCTGCTGGCCTCGGAGGCCAAGCTCGACTGGCGCAAGCTCTCGCAGGGGCAGCTCGGCCGCTACGAGTGGGAGAAGATCTTCCACCACGCCGAGCGGATCGCCTCCTCCAACATCTGGCTCGACGACAACTTCGTGCTCACCCCGGTCGAGCTGCGCTCCAAGTGCCGCAAGATCCAGCGCGAGAGCGGCCTCGACCTCGTGGTCATCGACTACCTCCAGCTCATGCACGCCCCCAGCGACCGCATGAACCAGTCGCGCGAGCAGGAGATCGCCACCATCAGCCGCTCGCTCAAGGCGCTGGCCAACGAGCTCAAGATCCCCGTGGTCGCCCTCTCCCAGCTCAACCGCGCGGTGGAGAAGCGCAAGGGCGAGCGCCCCATGCTCTCCGACCTGCGAGAGTCGGGCGCCATCGAGCAGGACGCCGACATCGTCATGTTCCTGCACCGGCCCGAGGACGAGGACAAGGAGGCCGGGCCGCCGGGCGACACCCAGCAGGTCGAGCTGATCATCGCCAAGCAGCGCCAGGGGCCGATCGCCACCATCGACCTGGTCTTCTTCAAGACCAACACCTTCTTCGCCGAGATGGTCCGGACCCCCGCGCCGGGCTGACGCCCCGGCGCCGCCCGCGGCTCAGCTGTGCAGGCGGGCTGTGCGGTCGGGCTGGCCGGCCCCGGGCTGGCGAGCGCCGCGGCCTGGCCGCTCAGCGGGCGCTGGCGTCGCGGTGGCGCTCCCCCCCCCGCTTGGCGCCGCGCCCCGCCTCCTCCCGCGTGGCGCCGCGGGCCAGCAGGCCGGCCAGCGCCGAGGCCAGCCGGCAGCCGGTGCCGCGCGACGTCCCGGGCCGCCGCCGCCCGGAGAAGCGGGTGACCCGCCGCCCCGCCACCAGCAGGTCGACCGGGGCCCCGTCGCG
>JANMRY010000046.1:0-39815 GCA_031388695.1 Anaeromyxobacter sp. | reverse complement strand
CTAACGCTCGTCGAGCGCCCCCTCCGGCTCGTGCATCCCCTCGACCCGGACGGCGTCGCTCTGCTCCCCGAGCCGGGCCTTGCCGGAGAAGTCGATGTAGTGGCCGCTGCGGCGCGCCTTGGTCTCCAGGTAGAAGCGGTTGTACTGGTTCGGCTGGATGACGTGGGGGATGCGGCCCGACACGGCGACCCGGTGCTGCGTCAGCTGCCGCACCTTCTCGGGGTTGTTGGTGATGAGCTGGACCGACCGCAGCCCCAGGCTCAGCAGCATGTGCGCCGCCACGGCGTAGTCCCGCTCGTCGTCGCGGAAGCCGAGCGCCAGGTTGGCCTCCACGGTGTCGAGCCCCTGCTCCTGCAGGGCGTAGGCCCTGATCTTGTTGATCAGGCCGATGCCGCGCCCCTCCTGGCGCAGGTAGAGCAGCACGCCGCGCCCCAGCCGCTGGATCGCCTCGAGCCCGCCGGTGAGCTGGTCGCGACAGTCGCAGCGCAGCGACCCCATGACGTCGCCGGTCAGGCACTCGGAGTGGAGCCGGACCGGCACCGCCTCACCGCCGGTGACGTCGCCGAGCACCAGCGCCACGTGCTCCTTGCCGTCCCGGTTGTTCCAGAAGCCGACCAGCCGGAAGTCGCCGAAGCGGGTCGGCAGGTCGGCCACCGCCACCACCCGCACGCAGACCCTGGCCGGGCCGAAGCCCTCGCACTCGTGATCCTGGTCCCGGGTCACCAGCGCCTGCAACGCGTCCTCCGCCATCACGCCCCTCCTTTCGCGGCCAGCAGCCGCTCCGCCAGCATGCGCCCCGAGCGCCAGGCCCCCTCGACGCCGCCGCCCGGCGCGAAGCGGTCCCCGCAGATCCCGAGCCGGCCGCCGCCCGGCAGGGCGAGCAGCATGGGGCCCGCCAGCTCGGCCGACCGGTCGGTCCGCGCGAAGCTCCAGCGGTGGGGGTGGCTGGTGGCCGGCCGGGCCCCCCAGGGTCCGAGCAGGTGGCCCGCCTCCTCGAGCAGCGCCGCCGCCCAGTCCGGATCCTCGAGGTGGGCCCGGGACCAGGCCGGCCTGGCCTGCAGCAGCAGGCCGAGGCGCCCCGCGCCTGGCCGCTTCGACGACTCGTTGGAGATCAGCTGGAGCACCGTGGAGGTCTCGGGGAAGCAGATCTGCCAGCCAGGCTGCGGCACCTCGTCGGGGTAGCGCGCCAGCAGCGCCAGGCAGGCCTGGCTCTTCGCCAGGCCGAGCAGCGCCCGGGCCGACGCCACCTCCGGCGGCGGCGCCGGCACGGTGTCGAGCAGGCGCAGGGCCTGCTCCGCGGCCACCGCCAGCACCACCCGCGCCGCTCGCACCGGCTCGGCCCCCTCGACCCGCAGCAGCAGGCCGCCGGGGACCGGCTCCAGCGCCGAGACCGTCGCCTCGAGCCGGACCGCGAGCCCCTTGGCCAGGTGGCGGGGGAAGGCGTTCACCCCCTCGACGAAGGCGAGCCGCTGCTCGCCAGGGGTGAAGGCCTCGGGCTGGCAGGGCTGCCCGGCGCCGCTCACCGCGGCGGGCCAGCCGGGGAGGAGGGTGGCGGGGACCCGGCGCAGCTCGGCCAGGAACGCCGGGTCGCGACCGTGCAGGAAGGCGGCGCCGTGGTCGAAGGGCTGCCCCTCGAGGAGGCGGGTGGCGCAGCGGCCGCCCACGCCCCGGGCCCGGTCGAGCACCAGCACGCCACGCCCCGCGGCGGCCAGGGCGCGGGCGCAGGCCAGCCCGGCCACCCCCGCTCCAACCACCACCACCGGCGCAGCCCCAGGATCGGACATGGCCCGAGTCTAGCCCGACGGGCGCCGGGCCGGGGACCGGTCAAGGAGGCGAGTTGGGGTCCCCGTGGCCCTGACGCAGCGAGGCCCCGGTCGCATGAGCGGCCGGGGCCCCGGGGACGTCGGTGCTGCGGCTCCAGGCTACTTGAGCGTGGCCACCAGGTCGCGGACCGCGGCGACCGACTTGTCCATCATGGCCTGCTCCTCGGCGTTGAGCTTGACCTGGAGGATCCGCTCGGCGCCGCCGGCCCCGATCACCACGGGCACGCCGACGTAGAGCCCCTTCACGCCGAACTCGCCGTTCAGGTAGACGCAGGTCGGCAGGACCCGCTTCGAGTCCTTGAGGAACGACTCGGCCATGGCGATGGCCGAGGAGGCGGGCGAGTAGAAGGCCGAGCCGGTCTTGAGGAGGGCGACCACCTCGCCGCCGGCACCGCGGGTGCGCTTGACCATGGCGGCCATGACCTCGGCGGCCTTGGCGGCGCCGTACTTCTGCTCCAGCAGCTCCATGACCGGGACGCCGCAGACGCTGGTGTAGCGGACCAGCGGCACCATGTCGTCGCCGTGGCCACCGAGGGTGACGGCGCTCACGTCCTTGACCGAGACGCCCAGCTCCCAGGCGATGAAGGCGGCGAAGCGGGCCGAGTCGAGCACGCCGGCCTGGCCGACCACGCGGTTGTGCGGGAACCCGGTGATGCGCTGGCAGAGCGTCACCATGGCGTCGAGCGGGTTGGAGATGACGATGACGAAGGCGCCCGGGGCGTACTGCTTGATGCCCTCGGCCACCGAGGTCATGATCTTGGAGTTGGTGGCGATCAGGTCGTCGCGGCTCATGCCCGGCTTGCGGGGCAGGCCGGCCGTGACGATGACCACGTCCGAGCCCTTGATGTCCTCGTAGCTGTTGGTGCCCTTGACGCTGACGTCGAAGCCGTCGACCGGCGCGGCCTCGGCGATGTCGAGGGTCTTGCCCTGCGGCAGCCCCTCGACGATGTCGAACAGCACCACGTCGCCGAGCTCACGGATCGCCGCGAGCTGCGCCAACACGCCGCCGATCTGCCCACCACCGATCAACGCAATCTTCTTCCTGGCCATCGTTCTCTCCCTGGTTGGATTGAGGTCGCTGCGGGTGCGCTACGAGATGGAATCGACGATGGCGTTCAGCGTGGCGCTGGGACGCATCGCCTTCGACGTCTTGACGGGGTCCGGCTGGTAGTAGCCGCCGAGGTCCACGGGCTTGCCCTGGGCCCCGAGCAGCTCGGCGTTGATCTTCGCCTCGTTCTCCTGGAGCGTCTTGGCCACCTTGGTGAAGCGGGCCTTGAGCTCGGCGTCCTTGCCCTGGGCGGCCAGCGCCTCGGCCCAGTACATGGCCAGGTAGAAGTGGCTGCCGCGGTTGTCGATCTCGCCGACCTTGCGGGCCGGCGACTTGTTGTTGTCGAGGAACTTGCCGATGGCGGCGTCGAGGGTCTCGCAGAGCACGGCCGCCTTGGCGTTCTTGGAGGTGGCGGCGATGTGCTCGAGCGAGGCGCCCAGCGCCGAGAACTCACCGAGCGAGTCCCAGCGCAGGTAGCCCTCCTTGACGAACTGCTGGACGTGCTTGGGGGCCGAGCCGCCGGCGCCGGTCTCGAAGAGCCCGCCACCGGCCAGCAGCGGGACCACCGACAGCATCTTGGCGGAGGTGCCGATCTCGAGGATGGGGAAGAGGTCGGTCAGGTAGTCGCGCAGCACGTTGCCGGTCACCGAGATGGTGTCCTGCCCCTTGCGGATGCGGGCCAGCGAGTACTTCATGGCCTCGACCGGCGCCAGGATCTCGACGGTCAGCCCCTTGGTGTCGTGGTCCTTGAGGTAGGTCTCGACCTTGGCGATGACCTGCCGGTCGTGGGCGCGGTTGCGGTCCAGCCAGAAGACCGCCGGCGCGCCGGTGGCCCGGGCCCGGTTGACGGCCAGCTTGACCCAGTCGCGGATGGGGATGTCCTTCACCTGGCACATGCGGAAGATGTCGCCCTCCTCGACCTTCTGCTCGAGCAGGGTGGCGCCGCTGGCGTCGTCGACGACGCGGATGGCACCGGCGCCGGGGGCGAAGAAGGTCTTGTCGTGCGAGCCGTACTCCTCGGCCTGCTGGGCCATCAGGCCGACGTTGGGGACGCCGCCCATGGTGGCCGGGTCGAAGGCGCCGTTGCGGCGGCAGTCGTCCATGATCTCCCGGTACATGGTGGCGTAGCAGCGGTCGGGTATCATCGCCTTGGTGGCGGCCAGCTTGCCGTCCGGGCCCCACATCGAGCCGGAGTCGCGGACCACCACCGGCATCGAGGCGTCGACGATGACGTCGTTGGGGACGTGCAGGTTGGTGATGCCCTTGTCGGAGTCGACCATGGCCAGCGCCGGGCGGGTGGCGTAGACCGCCTTGACGTCTGCCTCGATGGCGGCGCGCTGGTCGGCGGGGAGCACCTGGATCTTCTTGAGCAGGTCGCCGAGGCCGAGGTTGGGGTTGACGCCGGCCTGCTTGAGCGCCGAGCCGTGCTTCTCGAAGACGTCCTTGTAGAAGACCGTCACCGCGTGGCCGAACATGACCGGGTCGGAGACCTTCATCATGGTCGCCTTGAGGTGCAGCGACAGCAGCAGGCCGTTGGCCTTGGCGTCCTCGATCTGGTCGGCGTAGAACTTCCGCAGCGCCTTGACGCTCATCCTGGTGGTGTCGATGATCTCGCCGGCCAGCAGCGAGGCCTTCTTCTTGAGGACGGTCACCTTCCCGCCGCCGTCGACGTACTCGATCCGGTAGTCGGTCGCCTTGGCGAGGGTGAGGGCGGTCTCGTTGCCGTAGAAGTCACCCTCGGTCATGTGGGCGACGTGGGCCTTGGAGTCGGGCTTCCAGGCGCCGAGCCGGTGCGGGTGCTTCTTGGAGAAGTTCTTCACGGCCGGCGGGGAGCGGCGGTCGGAGTTGCCCTCGCGGAGGACCGGGTTGACGGCGCTGCCCAGGCAGCGGGCGTAGCGGGCCTGGATGGCCTTCTCGGCCTCGTCCCTGGGGACCTCGGGGTAGTTGGGCACCGCGTAGCCGTGGGCCTGCAGCTCGGCGATCGCCTCCTTGAGCTGGGGCACCGAGGCGCTCACGTTCGGCAGCTTGATGATGTTGGCCTCGGGGGTCTTGGCGAGGTCGCCGAGCTGGGCCAGGTAGTCGGGGATGCGCTGCTCCGGCTTGAGCACGTCGCCGAAGGTGGCGATGATCCGTCCGGCCACCGAGATGTCCCGGGTCTCGACCTCGACGCCCGTCCCCTTGGTGAAGGCCTGCACGATCGGCAGCAGCGAGAAGGTGGCCAGCGCGGGGGCTTCGTCGATCTGCGTCCAGATGATCTTCGACGTCTTGGTCGTCATTCCGTCTCCATGGAAATCCGGCGTTCTTCGCCCGCTGGTGGCGGGCGTATGGTGTTGGGAGGCGCGGCGCCCCCGGTCGACTCGGTGGGGAAGCTAAACATCAAGAGTGGACGCACCTGTCAAGGCATTGGAGGCGGCCAATCTGGACCCGTCCGCACCAGAAAAGGGGCGGGCCCCCCGGCCCGGGTCGCGCCGTTTCCGCCCCTGCCGCACCGAGGAGGCCCCCGGCCCGGACCTGGAGCGGCGCGCCATGTGTTGACGAAAGGTGCGTGGACTATTTGTCGCAGGAGGCCGCCGCGGCAGGCCGGAGCGCACCGCGGGTTGGTTGGCTCGGCCGCGGTCCCGTGCCACCATGCCGCCATGCCAGGTGGACCGAGGGTGACGGTGGGGCTGCTGCTGGCCGCCGCGCTGGCCGGACTGCCGGTCACCGGCGCGGCCGAGGTCCTGCGCGTCAGCGGCACCGGGACCGCCATCGGCTCGATCCGCAAGCTCATCCCCGGCTTCGAGCAGCGCAACCCCGGGGTGACCGTGAAGCTGCTGCCGAGCGTCGGCAGCAGCGGCGCCATCCGGGCGGTGATCGAGGGGGCGCTCGACATCGGGATCACCGGGCGGGCGATGCGCCCCGAGGAGCAGGCCCTCGGGCTGGTCGAGCTGCCCTATGCCCGCACCCCCTTCGTCTTCGCGGCCGGCCCGCGCGTCGCCGCCGGCGGCCTGACCGGGCCCCAGCTGGCCCGCATCTACCGCGGCGAGCTCACCAGCTGGGAGGACGGCGAGCGGATCCGGCTGGTGCTGCGGCCGCGCACCGACGTCGACACCCTCATCATCCGCGCCATCTCCCCGGAGCTCGACGCCGCCATGGAGCAGGCGCTGGGGCGCGACGGGCTGGTGATGGCGGCCACCAACCAGGACTGCAACGAGCTGCTGGCCCGCACCCCCGGCTCGCTCGGCCCCTCCACCCTGGCCCAGCTGCTCACCGAGGTCCACGCGCTGCGCCCGCTCGCCTGGAACGGCGTGGCCCCCTCGGTGCGCGGGCTGGTGAGCGGCGCCTACCCGCTCGGCAAGACGCTGCGGCTGGTGGTCCGCGCCCGGCCGGCCCCGGCGGCGGCGCGGTTCCTGGCCTGGCTCCGCACCCCGGCCGCCCGCGAGATCCTGGAGCGGACCGGCAACCTCCCCCTGCCGCTGCCGGCCGAGCCGTGACCGCATGAGCCCGGACGACCGGGTCAAGAGGCTGGTCTCGATCGCCGGGAGCCTGCTCACCGCGCTGGCGGTGGTCCTGCCGCCCGTCATCTACTTCGGCCTCTCCTGGCAGCACGCCGCCGGCAGCCTGGAGGCCGAGGCCGAGATCAACTCGGTCGCCATCACCCGGATCATCTCGGCCAACCCTGACCTCTGGACCTACGAGGAGGCGAGGCTGGCCGAGTTCCTCTCCCGCCGCCCGCGCCACCGCGACGCCGAGCGACGCCGCGTCCTCGATCTCGAGGGGAGGGTGGTGGCGGAGACCGCCGACCGGCTCGACTGGCCCACCGTGGTCCGCGCCCTGCCGCTCCTCGACTCCGGGGTGGTGGTCGGCCGCATCGAGATCACCCGCTCGCTCCGGCCGCTGCTCCTCAACGCGCTGCTCTTCGGGCTCGGGCTGCTCCCGCTCGGGGTGCTGGCCTTCATCACCCTCCGCTCCGTCCCCATCAGGGCGCTGCGCGCCGGCGAGGCGGCGCTGCGCCGCCAGCGCGACGCCGCCCAGAGCTACCTCGACGCGGCCGGCGTAGCCTTCGTCCGGCTCGACGAGGCCGGGCGGGTCGGCCTGGTGAACCGCCAGGCCGAGGCGGTGCTGGGCCGGACCGCCGCCGAGGTTGAGGGGTACGGCTGGATCGAGCAGTTCGTCGAGCCCGGGGCCCGCGCCGACGTCGCCGCCGAGCTCTCACGCGCCGTGGCCGGCCGGATCGTGGCGCTCGAGCACGGGGTGGTGCGCCCGTCGGGCGAGGTCCGCCACCTCGCCTGGTTCGTCACCCCCGCGGCCGACGAGGCCGGGCGGCCCGGGCTGCTCGCCTCGGGCGTCGACCTGACCCACCAGAAGGAGCTGGAGCAGCGGCTGGTCCACGCCCAGAAGCTCGAGGCGGTCGGCCGGCTGGCCGGCGGCGTGGCCCACGAGTTCAACAACATCCTCTCGGTCATCAAGGTCTACGGCTCGGCGCTGCGGCGCGGCTACGACCCCAAGGATCCGCGCCGCGCCGACGTCGAGGAAATCATCGCCGCCTCGGATCGGGCGGCGGCGGTGGCCAGGAGCCTCCTCACCTTCAGCCGCCGCGAGGCGCTCGAGGCCGTCCCCGTCGATCTCGGGGCCGTGGTCCGCTCGGCGGAGCGGCTGGTGCGGCCGCTGCTGCGCGGGGACATCCGGCTGGAGGTGAGCGCCCAGGCCGGGCCGCTGCCGGTGCTGGCCGACCCGGTGCAGGTCGAGCAGGTGCTGATCAACCTGGTCACCAACGCGAGGGACGCCATCGATGGCCCGGGGCGGATCACCGTGACCCTCGGCGAGGAGCGCTTCGACGCGGCGCAGGCCGGCGAGGCCGGCCTTCCGCAGGCCGGCCGCCATGTCCGGCTCGAGGTGGGCGACGACGGCCCAGGCTTCGACGCCGCCACCCGGGCGAGGCTCTTCGAGCCGTTCTTCACCACCAAGGCGGTGGGGAAGGGGACTGGGCTCGGGCTGGCCATCGTCTACGGCATCGTCACCCAGCACCGCGGGGCGATCACCTGCGCCAGCGAGCCGGGGAAGGGGGCCCGCTTCATCATCCGGCTGCCCCTCCTCGACGCGCCGGCGCCGGTCGCCGCGCCGCCCGGGCCGGCCACGCCGCTGGCCGGAGGCCACGAGACCATCCTGCTGGCGGAGGACGACCCAGCGCTCCGCCGCGTGCTGCGCCGCCTCCTCGAGCGGGTCGGCTACGCGGTGCTGGAGGCGTCCGACGGGCACGAGGCGGTCTCCCGCTTCGAGGCCCACCGGGGGCAGATCGCCCTGGTGCTCCTCGACGTGATCATGCCGGGCCTGAACGGCCGCCAGGCGCTCGACAGGATCCGGCAGGTCGGACCGGGCGTGCCGGCGCTCTTCCTGAGCGGCTACACCGCCGAGGTGGCCGGCCAGAAGGAGATCAAGCTCGGCCCCGAGCCGCTGCTGCGCAAGCCGGTCGAGCCGGAGGCGCTGCTCTCCACCGTCCGCCGGCTCATCGGGAACCGGCCGCTCAGCGGCGAGGCGCAGCCCGCCGGCTCAGCCAGCCCGACAGCAGCTCCGCCAGCTGCCCCGGCCCGGTGATCTCACCGGCCTCGTCCGCCAGCGCCCGCCGGGCCGCCTCCTCCAGCGGGAGCGGCGGCGCCAGCCCGGACCGGGCCCAGGGGAAGGGCCGGGTCGCGACCAGGTCGCTGGTGAGCCCCTCGACCAGCTCGCGGGCCAGCTCGTGGTCGGCCCGGGTCACCAGCCTGATCCAGTGGGAGGAGAGGCGCGGGGTCACCAGCGGGATCTCGAGGAGGAGCGGGCGGCGCCCCATCACCGCGGCGATGCGGAGCAGCACCTCCTTGCCGGAGAGCGGCTCCGGGCCCGGCAGGTCCCACCAGCAGCTGCCGCCGAGCTCGATCCGCGCCGCCGCCACCAGCGCCGCCAGCACGTCGTCGAGCGCCACCGGCTCGCTCCGGTGGGCCAGCCAGGCCGGCAGCACCATGACCGGGAGGCGGGCCGCCAGGTCGCGCACGATGGTCCAGGAGGCGCTGCCGGCGCCGATGATCATCCCGGCGCGAAGCTCGACGCAGGGCACCGGGCCGCTCCGCAGCGCCTCGCCGCTCTGGAGCCGGGCCTGCAGGTGGACCGAGGGCTTGCCCTGGGGGGCCACGCCGCCGAGGTAGACGAGCCGCTCCACGCCGGCCTCACCGGCCAGGCGGGCGAAGTCCTGGGCCCAGCGCAGCTCCGCCTCCGCCCAGTCGGGGCGGTGCGAGCCCATGCCGTGGACCAGGTAGTAGGCGGTGCGGCAGCCGGCCAGGGCGCGGGCCAGCGAGGCCGGGTCCCCGAGATCACCGGCCACCCAGTCGCGGCCAGGCCAGCGCCGCCGGATCTCCTCCGGCCGCCGGGTCAGGCAGCGCACCTCGGCCCCGGCCTCGATCAACCTGGCGTGGAGGTTGCGGCCGATGAAGCCGGTGGCGCCGGTGAGGAGGACCTGCTCGGGCATGGCGAACGCCACCTTGCTACAGTAAGGGCGACGATGTCACCACGCCTCGACTTGCCGCTCGCCGTCGCCGCGTGGCTGCTCGGCTTCCTCTGGATCGGCCTGCGCGGCAGCTGGGCCCTGCTGGTGGTGCTGGCGCTGCTGGTGGCGGCCCGGCTGGTGGTGGGTGACGCCGAGACCCGGCGGCTGCTCAGGCCGACCGGCGGGGGGCTGCTGCTCGGCCTGGCCGGCGCGGCGCTGCTGGTCGGTGCCACCTACGGCCTCTACGGCCCGCTCGGCCGCCTCATCCCGGGGCTGCCCGGCTCCACCCGTGGACTCTACGGGCTGCTCAACTCGGCCGGCTACTCGCCCGCGGGGCTCGCCCTGCTGGTGCTGGTCATGTCCTTCGCCGAGGAGGTGGCCTGGCGCGGGCGGCCGCTCTCGGGGGCCGCGGCGGGGCTCCTCGGCGCCGGCGCGGTGCTGCGGGTGGTGGCGGTCGGGCTGCTCTACGGCGCGGCCAGCTTCACCTCCGGCTCACCGGTCCTCTTCGCCCTCGCCGCCGGCTGTGGCACCGCCTGGGGGCTGCTGCGGGTGGCCGGGCGCTCGCTCTGGCCGGCCATCGTGGCCCACGCCATCTGGGATCTCGCCGTGCTGGTCGGGTGGCCGCTCGGCTGAGCCTGCGGCGCGCCGTCAGGCGGCCGGGTGGGAAGGCAGGCTGGCGCCGCGCGCTGCCCGCGACAGCGCCTGCTCCACCGCGCCGAGCGCCTCCGCCGACACCAGCTCCGGGCGGTGGCGCAGCAGGATGGCGAGCAGTCCCCCGGCGGCCTCGACCACCGGACGGCGCAGCGCCTCGTCGAGTGCTCGCGCCGCGTCGGGGAGCGCCAGCTCCAGCCGCCGGAACGGATCGAGGTCGTCGGTCGGGCGTGACGGGCCCGATGGGAGGCCGGCCCGCAGCAAGGTGACCAGGTGGCCGAGCGCCGAGACCCGGACCAGCTGGTGGCCCGAGAGCAGCTCCCCGCGCGCGGCGCGACCAGCGCCGGTGACCAGGTTGGCAAGGAGCTGGCCGGTCTGCCAGGCCGGGTCGGGCGGTCTTTCGGCGACGTTCGCGGTCGCCTCCCGGACCCGGGCCAGGCGCGGCCCGAGCTCGGCCCGGTCGAGGAGGACCGCGTAGCGGTTGATCCTGGCCAGCGCCAGCTCGTCGGGATCGAAGACGGCGAACTCCACCAGGTGCCCGCTCGCCAGCAGGGCCTTCACGCCGTGGGCGGTCTCGCGGAAGGCGAGCGCCACCGGCCCCTGGCTGGATGGCAGCCACCCCAGGTCGGAGCGGAAGCGCTCCTGCGCCCCGGGCCTGGTCACCACGAAGAGGTCGTGGTCGGAGAAGTCGTCGGGAGCCGGTGGGAGGCCGGAGGTGGAGCCGAGCCCGACCAGTCCGAGCACGTCGGTCTCGCGCTCCAGGTTGGCCCGGATCGCCCCTGTGAAGGCCCGATGGTCGTCGGGGGTCATCTGGATCTCGACCTCCGGTGTGAGGACCGGGTCTTAAGCGGGTGACCGGGGCGCCGCAAGCTGCCGCCGCCGGGGGGAGCGAGGCAGCCTGCGACGCCGCGCCACGCGCCCGATTGGCACACCCCGGGACGGCTGCGCGGGCGGTAGAGCCTGCGTGCTAGCCTTCCGAAGGTGGCGACCTTCTCCGAGGGTGAAGCGTGAAGTCCAGGGGGCTGGAGGCGGTCGGCCGGGCGTGGATCCCGTGGCGACACCGGCTCTCCACCCAGCTGCTGGCCCTGACGGCGCTGCTCTTCGTCGCCTCGGTGGTCGCCTACGCCGGCTTCGAGTCGACGATGCGCCAGGCGCTCATGGAGCAGACGCTGGCCGGGTCGGCGCTCTTCGCCGAGACCATCACCAGCTCCACCCGGCACGCCATGCTGGAGGACCGCCGCGCCGACGCCTACGAGATCATGCGCTCCATCAGCCGGCAGCCCGGCATCGACCTGGTCCGGCTCTTCAACAAGGACGGGCGCATCACCTTCTCGTCCCGGCCGGACGAGGAGGGGGTGGTGTTCGACCGCACCGAGGACGCCTGCCGCCCTTGCCACGAGGGGCCCCGGACCCTCACCAACCCGGGCCTGGCCCGGGCCAGCCGGGTGGTGGAGAGCCGCGGGCACCGCGCCCTCCACCTCATCACCCCCATCCACGGTGAGTCGCGCTGCGCCACCTCGGCCTGCCACCACCATACGCCCGGGGGGCAGGTGCTCGGCGTGCAGGAGGTGCTGGTCTCGCTCGAGGAGGCCGATCACCGGCAGGCCGAGGTGCGCTGGGCCGGCCTGGCGGCCGCGGTGCTGGGGACCTCGCTGCTGGGCGGGGCGCTGGTGGCCTTCGCGCGGCGCCGCGTGGTCGGTCCGGTGGCGGCCATCGTCGAGGGGACCCGTCGCGTCGCCCGGCACCAGCTCGAGGAGGAGATCCGGGTCGACGACCGCGGCGAGCTGGGCGTGCTGGCCGGCTCGTTCAACGAGATGACCCGGGCGCTGCGCCGGGTCGAGGGCGACCTCAGGTCGCTCAACGTCGAGCTGGAGCAGAAGGTCGAGGACCGGACCGCCGACCTGCGCCGCGCCCAGGCGGCGCTGGTGCAGACCGAGAAGCTCTCCTCGCTGGGGCAGCTCTCCGCCTCGATCGCCCACGAGATCAACAATCCGCTGGCCGGGATCCTCACCTTCGCCAAGCTGGTCTCGCGCGAGCTGGACGGCGCGGTGGCCGACGAGGCGCTGCGGGCCACGCTGAAGCGCGACCTGGCCCTGGTGGAGCGGGAGGCGGGGCGCTGCTCGGCCATCGTGCGGAACCTCCTCGACTTCGCCCGGGAGCGGCCGCTCAAGCTGGAGCCGGTCGACCTCAACGCCGCCATCGAGGAGTCGCTGCAGCTGGTGGGGCACAAGCTCGGCATCGCCGGGCTCAAGCTGGAGCGGCGGCTGCGGACGCTGCCGGCGGTGCGGGCCGACTTCGGCGAGCTGCGCCAGGCGGTCGTCAACCTCGCCCTCAACGCCATGGAGGCGATGGGCGCCGCGGGGACCTTGACCGTCGAGACCCGGGCGGTCGACGGGGGCGAGGCGGTCGAGGTGGCCGTCGAGGATGACGGCCCCGGTGTCCCGGCGGCGCTGCTCGGCAAGGTCTTCGATCCCTTCTTCACCACCAAGGAGCAGGGGACCGGCCTGGGGCTCTCGGTGGTCTACGGGATCGTGCAGCGCCACGGGGGGAGCATCGAGGTCCAGCCGGTGCAGCCGCACGGCGCCCGCTTCGTCATCCGGCTCCCCGCGGTGGGGAGCGGGCCTGGCGAACACCGGCCCGAGGCCGGCTGAGGCCGGCAGCAGGGAGGCGCCATGCCACGCCGATGGTCCGACGGTCCGTCCACGCCGCTCTCCGGGGCGCTGCTGGCGCTCTCGGCGCCGGCGCTGGGGTTGCTCTTCATCGTGGGGCTGCCGCTGCTGGGGCTGGCGGCCATCGCCTGGGGGCTGGCGCGGCCGCCCCCCGGAACGCCGGCGCGGCCCGCCGGTGGCCCCGCTGCGGGGCACCAGGAGCCGCGCCACCCCGGCGCCGAGCCGGGGGCGAGCCGCTGAGCGTCAGCGGCCGACGAACTGGTCGGCCAGCTCGCGCCAGCCCTCGTCGCCGAGCAGCCAGGGCGCCGGCGCGGTCAGCTCGCCGCCGTCGGCGGCGGCGTAGCCGAGCCGGCCCTCCACGAAGTGGTTCCAGCGGGCCGCCTCCTCGCGGAGGAACTGCTCGGCCGCCGAGCCGCGCGGGAGACGGGCGAACTCGAGGTCGGCGGGGACCACGGTCACCAGCCAGCCCCGCCCGTAGCCGTCGCTCTTGACCAGCGCCGGCTCGCGGAGCGCCGCGGCGTTGACCGCGACCACCACGCCGTCGACCGGTGAGCGGACCGTCAGGGCCCTGGCGCCGGCGTGGATGGTGGCGATGGGCGAGCCCTTGGCGACGCGGGTGCCGGCCGGCTTCAGGTCGATGGCGTTGACGCTGGGCATGAGCCTGAGGGCCAGGGCGTCGAGGCCGACGCGCAGGGAGCCGCCGGCGAGGCGGGTCATCCAGGTGTGGCCGGCGCTGTACCAGGCGTCGGGCCGGAAGAGGAGGCCGGCCACCTCGCGCAGGCCGAGGGAGCGCTTCTTGAGCTCGTCGGCGCCGCGCAGCATGGCGGCGATGAGCAGGACCGGGATGGTGAGGAGGATGACGAGGGCGAGGACGAAGCCGGCGCGGGCTGCCAGTCCGGCGAGGAACACGGCGACGACTTCGAAGGCTCCGAGGATGTTGGTCATGACCGACTCCCTTTCACGTGCTGCTTCCTACGGGTTGCGACCTGGTGCGCTCTCACTCCGCGTGGCAGTTGGAACACTCATCGAGTCCGAACGCCTCCTTCCCGTGGCAGGCGCCGCAGTCGCGCCCCTCGGTCATGCGCTGGTGGGTGATGGCCGGCCGCTTCCCGTTGCCGGGGGCGCCCAGCATGCTGAACCGCTCCGGGTGGCAGGACAGGCAGGCGGGCCGCGCGGCGTCGACGTGGCTCTCGTGGCGGAAGGTCACCTTCCCCGGGCTGTCGGCGCCGCGCTTCAGGTCGAGCGGGCCGGGGAGGCGGGGCAGGTCCCAGGCCACCGCCAGGCCGGCGCCGAGCAGCAGGGCGACGGCGGAGAGCCGCAGGGCGGGGCGGAGCGTGGTGGTCATGGCGTCCCCTTCTCGGTGTGGAAGAACTCGCGGGCCAGCGCCTCCCAGCCGTCGTCCCCGGCCAGGGCGCGGGCCAGGCCGTCGACCGGCGCGCCGCCGTCCTGCAGCACCTGCCCGACCTCGGGGCTGGCGCGCATGGCCAGCGCCTCGGCCTCGCCGTCGAGGAAGTGGCGGGCCGCCCCGGCGTGGAGCAGCTGGCGCTGGTCGGCCTCGAGCCGCGGGGCCTTGACCTTGAAGAGCCAGCCGGTGCCGTAGGCGTTCTGCAGCAGCTTCGGGTCCTCGGCGACGGCCCGGTTGACCGACACCACCGTGCCGCTCACCGGCGAGACCAGCGGGACGCTGCGGCGGCCGTCACCGAGCGCCACCGCCCCCTCGCCCTGCATCACCAGGGCGCCGGCGCGCGGCAGCTCGACGGTGGTCGGGGAGACCAGCCGCTGGGCGAAGTCGTCGATGCCGACCGAGACCAGGCCATCGGCCTCGAGCCGCGCCCAGGTGTGGCCCGGGTGGAGGGCAACGCCGGCCGGGACCTGGAACCAGCCGAGGCTGGGCCACGGCGCCGCCACCGCCACCGCCGGCCAGCGCTCGGCGTCGCGGCGGGTGGAGGCGACCGCCGCGGCCTCCTGGCGGCGCCCGCCCTGGACGTACCGCCACATGGGGATGAAGAGGAGAAGGTAGGTGACGCCGAGCCCGTACTCCATGAGCTTGGCCGGGTAGATGCTGAGGAAGTCGCTGGTCATGGTGCGCTCCTGGTTCAGTGACCCTGTGGGAAGGCCGAGTCTTCGCGGAGGATCGGCATCCGGTTGACGATCCAGCGGAAGGCGACGACGCCGAGGGTGACCAGCGTCAGCGAGATCCAGACCTCCATCCAGCTGGGGACGTAGCGGGTGGCGCTGGTCCAGTTGAAGGCGATGACCGAGACGTTGAGCCGGTTGAGGATGATCCCGCCGATGACCATCACGGCGGCCACCTTGACCGCCTTGGCCTTGTTGTGGCGGGCCCCGTAGGCGAAGAGCATGGAGGGGACCAGCACCAGCCCGACGGTCTCGACCAGGAAGAGCGCGCCCCAGCCGGTCAGCAGGTGGCCCCAGGCGTGCCCGTCGATGACCCCCTGCAGCTTGATGAAGAAGTAGGCGAAGGCGACCACCGCGCCGGCCTTGCCGAGCCCGACCACCAGGCCGTCCACGTCGACGTGCTTGCCGGTGAGCTGCCTCGCGAAGACCCGGTGCGAGATGGTGCTCTCGATGATGGCCATCGAGATCCCGGCCAGGATGGCGGAGATGAAGAAGAAGATGAAGATGAAGGGGGAGTACCAGAGCGGGTGGAGCTTGGTGGGCGCCAGCAGGAAGAGCGAGCCGAGCGCCGCCTGGTGCATGGTGGAGAAGATCACCGAGAGCACGGTCAGGGCGATGAGCATCTTCTTGAGGACGGCGTGGAGCTTGCGCCAGCCCATCCACTCGAAGAACGGCACCGTGAACTCGAGCAGCAGCACGGTCGTGTAGCACATGACGCACCAGGCGACCTCGAAGAGCGGGGAGGCCGAGCCGTAGTTGAACATCGCCTGGACGATGTTCCAGGGGCGCCCCAGGTCGGCCAGCAGGCCGAAGACCGCCATCAGGTAGCCGAGGAAGGCGGTCAGGATCGCCGAGCGCTCGATGCCGTGGTAGTCCTTCAGCCCCAGCAGCTGCACGGTGGCACCGATGGTGAAGCCGCCGGCCGCCAGCACGATGCCGGTCATCATGTCGAAGCCGATCCAGATGCCCCAGGGGTAGGCCTGGGTCAGGGCCGTGGTCGCGCCCAGCCCGGCGGCGAAGCGGTAGGCC
Organism: Anaeromyxobacter sp.; assembly: GCA_031388695.1. Lineage (GTDB taxonomy): Bacteria > Myxococcota > Myxococcia > Myxococcales > Anaeromyxobacteraceae > JADKCZ01. The sequence continues at coordinate 23,963 of JANMRY010000046.1, read as the reverse complement.
AGCAGCGGGATCCCGACCACCAGGATGACGGCGGCGAGGGCGTTCCACGGGGTCGCCAGGGAGCGCAGGTACTCTCCCCAGCCCATCCCCAGCAGCACCTTCTCGCGGAAGAACGATGGGGCGCCGGGCAGCGCGACGGCGTGGGCCTCAGCCATGGTGGTCCTCCTTCTGCTCGATCTCGGTGCGACGCTTGGAGAAGGCGTAGAGCCCCATCAGCAGCGGGGGCCAGAGGGTCATCACGAACGGGGGCGCGCTCAGCGCCCCGGCCACCAGGTCGGAGTAGGGGCGCTCCGGCATGCCGGTGGCGAGCGCCAACTGCTCGAAGGGGATGTCGGAGATGTAGAGCCAGCTGGTGCCACCGACCTCGTGCTCCCCGTAGACGCGGCGCACGTACCTGGAGCCCTCGGCGTAGATGCGCCGCTTGGCCTCGTCGAGCAGGGCGGCGCGCTTGCCGAAGGTGATGGCGCCGGTGGGGCAGGCCGAGGTGCAGGCCGGCTCCAGCCCGGCGGCCTGGCGCTCGGCGCAGAAGCCGCACTTGCGGACCCGCGGGGCGGCCCGCTCGTACTCGTACTTGGGGATGTCGAAGGCGCAGGCCACCATGCAGTAGCGGCAGCCCATGCACCGGCTGGCGTCGTAGACCACCGGGCCGCTGGGGAGCTTGTCCATGGCTCGCACCGGGCAGGCCGAGGCGCAGGCCGGCGCCAGGCAGTGCATGCACTGCTTCTTGCCGAAGCGCGGCTCACCGGCGGGACCCTCGGCCTGGTTGACGACCGTGAAGACGTGCTGGCTGGTGTCGCGCCGGACCGAGAGGTCGGCGGCGGCGTCCGGGGCCGGGTTCTGGTTGACCTCTGCGCAGGCCCCCTCGCAGGCGCGGCAGCCGGCGCAGCGGGTGGTGTCGACCAGCACGCCGGGCAGCCCCGGATCGACCGGGGCCGGACCGGCGGCGCGCGCCGTGCCCGCCGCGGCGAGGCCAGCGCCTGCCGTGACGGTGGCGACCTTCAGGAAACCTCTTCGTGTCAGCCTCATGTCACTTCCCCCTTGAGCTTCCGGTCAGGCGTGGCCCGCACCCTCGAGCGTCTCGTCCTCGGTCACGGCGCCGCGCCAGCTCCGGGCTGCCGCCTCGGTGTAGAGCGGGCAGGCCTGGTAGCAGTCGCCGTCACAGTTGCTGGCGGTGGTGACCCGGTCGATGGGGACCAGCTTCCTCACCGGGTAGGCCCGGCAGAAGACCATCGAGACTTCCTTGCGGTACGGACAGGTCATTCGCGCCTCCAGCCCCTCCTCTCGCAAGGACGGGGCCAAGCCTCGCGGCGCGCCGAGGGGAGGGCGACAGGCCCTGTTCACGCGGAGTTACGGGTGGCTGCGCGGGGGCGCGCGGCTCGGGTGCGGCCGGGACCGTGGAGGAACTCAACGCCGCTCTACAGTCCCGCGGTCGTGGGTGTGGAGATTCCCGACGGTGCTCAACGGCCCGGCGTGGGGTGTGACGGCTCGTCCTCGCCGTCGCGCTTCATGCCGTACTTGCGCATCTTGTTGTAGAGGGTCACCCGGTCGACGCCGAGCACGCGGGCCGACTGGCTGACGTTGAAGCCGGTGTGCGCCAGCACCGCGGCGATGTGCCGCCGCTCCACCTCGTCGAGCGAGGCGTCGGGCGAGGTGGGCGGCTCGCCGCGCGGCGCCGCGCCGCTGGGCGAGGGCCCCTCGAGGCCGAGGTCGAGCAGCTCGATGATCGGCCCGCGCGCCACCACCGCGCCCCGCTCCAGCACGTTGCGCAGCTCGCGCACGTTGCCCGGCCAGGGATGGACCGCCAGGGCGTTCATGGCCTCCGCGGAGATCCCCTCGATGGGGCGGCCCAGCTCGGCCGAGAGCCGCTCCAGGAAGACCTCGACCAGCAGCGGGACGTCCTCGCGACGGTCCCGCAGCGGCGGCAGCCGGATGGGGATGACGTTGAGCCGGTAGAAGAGGTCCTCGCGGAAGCTCCCGGAAGCCACCGCGCGCTGCAGGTCCTTGTTGGTCGCGGCCACGATGCGGACGTCGACCTCGACCGTCTCGTTCCCGCCGATGCGGTGGAAGCGCCGCTCCTCCAGCACCCGCAGCAGGTCGAGCTGCAGCTTGGGGCCGATGTCACCCACCTCGTCGAGGAAGAGGGTGCCCTGGTGGGCCGCCTCGAACTTGCCCTTGCGGCGCGCCGTGGCGCCGGTGAAGGAGCCCTTCTCGTGGCCGAAGAGCTCCGACTCGAGCAGGGTCTCGGTGAGCGCCGCGCAGGAGACCTCCACGAAGGGGCCGGCGGCGCGGGGGCTCTCGGCGTGGATGGCGCGGGCCAGCACCTCCTTGCCGGCCCCCGATTCGCCGAGGATGAGGATGGTGGAGCTGGACCGGGCCGCGGTGCGGGCCAGCTCGAAGACCGCCTGCATGGCCGGGGCCTTGGAGGTGAGGTCGTGGAGCTGGTGCTCCTTCTTGAGGGCCTTGCGGAGCACGGCGTTCTCCCGCACCAGCTCCTGCTGGGCCACGATCTTCTGCATCATCATCGAGAGCTCCTCGGGATCGAACGGCTTCACGAGGTAGTCGAAGGCCCCCTGCTTCATGGCGGTGACCGCGGTGTCGACGGTGGCGAAGGCCGTCATGATCACCACCGCCAGGTCGGGCTGCAGCTTGCGGGCCTCGGCCTGCAGCGCCAGGCCGTCCATCTCCGGCATCTTCAGGTCGGAGATCAGGATCGAGAAGCGCTGGGCCGCGAGCCGCGCCAGCGCCGCGGCGCCGCGGTCGGCCTGCTCCACGGCGTAGCCGTCCTTGGCCAGCCAGCCGGCCAGCGACTCGCGGACGATCTCCTCGTCGTCCACCACCAGGATGCGGACGCGCTCATTCGACGGCATGGCGACTCCTCCCCGGCTCGGTGAGCCGGTGGCGACAGCGTGGACAGAGCTCTGGCGACTTCTCGTCGACGTCGCGGACGCCGGCGGCGCGGGTCATGACGCAGCGGGGGACCTGGCAGTGGACCAGGCCGTAGGCGTGGCCCAGCTCGTGGACCGCCTCCTTGACGAGCCGGTCCACGAAGCGCCGCTCCCCGGCGCGGTCGAGGTCCTCGTGGAGCCTGGCGGTGGAGGCCACCGCGACGCGCCCGCCGAGCTGGGCCTCGCCGAAGACGTAGGTGAGGATGGGGATGAAGAGGTCCTGGTCGGTCAGGCCGAGCAGCTTCCCCTCCGGCGGCGCGGCCTGCAGCAGCCAGGCGAGCATCCGGCCGGAGAGGTGCTGCCCCCGCTTCGGGTCGAAGGTGTCGGCGGGGCGCCCGGGGGGCTCGCCGCAGGCCACCGCCACGCCGTAGGCGGCGGCCAGCTCGCCGCGGACGCGCTCCATCACCCCTGGCGCCATGGGGCGCTCCCCGATCCACCAGATGGAGATGGGATCCATCGCCGCGTCACCGGCCCGCGCCCCCGTCGGCCCCGGGGGGCGCCGGCAGGAAGATGGCGACGCGCGTGCCCAGGCCAGCCCCGCTGCTCACCTCGACCCGGCCTCCATGGCGCAGGATGATGGCGTGCACCTGCGCCAGCCCGAGGCCGGCCCCGGCGGTGGCCGAGAAGTCGGGCTCGAAGACCCGGGCCAGCCGGGCGGGCTCGAGCAGGCCGGTGTCGGTCACCACCAGCTGCACGCCGTGCTGCCCGCTGGCCGGGCCGCTCTCCACGGCCAGCTGGCCGCCCTCCGGCATGGCGGCGCAGGCCCGCAGCAGGGTGTCGAGCACCGCCCGCCGCAGCAGGCTGCGGTCGCCGAGCACCGCCGGGGTCGGGCTGGCGTGGTGGACCACGGAGATGCCCTGCAGGCGGGCCTCGGCCCGCGCCAGCTCGAGCGCCTCCTCGACCACGGAGTCGAGCCCGAGCAGCTGCGCCGAGAAGGGGTGCTGGTGGGAGAGGTCGCAGAGCCGGACCACCACCTCGCCGGCCCGATCGGCCTCGCGCTCGACCAGCCGCAGGTCGTGGGCCAGGCGGCTTCGCTCGGCGTCGGAGAGCGGGCCGGCCTCCAGCGTGCGTGCGCCGTTGCGGGCGATGGTGAGGATGCCGGAGAGCGGGCTGCCGAGGCGGTGGCCCACGGCGGCCGCCAGCCGACCCAGCGCCGCCAGGGTCTCGCCGCGAGCCAGCTGCTCCCTCGCCTCCACCAGCGAGCGGGTGCGCGCCTCGACCTGCGCCTCCAGCCCCTGGTTGAGCCGATCGAGCTCGGTCCTGGCCGACCGGAGCGAGCGCACCATCTCGCCGAAGTTGGCCGCCAGCAGCCCCAGCTCGCCGCCGAAGCCGGGGACGGCAGGCTGCTCGAGGTCCTGGTGGGCCACCCGCCGGGTGGCCGCCACCAGGGCCGCCACCGGCTGGACCAGCTGGCGCCGCGTCAGCCACCAGAAGGCCAGCCCCAGCGTCGAGGCCACCAGGGCGGCCACCGCGAGCGAGCCGGTCCGGAAGGCGTCGAGCCTGGCGTCGGCGTCCGCCAGCGAGCGGTCGACCGAGAGCAGCCCGAGCCAGCGCGCCGAGGTGGGGTGGGCGTGGCAGCCGGCGGCTGCGCAGGCCGGTTGGTTGGCGATGGGGACGACCAGCTGGAGGGTGCGGCTCTTGCCAGCGTCGTCGACCCGGCGGCGCCCCTCGAGCCCCTCGAGGCGCACCGTCCCGGTGCCGTGGCAGCCGACGCAGCCGGGGCCGCGCTGGTCGAGCGTCCTGCCGGTCTCGGCCGGATCGGTCGAGAAGGCGACGCGGTGGGCGCTGTCGAGCAGCCGGATGCGCTCCACCCCGGGCTGGCGCCCCACGTCCTCGAGGATGCGGTAGGCGTCCTCGCGGCGGTCGAGCAGCATGGCGCGGTGGATGGCGCTGGCCACGGTCTGCGCCACCAGCTCCGACTCCTCGGCGGCGCGCTGGACCACGTACTTCTCGAAGCGGAGCTCGGCGAAGAAGAAGGCCGCGACGATGACCAGGCCGGCCCCGGTCGTGAAGAAGAGCAGGCGGGTGGAGAGCCGATCCCGCCAGCGCAGCTCGTAGCCGAGGTCGGCCGGAGGCTCCGGAGGCGCTGCGCTGTTCGACATGGGCTACCCCCCGGGAAGGTGATGAGGTGTGGCCGGACCCGTGCGGCGCCTCGACGGCGGGGCGAGCGCGGGACCATCATCGTTCAATTTCTCCACACCCGCGCTTGCGTCACGTTGGCGCACGCGGCCCGACGCCACGGTGGCGAATCGCCCCGGGGGACGCGGGTTGACCCGCTGCGGGGGCTTCGGACGGGCCACCGCGCCCGGGGAGGTTCGGGTACCATCTGGCTTCACCCCCTGCGCCGGACCCGTGACCGATGACTCCAGTCGCCTCCTCGAAGCAGCGCCTCCGCCCACGCCACCTCGCCCTGTTGACCGCCCTGCTGCTTGGGGCCGCTCCTGCCGCGCGCGCCGCCGAGCCCGACGCGGTGGCCCCGAAGGAGGAGGCCGGGGTGCAGAAGGTCCAGGCATCCGGCGCCACCGGCCTCAGGCTGGGCGGCCTGCGGGCCACCGGGACCGGCGGCGCCGACGTCACCGCCACCGGCGTCGGCATCTACTGGATCTACGACACCCGCGCCCTCCTCATCGACGTGGCGGTCGACGGCTACTGGGGCCACCGGACTCAGCAGCTGGCCGGCGGGTTCGGCGGCTACCTGCCGCTCACCCAGGGGAACTTCACCCCGTACCTGGGTGGTGGCCTCCGCTATGCCTGGACCTCCTACGGGTACGGCTGGGGCAACGGCATCCAGCCCTACCTCGAGGCCGGGGTGATCGTCGGCCGGCTCTCCAGCGTCTCGCTGCGCGCCCAGTTCAACTGGTGGTGGAACGCCTTTGAGAACGGTGGACGCAAGGTCAACGGCCCCACCGGGAGCCTCGGTGTCCAGTTCTGAAGGGCGGCGACATGACCCCACCGGTGCGGCTTGACGCCCGGCCGCCAGAACGCTTCACTCCTTGGTGGGGATGAGATGACGCAGCCGACAGCGCCGCGAGGCGACCCGCATGGCGAGGCGGAACTGGCCGCGCCGCTGGCCACCAGCGGCCCCGGGGCCGCGGCGGCCGCCTTCGTCTCGGCGCTCAGCAAGGCGGCCCGCTCCTTCACGCTCTACGACCCGGGCAACGCCGTGGTCAGGCAGTTCCTCTCCGACTACCAGGCCCGCGCCGACGCCGCCACCACCGGCGGTGAGCTGGTGCTCGACGTCCACCCCTTCGAGCTGCTGCGCGACGGCGAGGCGGTCTACCGCGAGGAGGACCGCGAGCGCTCGCTCGCCTTCCGGCTCTTCCGCGACGGCGTCCGGCGGCTCACCTTCCGGCCCGGCACCCCCTGGCGCGAGCTGCTCTCCTTCCTCGAGATCCTCGCGGTCCGCTACTGCGGGATCCGGCAGCAGGAGGAGGACGTGGTCACGCTGCTGCGCAAGGGGGCCTTCACCGGGATCGGCTTCACGGCGGTCGAGGGCTTCACCCCGGACGAGGACAACCCAGAGCCGGAGGCGTCACGGCGCCGCGGCGCCGGTGGGAGCCGCGCCCCGGCCGGCTTCGACGCGCCGTTCCCGCTGCTGCCGCCGCCCGGCCCCATCGCCTGGCAGGAGATCCCCCCGGCGGCGCTGGCGTCGCTCCACGCCAGCGAGGTGGCCGAGGCGCTGGCGGCCGACGCCCTGCGCCTGGCCGGCCAGCTGCTCGGCGAGGCGCTCCAGGGCCGGGTGCCGGGACGGGAGCTCCAGGGCTTCCTCGTCGAGCTGCGCGACTACTTCGTGGCCGACGCCGCGCTCGGGCCGCTCGCCGACCTGGCCGAGCTGGTGGGGCGGACGCCGGCCGGGGCGCTGCGCGACGAGCTGCTGCGCACCATGGGTGACGCGCGCATGCTCGAGGCGCTGCTGGCGGCGGTTCCGGCCGGGGCCCAGGCCCTCCCGCCCGAGGCGCTGCGGCTCATCCCCCTGGTCCCGGCCAGGGCGGCGCTCGACCTGCTGGTGGCCGAGCAGGACGAGGGGCGGCGCCACGTCCTCGGGCTGATCGCCGAGGCTCGCCTGCCTGCCGACGCCGCCGTCATCGTCGAGCGGCTCGCCTCGCTCGACGCGGTGCTGGCGAGGACGCTGGCCCAGGCCATCGGCCAGAAGGCCCCGGACCAGGCGGGCCACGCCGCGGCGGCGCTGCTCGATCACCCCGACGAGCGCCTCCAGCTTGCCGGGTTCCAGGCCCTGGAGGGGATCGGCACCGACTTCCCGGTGCAGAAGCTGCTGCGCTTCCTCCAGTCCCCGCGCGTCAACGTCCGCATCGGCGCGGCCCAGGCGCTGGGGCGCAGCGGCAAGAGGGCGGCCTTCCAGACGGTCCACGACGCCCTGGCCAACCGCAAGGACTGCACGCCGCCGGAGGCCGACGCGCTCGGGACCACCATGGCCCAGCTCGACCCCGACCGGTCGATGGCCTGCTTCACCGAGTGGCTCAAGGCGAGGCGCGGGCTGTTCAAGGCCCTGTCTGGCTCGAAGCAGGAGGAGCTGCTGCGGTTGGCCGCGGCCTCCGGGCTGGCGGCCCACCCGGCGCCGGCCGCGCTGGCCCAGCTCGAGGCCCTGGCCAAGGGGGCCGACGACGAGGCGCTGCGACGGCACTGCGTCGCCATGCTCGCCCGCCGCCGGCAACAGGGAGGCCGCCGTGGATGAACTGGCCCAAGCACAGTCGAGCCTGGGGCGGGCGCTGGGGCGAGCCCGCGCCGGCGAGGACAAGGCGCTGGCCCAGCAGGTCCGCGAAGGGGGCGAGCAGCTGGTCCACCTGCTGGCCGGCCTGCTCAAGCTCACCCGGGTCCACAGCCCGGAGAACAAGGCCTTCGACACGCCGGTGGCGGAGCTGGGGCGGGTGCTTGCCGCCCTCGGAGAGTCGCTCGGCTCGGTCCACCTGGTGACGGTCGAGGACCAGGTCTACCTGAACGACATCAGGGTCCGCACCGATCAGAAGGCTGGGGCCGGCGGGCTGGGCCCCGAGCTGCACCGCCACAACACCGGTGGCATCGACTTCCACTCGCCGCTCACCGGCCCGCAGATCCGCACCCTGGTGAAGGGGCTCTCTGGCGCGCCGGCCGAGCAGTGGCCGCGCGGGACGCTCGGGCAGTGGCTCATCGAGAACGGGGTGGGGCCGGTCGAGCTCCACGGCATCTACCGGTTCCAGGCGGCCCGCTCGGAGTCCTCGGCGCCGCTCCGGAGCCCCGAGGAGATCCTCCAGCAGCTGCTCGATCTCGCCGCCGAAAGCTGGGAGCAGCTGGCCGCGGGCCGGGTGCTCAACCCGCTCCCCGTCCGTCGCGCCGTGGTCGAAGCCCTCGAGAGCGGCGTCGCCGCGCCGGCCTTCTGGATCGGCTTCCCCGACTGCCCGCCGCACGCCGCCCACGCCGTCGAGGTGGCGACGGTGGCCCTGCTGATCGGGAAGGTGGCCGGCTTCGCCCCCGGCCTGATGCAGGACCTCGGCATCGCTGGACTGGTGCACGACGCCGGCTACCTGGCGCCGGGGGTGGGGGAGGGGGCCGAGGCGCTGGCCCGCCATCCGATCGAGGGGGCGCGCATGGTGCTGCGGCAGCGCGGCTTCTCCGAGGCCAAGCTACGCCGGCTGCGCGGCGTGCTGGAGCACCACCGGGACCAGGCCGACCCGGGCGGGCCGCCCTCGGCGGCCGGGGCGGCGCTGCGGCTGGCCGAGGACTACGCCAACGTGATCCGGCTCTACGGCACCAAGGTGACCCGGGCCGACGCGCTCGGGGCGATGCTCAAGGCCGGGGGCCGGCTCTACCACCCGGCGCTGGTGCAGGCGCTCGTCAACGGGCTCGGACGCCACCCGCCGGGGACGCTCTGCGAGCTGGGCGACGGGAGCTACGCGCGGGTGGCGGTGCCGGCGCGGAGCGAGTCGCTCTGGGAGAAGCCGCTGCTGAAGCGTCTCGACCCGAAGACCCGGCTGCCGACCGGACCCCTTGTCGACACCGCCCGGGACGCGGTGATCCGGCGGGTGCTGCCAGGGTGAATCCTTACGGGGGGTTCGGTCGGCGCGGGCGCGCAATGGCTGCGCGGAGACGGCGGGCCAGCGCAGCTTTCGCAGCCCGAGGTGGCTGAATTCCCAAGGGAATGGCGCGGCACGGGGAATGCTTTCTCTTCCGGCCGATGAGCCAGTTCGAGAGCCAGGCCCTGGAGTTCCTGCTGACGCGGCGCCACCGGCTCCGCCGGCAGGTGGCTGTCGGCAACTCGGCGATGGTGGTCTCCGAAGGCCCATGGTTCGACGCCGAGGCGCTGCCGGCGCCGGCCGGCGAGGAGGCGCGCCGCGAGCTGGCCGAGATCGACGCCGCGCTCCAGCGCATCGAGCAGGGCAGGTACGGCACCTGCCTCGCCTGCGGTGGCCCCATGGGGCTGCAGCGCATGCGGGCCATCCCCGAGGCGCGCTACTGCGTCGGCTGCAGCGGGCAGCACCCCGAGATCGACTAGCGGCTCGGTCCGGGTGACCCGGGCGGCGCTGGCGCCCCGCGCCACCGCCTGTTATCCAACGCTCCGTGTCCATGCCACCAGCCACACCGCCGGTGCTCGCCTATCCGCTCGGCGACGCGCTCTACCTCAACGTGACCAGCGGCTGCACGCTGGCCTGCGTCTTCTGCCCGAAGATCAGCGACGACGACTTCGAGGTCGGCGGCTTCGACCTGCGGCTCAAGGGGAACCCCGGCCTGGAGGAGGTCTGGACCGCGGCGCAGGCCGCCGGACTGTCGGGGCGCAGCGAGGTGGTCTTCACCGGGTTCGGAGAGGCCTCGCGCCGACTCGAGGTGGTGCTGGAGCTGACACGCCGGCTCAAGGCGGCCGGGGTGCGCCGCGTCCGGCTCGACACCGACGGGCTGGCCAGCCTGCGCGAGGGGCGCGACGTGGTCGGGGAGCTGGCGGCGGCCGGGCTCGACGCCGTCTCGGTCTCTCTCAACGCCTCCGACGCCGAGACCTACGCCCGGCTCTGTCCGAGCAAGTACGGGGCGGCCGCCTACGCGGCGGTGCAGGGGTTCATCCGCTCGGCCGTGGCCCGCCTGCCCGAGGTGACGGCCAGCGTGGTCGGCGTCGACGGGCTCTCCGAGGGCGCCTGCCGCGCCGTGGCCGAGGGGCTCGGGGCACGCTTCAAGTGGCGCCCGTACGGTCGGATCGGGCGCCATCCTGCTGCCCCTTCCGGGGTGGGCGTGGGGTCGGAGCGCGCAAAGTCCTGAGCCGCCCCCCGCGCCGAGCCGCCCGAAGGTGCTGGATCTTTCGGTCTGGACGGGGCATAGAACGCTCAACCACGCAGCATTTGCGCTTCAAGAGGCGGTGCGGGAAATGAGCACTCCCAGTCCGGGGCCGAAGGCGTCGAAGGAACGGATCCTGGTCGTCGACGACGAGCAGAACGCCAGGGTGGCGCTGCGGACCATGCTGGCCGAGGAGGGCTACGAGGTCCTCGAGGCGGCCGACGGCGAGGAGGCGCTCGCCCTGCTGCCCGGCTTCGGCCCCTCGGTGGTGCTGGCCGACGTCCGCATGCCCCGGCTCGACGGCATCACCTTGCTGAAGCGGGCGCGGGAGCAGGGGACCGACGCGGTCTTCGTGATGATGACCGCCTTCGCCTCGGTGGAGGCGGCGGTCGAGGCGATGCGGGCCGGCGCCGAGAACTACCTGGTCAAGCCGCTCGACTTCAACGCCGTGCAGGTGGTGCTCGGCAAGGCGCTGGAGAAGCTCAAGCTGCAGCGCGACGCCCAGAACCTCCGCGAGCGGGTGCGCGATCGCTACAGCTTCCACAACATCGTCGGCGAGGCGCCCGAGCTGCAGGCGGTCTTCGACGTGGTCAAGCGGGCGGCGCCGACCCGCGCCACCGTGCTCATCCTCGGCGAGTCGGGCACCGGCAAGGAGCTGGTGGCCCAGGCCCTCCACGAGGAGTCGCCGCGCGCCGACAAGCCCTTCATCAAGGTCAACTGCGCCGCCCTCTCCGAGACCCTGCTCGAGTCCGAGCTCTTCGGCCACGAGAAGGGGGCCTTCACCGGCGCCATCGGGCTCAAGGAGGGGCGCTTCGAGCTGGCCGACGGCGGGACGCTCTTCCTCGACGAGATCGGCGAGATCTCGCCGGCGCTGCAGGTCAAGCTGCTGCGGGTGCTGCAGCAGCGCGAGTTCGAGCGGGTCGGCGGGGTCCGCACCCTCAAGGTGGACGTGCGGCTGGTGGCGGCCACCAACCGCGACCTCGTCGAGCTGGTCAAGACCGGCCGGTTCCGCGAGGATCTCTTCTACCGGCTCAACGTGGTGGCGATGACGCTGCCGCCGCTGCGCGAGCGCAAGGGGGACATCCCGGCGCTGGTCACGCACTTCATCGCCAAGTACGCCAAGGCCTACGGCAAGGAGGTCAAGGCGCTGGCCCCGGGCACGCTCAACGCGCTGCTCTCGCACGACTGGCCGGGCAACGTCCGCGAGCTGGAGAACGTGGTGGAGCGGGCGGTGGTGCTCTGCAAGGGGAACGAGCTCAACGGCGACGACCTGCCGCCCACCCTGCGCGGGCTGCGGCCGCGCAGCGATCGCTCGCCCGGCGCGCTCATCCCCGGGGCCACGCTCTACGACATCGAGCGGGAGGCGATCGTGCGGACGCTGGAGATGGTGGCCGGCTCGACCTCGCGGGCCGCCGAGATCCTCGGCATCAGCGTGCGCAAGATCCAGTACCGGCAGAAGGAGTACAAGGAGCGCGAGGAGGGGCGGTTCGTGCCGCGCCCCGAGGGCGAGGAGGACGAGGAGTAGGGGAGCTGGTCGGGGTCGGGGTCGAGGTCGAGGTCGAGGTTGAGGTCGGGGTCGGGCGCTCCTTGGCGCTCCAGCCATCTCGTGCACGCTCGCGCCAGGCTTCGCCTGTCACTTCGCGTGCAGCGCGTCTCCTTCGCGCCGCGGAGCTCTGGGTGAGGGTTCGGGTCGTTCCTGTCGCGCTCCTTCAGTCGGTGCGAAAGGAGCGCGACATGAACGACAACTTCCCCACTCCCCATCCCGCTTCTCGTAGCCTCCCCGCGACCGCGACCGCGACCGTGGTCCCATCCGCAACCTCTCCCGCCTCCCACCTTCCCCATCACAAGCTGCTCGCCTACACGGCTTCCCTCGAACTGCTCTCGGCCGTGCGCGCCGCCTCCATCCGCGACGCCACGCTGCGCGACCACGCGCTGCGTTCCGCCAAGTCGGCCTGCCTCAACGCCGCGGAGGGGGCTGGCCGCGTCACCCGTCCCGACAAGGCCCGCGCCTTCGCCATCGCTCGCGCCGAGGCCTGCGAGGCGGCCGCCGCCGTCGAGATCGCCGCCGCCAGCGGCGAGGCGGCCTCGCCCGCCGCCGCCGAGGTGCTTCGGCTCGCCGACCGGGTGGTGGCGCTGCTCACCGGGCTCATCCGCTGAGCCGCGGCTCAGCGCAGCAGCCCTCGCAGCAGCGCCCGCAGGCGCGCCGCCAGGGCGAGCGCCTCGCCGGCGATGGAGGCCTCGAGCGCGCCGATGGCCGCCGAGAGGTCGAGCGCGCCGGCCAGCTCGTGGACCGAGCCGTCGGCCTGGCGGAAGTAGCGCCGGCGGACCGCCGGCCGGTCGTCCGGCAGCCCCTCGCAGAGGTTGAGGAAGGCCGACTTGGCCGCCCTCGTGGCCTGGTCCCGAAGCTCGGCGTCGGCGATCTTCGCGGCGCTCACCTGCCGCGCCAGCTCTCGCGCCACCTTGTAGGCGTCGAGCCGCATGAAGGGGAAAGCCGCGGTCGCGGTCGGAGTCGAGGTCGGAGTCGAGGTCGAGGTCGGAGTCGAACGAGAAGTTAGAGAGAGCGTCTGGAGCGGAGCTTCGTTGTCAGTGTGCATGTCAGCCTCCTCACCCGCAGGGGGAGGCTGACATGCAACGACTCCCGCTCCAGTCGCTCTCGATCGACGGCCCGGTCGCGGTCGCGGTCGGGGTCGGGGTCGGGGTCGGGGTCGGGGTCGGGGTCGGGGTCGGGGTCGAGGTCGCGGTCGTGGTCGCGGTCGGGGTCGCGGTCGAGGTCGCGGTCGAGGTCCCGCCCGCGTCTACGTCATCCGCGGCAGCCTGAGCAGGAACCGCGCGCCGCCGCCCGGCGCCTCCTCGACCGCCACCGTCCCGCCATGCTGCGAGACGATGGCGTGGACGATGGAGAGCCCCAGCCCAGAGCCCTTGGCCTTGGTGGTGAAGAAGGGCTCGAAGATCCGATCACGCGCCGCCTCCGGGACGCCCGGCCCGGTGTCGTCGATGACCACGCCCACGCCCGGCCCACCTTCCTCCAGCCCGGCGTCGGCCGCCTCGGGTCCGCAGCGCACCCTCACCAGCCCGCCGTCTGGCGTCGCCTCGATGGCGTTGAGCGTCAGGTTGACCAGCACCTGGCGCAGCCGCTCCTCCTCTCCGGCGACCAGGGTGGTCCCCGGCTCCCCGGGCAGCTCGCGCTCCAGCCGGATGGAGCGCCGCTCGGCCTCGCCCGCCAGCAGGTCGAGCACCCGCGCCACCGCCTGGCAGAGCTCCACGGGGCGGGGCACGAACTCGCGGGGCCTGGCGAACTGCAGGAAGTCCTCGAGGATGTGGTCGAGGCGGCGGATCTCGTCCTTGACGAGCAGCAGCGGCTCCAGCAGCGGTCCTTGCAGCTCGCCGCCGAGCCGTTGCACGCGGCGCTCCAGCACGGTGAGCTGCAGCAGCGCGGCGTTGAGCGGGTTGCGGATCTCGTGCGAGAGCCCCGCCGTCATGGTGCCGACCGCCGCCAGCTTCTCGGCCATCTGCGCCTTGTGGGCCAGGGTGCGCTTCTCGTCGTGGAGCCGCACCTGGCGCATGGCCTGCTCCACCGTCACCAGCAGCTCCTGGGTGGCGCAGGGCTTGACCAGGTAGGCGCAGGCGCCGGCGCGCACCGCCGCCACCGCCGACTCGAGGGTGGCGAAGCCGGTCAGCAGCACCACCTCGCCGCTGGGGTTGAGCTCCTTGAGGCGCGGCGCCAGCGCGGTGCCGTCGCCGTCGGGGAGCTTCAGGTCGACCAGGGCCACGTCGAACCCGTCGGCGGCCAGCCGCAGCGCCCCGGCGCAGCTGCCGGCCGAGTGCACCAGGTAGCCGGCCTCCTCGAGGATCTCGGTGAGGTTCTCCACCAGCGGCCGGTTGTCGTCGACCAGCAGGATGCGGGCACGCCGGCCGCTCCCCTCGAGCCTCATGGCGCCTTCGCCTGGGCGGCGTGCAGCCGCTCCACCGCCGCCAGCACCGAACCGGTGTCGAAGGGCTTGCGGAAGAAGGCCGGCGCGCCGGGCAGCGGCGCGGCGTGGACGCCGGTCATGATCAGCATGGGCAGCCCGGGGAACTTCTCGCCGAGCCGCCGCATCGCCTCGCCGTCGGGACCGCCCGGGAGCCGCAGGTCGACCAGCGCGCAGAAGGGCCGGACCGGGCCGAGCCGCTCGGTCTCGAGCACCGAGGAGGCGGTCACCGCCGCGAAGCCGCACCCGCGCAGCGCCTCGCAGAGGTTGTCGGAGAGCCGGTGGTCATCCTCGATCACCGCCACCAGCCCGTCACGGCGCGCCGCCCCGAGCAGCTCGAGCAGCGTGGCGATGGGGACCGGCTTGGCCAGCACCGCCAGCAGCCCCTCCCGCCGGGCCGCCTCGAGCGCGTCGTCGGCGACGTGGGCGGTGACCACCAGCGCCGCCAGGCCGGGATCGATGCGCCGCACCTCGTGCACCACCTCGGCGCCGCCCATCTCGGGCATGCGCATGTCGGTGATCAGGGCCTGGTAGCGCTGCCGCCTCACCAGCCCGAGGGCCTCGGCGCCGCTCCCAGCCAGGTCGACCTCGGCGCCGGCGTCCCGGACGATCTCGGCGAGGTTCTCGGCGAACTCCAGGTTGTCGTCGACGATCAAGTAGCGGCGCATGGATCCCGGGGGCTCGCTCAGGTGGGAAGCCGCAGCGTGAAGCGGGCCCCGCCGCCGTCGCGATCGGAGTAGGAGACCTCGCCGCCGTGCCGCTCGGCGATCCGCTTGCAGAGCGCCAGGCCGAGGCCGATGCCGTGCTCCTTGGTGGTGATGAGCGGCTCGAAGAGGCGGCGGCGGGTGGCCGGGTCGACCCCCGGCCCGGTGTCCTCCACGTCGATCGCCACCGCGCCGTCGAGGCGGCGCCACCGCACCGTGACCGTGCCCGCGGGGGCGGCCGCGAAGGCGGCGTTCTCCAGCAGGTTGACCAGCACCTGGCGGAGCTGGCCGGCGTCCCCCTCGACCGGGGGCAGCGCTTCCAGCCCGAGCAGCGTGAGCGCCACGCCGGCCGGCCAGCGCGGCAGGGCGCCGCGCGCCGCGGCCACCACCTCGTCGAGCCGCACCGGCTCGCGCTGAAGTGGCCGGTTGCGGACCATGTCGAGCAGGTTGGTGATGATGCCGTTGGCGAGGCCGAGCTGCTCCTGGATCCGGTCGGCGTGCTTGCGGGCCCGCTCGTCGTCGGCGAGCCGGCCGCGCAGGATGTAGAGCGAGGTCTCGATGACGCCGAGCGGGTTGCGCAGGTCATGGCCGATGGAGGCGACCAGCTGGCCGAAGGTGCTGAGCCGCTCGACGCGCGCCTGCTGCGCCAGCAGGTCGTCGCGGTAGGTGTGCAGCATGATGGCCAGCTCGAGGTCGAGGATCTTGGAGAGCGCCGCGCGGGTCTCCTCCAGCTCCGGGCCGGCTGGGAGCCGGTTCACCGCCAACCCGTCGAGCTGGCCACGCACCACGTTCATGGCCCCGAACATCAGGTGCTGCGGCATCCCGATGCGGACGTGCACCTGGCCGATGCGCTTGCGGTGCTCCCAGTAGGCGTCGTCCCACGGGCCCTGCAGCAGCGTGTCGAGCCAGGCCACCAGCGTCACCTTGAGCCGGCCCACCTTGCTCTCGCCACCCTGCAGGACGCGGGTCGCCTCCTCGTGCTCGAGGATGCGGGCGTAGAAGGCCTCGGCGACGCCCTGGAAGGCGGGGGCCGCCAGCGGGTGGAAGGCGCGCAGCCGCAGCTGGTCGGCCGCGCCGAACTGGACGTAGCCCTGCAACTCGTGGAAGACGGTGGCCGGCATCAGCCCGGAGATCTAGGGAGGGGCGGTCAGGCCTTGGGCTGCTGGTCGGCCGGGGGCGGGATCTTCTTCTCCTCGTCCTCGCCGCCGAAGGCCTTCTTGAAGCTGCGGATCCCCTGGCCCAGCCCGGCGCCGAGGGCCGGCAGCTTGCTGGCGCCGAACAGCAGCACGAGGATGAAACCGATGATCAGCAGCTCCGGCATCCTGAGACCGAACATGTGCAGACTCCCGTCGACCGCGTAGACGGCCTTCCTACACCAGACCGTCGGCGCTGTCTCTAGAACCGCCGGAGCGGAGCCTACGCCGCCATCTCCTCGGCCGCCACCGTGGCGAGGCGGGCGGCGTCGAGGACGCGGACGCCGCGCGAGGCGTCGATGAGGCCGTCGGCCTCGAGGCGGGTGAGGCAGCGGGAGAGGGTCTCCGGGCGCATGCCGAGCAGCCGGGCGACCACCTGCTTGCGGACGGCGTTGGGCCGGTCGGCCAGGAAGCGGGCGTGGGCCAGCGCGAAGCGGGCCACGCGGGCGAGGCAGTCACCCTGGCGCCAGTTGACCTCGTCGCGCTGCTGGTGCGACTCGGTCAGCAGCAGGTCGAGCACCACGCGAGAGGCCCCCTTCTCGGGGCCGACCCACTGGGCCAGCGCGTCGCCGCTGATGCCGCAGACGCGGACGCGGGAGAGGGCGCGGACCTCGTAGGGCGAGGCCTCCCCCTGGAGCGCCTCGGTGCAGAGCAGCGAGGTCGGGCCGCGCAGCGTCAGCGCCAGCTCGGCTCCCTTGGGGCTGACCGCCGAGAGGGCCACGAACCCCTCCTTGACGAAGTAGACGGTCCGCGGCCGCTCGCCCTGGGCGCAGATGGTGGAGCCGGGCTCGCGGGTGGTCGGCGTCAGCCGGCACTTACCCTGCGAGGCGACGCCGAAACCACAGCAGTTGCAGTCATTGACCGGTTGCTTGCTGAGCACGGAGACCTCCAGCGGGGGGGCAAGGCAGAGGGGCTAAGGCAGAGGAGCGGACTTGACCGAAATACACTTGCATGAGGTAGGCCCGCGAAATGCCGACGGAAATCACTTGATCGGGTGCAGGGGTTGCGTCTTGCCCCGGATCAAGTCCGATCATGCGCAAGGCTTGCGGGCTGGTGATCCACGCCGCATGGCATGATGAGGGGTGGCCAGGCGCTCAAGAAGACAGGTCCCCGTCGTCGCGGTCTCGGGCCCGAGCGGAGTCGGAAAGACCAGGCTCATCACCAGGCTGATCCGGCTCTTGCGCCGGCGGGGGCTGGTGGTCGCGGTGATCAAGCATACTGGCCACCGTCACCCGTTCGATCTGCCTGGCAAGGACACCGACCTCTTCCAGCGGGCCGGTGCCGTGGCCGCCGCCATCGAGGGGCCTGCCGGGCTGGCGCTCTTCGCGCCGCCGCGGGGAGGGGCGCGGGCGCTGGTGCGGCTGCTCCCACCGTGCGACCTGGTGCTGGCCGAGGGGTGGCGAGGGGAGCCGCTGCCGCGCATCGAGGTCCATCGGCGGCAGGTGGAGCCAGGCTTCCTCTGCAGCACCGATCGCCGGGTCTTCGCGCTGGTCGGGGATGGCCCGCCACCCCGCCCTGTCCCGGTCTTCGATCCAGATCGGCTCGGCCCGCTGGCCGACCTGCTGGTGGCTCGCTTCGTCCGGCCCCGGAGGCGGGTCACCCCGGAGTCTTGACAGCCCCGACCGGGCGCCGTTATCTTCGCAACCTTTCCACTATGACGGAAACGCCCCCCAGCGCCGGTCGCCCGGCCCCCGGCGCCGGCCGCGCCGGCTTCGCCTCCCAGGAGACCCGGTTCCTCGACCTGCCCGGCTCGATGGAGCTCGAGTCGGGCGGCTCGCTCCCGGCCGTGCGCGTCGCCTACCGGAGTTGGGGCGCGCTCGACGCCGAGGGGGCGAACGCGGTCGTCATCTGCCACGCCCTGACCGGCTCGGCCGACGCCGACCGCTGGTGGACTCGCATGTTCGGCCCGGGGCGCGCGCTCGACCCGGCCCGCGACTTCATCGTCTGCTCCAACATCCTCGGCAGCTGCTACGGCACCACCGGGCCGGCCGAGCTCGATCCCTCCACCGGCCTCCCCTGGCACGGGCGCTTCCCCGAGATCACCGTCCGCGACATGGTCCGGGTGCAGCACCGGCTGGCGCTGGCGCTCGGGGTCAAGAAGGTCAAGCTGGTGATCGGCGGCTCGCTCGGCGGCATGCAGGTGCTCGAGTGGGGGCTGCTCTTCCCGGAGCTGGTCGAGGCCCAGGTCTTCATCGCCTCGACGGCGCGCCACTCGGCCTGGGCCATCGGGCTGGGGGAGGCGCAGCGCCAGGCCATCCAGGCCGACCCGCGCTGGCGCGGCGGGGACTACCCGGCCGACGCGCCGCCGGCAGCCGGCCTGGCCGCCGCGCGCATGATGGCGATGCTCACCTACCGGAGCTTCCCCTCCTTCGAGGAGCGCTTCGGGCGCCGCTCCCAGTCGGCCGACCAGTTCGCCATCGAGAGCTACCTGCACCACCAGGGGCGGGCGCTGGTCGATCGCTTCGATCCGGCCAGCTACGTCACGCTGACGAGGGCCATGGACACCCACGACGTCAGCCGCGGCCGGGGCGACTTCGACGAGGTGCTGCGCGGCGTCCGCCCCCGCACGCTGGTGGTGGCGATCGACTCGGACATCCTCTACTGGCCGGCCGAGCAGCGCGAGGTGGCCCGGCTGGTGCCCGGGGCGCGGCTGGCGATGATCGACTCGCCGCATGGCCACGACGCCTTCCTCATCGACGTCGACCGGCTCTCCGACCTGGTCTCCGAGTTCCGTGGCCGGACCGTCCAGGCGGCCGGTGGCGACACCGTGGAGCGGGCCTACGCCGGCCAAGGGCTGTCGCTGCTGGTGCTCGGCAAGGGGAAGGTCGGGAGCGCGCTGCTCGACCAGCTGGCGGCCCAGCGCAGCACGCTCGAGGCAGACCACGACCTGGTGCTCCGCCTGGCCGGCGTGGCCGATCGCCGGGCCACGCTCTTCGACGAGCGCGGGGTCGAGCTCTCGGCCTGGCGTGAGCGGCTGGCCGCGGCGCCGGAGGGCGGACCCTTCGACGCGGCGCGGGCCCCGGCCCTCCTCGATCGGCTGGCTCGGCTCCCCCACCCGGTGCTGGTCGACCTGACCGCGGCGCCCGGCATGGAGGAGGTCTACCAGCAGGCCTTCCGGCGCGGCATCGACGTGATCGGCGCCAACAAGCTGCCGCTGGCGGCCGGCGGCAAGCTGGCCCGGGAGCTGCGCGACCTGCGCCGGCAGCACCACCGGACCTTCGCCCACGACTGCGCGGTGGGGGCCAGCCTCCCGGTGCTCGACACCCTGCGCAAGCTGGTGCAGGCCGGTGACCGGATCGTCCGCATCGAGGGGATGCTCTCCGGCACGCTCGGCTACCTCGCCAGCGAGGTGCAGAAGGGGGTGCCGCTCTCCATGGCGCTGCGCTGGGCGGTCGGGCTCGGCCACACCGAGGCCGACGCCCGCGACGACCTCTCCGGGCTCGACTCGGCCCGCAAGGGGCTCATCCTGGCCCGCGAGGCCGGGCTCGACGCCGAGCTCTCCGACGTGGCGGTGGAGCCCTTCCTGCCGCCGGCGCTGCTCGAGCCGGTCGAGCTGATCGCCTCCCTGCGCCGCCACGACGCGGCGCTGGCGGCCGAGGTGGAGCGGCTGCGCGAGGAGGGGAAGGTGCTGCGCTACCTGGTCACCATCGAGCCGGCCCCGGGCGGGCGGGCCAGCATCCGGGTCGGGCCGGCCGCCGTCGACGCCGGCCACCCGGCGGCGCGGCTGGTCGGGGTCGAGGCCTTCGTCGCCTTCACCACCGCGCGCCACGCCGACCGCCCGCTGCTGGTGCAGGGGGCGGGGGTGGGCGGGGCGCTGACCGCCGGCGGCGTGCTGGCCGAGCTGATCAGGCTGAGGGCCAGCGGCGGCGCGGAGTGGTAGCGGGGAGTCCGGCGGGGTGGTGACCTTGCCCCGCGGGCCGTCCCACCATAGATCGGTGGCATGAGCGAGGCCGCCACCACCCCCAGGCCGGGCCGCAACGACCTCTGCTGGTGCGGCAGCGGGCAGAAATACAAGAAGTGCCACCTGGTCTCGGACGAGGCCGGCCGCACTGTGCCGCTGGCGAGCCGACGCCGGGCGCCGCTCCAGCCCGGGCGGGTCACGCCGGCCCGCGCCGTGCCCCCTCGGATCCCCCGGCCCGACTACGCCCTCACCGGCATGCCGCGCGGGACGGGGCGCGACGTCAAGACGGCCGACGAGCTGGCGCGGCTCCGGCGCGCCTGCCGCGCCGCCGCCCGGGTGCTGCGCATCGGCGGCGAGGCGGTGCGGGTCGGCATCACCACCGACGCCCTCGACGCCATCTGCCACGACGAGACCATCAGGCTGGGCGGCTACCCCTCGCCCCTCAACTACCGGGGCTTCCCCAAGTCGATCTGCACCTCGCCCAACGAGGTGATCTGCCATGGCATCCCCGACAGCCGACCGCTCGCTGATGGTGACATCGTCAACCTCGACATCACCGTCTGGCTCGACGGCATGCACGGCGACTGCTCGGCCACCTTCCTGGTCGGCGAGGTCGACGAGACCGGCAAGCGGCTGGTGCGGGTGGCGCGCGAGTGCCTGGAGCGCGGCATCTCGGTGGTGCGGCCGGGGCGCTCGGTCGGCGAGATCGGCCGGGTCATCGAGCCGCACGCCGCGGCCTCCGGCTTCGGCGTGGTCCGCTCCTACTGCGGCCACGGCATCGGGGAGACCTTCCACACCTCGCTGCAGATCCCCCACCACGTCGACCCGCGCGCCAAGCGGATCATGGAGCCGGGGCTGACCTTCACCATCGAGCCGATGATCACCGAGGGGCGCCAGGAAGACGCCCTCTGGGACGACGGCTGGACCGCCGTCACCGCCGACGGGCTGCGCTCGGCGCAGTTCGAGCACACCGTCCTCGTCACCGCCGACGGCGCCGAGATCCTCACCACCGAGTAACCGAGCAACCGAGTAGCGCGAGGAAGCCCCCAATGCCCCCGACCTCCGACGCCGCCTTCCGGCTCCCGCTCGACGTCCGCCCGGTCGGCTACGACGCCACCCTCTCCGTCGACCTGGAGGGGCGCCGCTTCAGCGGCACGCTCACGCTCTCGCTCCAGCTTGGCGCTGCGGCGGAGGAGCTGGTGCTCCACGCCACCGGGCTCGCGCTCTCCGAGGTTGTCGCCACGGCAGGAGGGGCCGAGCAGGCCGGCACCGTGACCGTGGTGGCCGCGAGCGAGACGGTGCGGCTCGGCTTCGCGAGGTCGCTGGCGGCTGGCCCCGTGACGCTGCGCCTCGCCTGGAGCGGCCGCTTCTGCGAGGGGCTGCGCGGCCTCTACCTGGCCGGGCCGGGGCTGGCGGCCACCCAGTTCGAGGCGGCCGACGCCCGCCGCGTCTTCCCCTGCCTCGACGAGCCGGGCTTCAAGGCGCCCTGGCGGCTCACCGTCGAGGCCCCGGCCGACGCGGTCGTGCTGTCCAACGGCGCCGCCGAGGCGGTCGAGCATGCCGGGGCGCGGCGTCGCCACCGCTTCGCCGAGACGCCGCCGCTCCCCACCTACCTGGTGGCGCTGGTGGTGGGGCGACTCGCCTCCGGCCCGGCCGCCGAGGTGCGCGGCGTCACCACCCGCGCCTGGGCCAGCCCGGAGAAGGCGGCCCTGCTCGCCTTCGGCCAGGAGGTGGCGGCGGCGGCGCTGCCGCGGCTGGAGGACTACTTCGGGCTCCCCTACGCCTTCGGCAAGCTCGACCAGGTCGGCCTGCCGGAGTTCGAGGCCGGGGCCATGGAGAACGCCGGCCTGATCACCTACCGGGAGGTGGCGCTGCTCCTCGACCCGGCCGCGGCGTCGCTGGCGCAGCGCAAGCGGGTGGCCGAGGTGGTGACCCACGAGCTGGCGCACCAGTGGTTCGGCAACCTGGTGACCATGACCTGGTGGGATGACCTCTGGCTCAACGAGGCCTTCGCCACCTGGATCGCCTTCCTGGTGGTCGACGACTGGAGGCCGGAGTGGCGGGTCTGGCTCGAGTTCGACCAGGGGAAGGCCTCGGCCATGGCGCTCGACGCGCTCCGCTCCACCCACCCGGTCCACGCCCCGGTGCGGACCGTGGCCGAGGCGACCGAGGCCTTCGATCTCATCACCTACGAGAAGGGCGGGGCGGTGCTGCGGATGCTGGAGGGGTACCTGGGGCGGGAGGTCTTCCGCGACGGGATCCGGCGCTACATGCGGCGCCACCAGCGAGGCAACGCCGTGGCCGCCGATCTCTGGCGGGCGCTGGGCGAGGCCTCGGGCGAGCCGGTGCTCGAGCTGGCCGAGGCCTGGATCGACGCGCCCGGGTTCCCGCTGGTCTCGGTGGCGCTCGACGGCGCGGTGGTGCGGCTGTCGCAGCGGCGATTCTTCTCGCGCCCGGGCGATGTCGAGCCGGCGGCACGCTGGCCGGTGCCGGTGGTGCTTCGCTACGCCGCCGCCGGGCAGGTGCGCGAGCGGCGGCTGGTGCTGCGGGAGGTCTCGGAGGCGGTGACGCTGGAGGGGCCGCCCGACTGGCTGGTGGCCAACGCCGGCGGGACCGGCTTCTACAGGGTGGCGCTCGACGCCGGGCTGCGGGGGCGGGTGGCCGGCCAGCTCGGGGCGCTGGCGCCCTCGGAGCGGGTCGGGCTCTTGGCCGACCAGTGGGCGCTGGTGCGCTGCGGGGAGCGGAGCATCGACCAGTGGCTGACGCTGGCGCTCGCCTACGCGGGAGAGACCGACCATGCCGTGCTCGACGAGTTGGTGGCGCGGCTGGGGATGATCGACCACCGGCTGGTGGCGGCGGCCGACCGGCCCCGGCTGGCGGCGCTGGTGCGGGAGCGGTACGGCGCGGCCTGGCGCCAGGCCGGGTGGGACGCGGCGGAAGGGGAGGGTGACGTGGCGCGGCTGCGGCGGGCGGCGCTGCTGCGGGCGGTCGGGCTGGTGGGGCGCGACCCGGCGGCGGCGGCCGAGGCGGCGAAGAGGCTCACGCGGTTCTCCGGAGGTGAGCGGACCGCGCTGGAGTCGAACCTGGTCGACGCGGCGGTGACGCTGGCGGCGCGTGGGGGAGACGCGGCGCGCTGGGAGGACTTCCGCGGACAGTTCGAGCGCGAGGTGGAGCCGGCCTGGCGGCGGCGCTGGCTGCTTGGATTGGCGGCCTTCGAGGCCCCGGCGCTGGTGGAGCGCTCGCTGGAGCTGCTCTTCGGCGGGGGGGTGCCGCTTCAGGACTGGGCATCCTTCGTCCAGGGGCTCATGGCCAACCCGGCGGCGCGCGGCGCGACCTGGGTGCGGCTGCGGGCCGAGTGGCCGGCGGTGGGCGCGAGGCTGGCCAACGCCCCCATGCTCCTCAAGCGGGTGGTCGAGGCGGTCGGGATGCTGACCGAACCGGGAGAGCTGGGCGAGGTGAAGGCCTTCTTCGCGGCGCACCCGGCGGAGCCGGTCAAGGCGGCGGTGGCCCAGACCCTGGAGCGCCTCGGCGAGGAGGTGGAGCTGGCCGTGCGGGCCCGGCCGGCGCTGGGCGCCTGGCTGGCTGGGCTGGGGCTGGGGGCTGGCCCAGTCCGAGAGTAAGTTCCGTCGTTAGTTCCGCCGTTTCGTCCCCGACTCTCTCGGATGGGCCAAAACCAGGCCCCAGGGCCTACCCGGGGGCTTCGCTGTGCTCGAATAGGGGGTCTTCAGCTGTGCAGTCGGACCCCGAGTGGGTCTTCCAACACGACCCATTTGAAGATCGGTACACCGCTCCGTGGTCCGCGCGTACGGGGCCGCGGCTCGAGCCACCTGGAGGTCGACGGAAGTGAGGCGCGCTACCCGGCCTGGGCGCAAGCGACGCCGCAGGCGAGGCGCATGAGGTAGGTGCCGGCGGGGAAGACGGTCCGACGGTGGCCGGCGCGCCAGGCCAGGAGTGCGTCGCGGTAATCGGCGAGGAAGGAGGCGAGGCGGGAGAGCCGC
>JANMRY010000044.1:0-10167 GCA_031388695.1 Anaeromyxobacter sp. | reverse complement strand
CACCGCCGCCAGCGCCGCCAGGGATGGCGTCCAGCCCTCGACCGACCCGAGCCCCGGCTCGGCGCTCAGGCGCCAGGGGCGGGCCAGCTGCCCGGTGAGCCAGGCCACCGCCTGCAGCTGGGTCGGCAGGTTGAGCCCGGGCGGGCGCAGCGAGAGCCCGGCGCCGAGGAGCCAGCGGTAGGTCGGCGAGGAGAGCACCAGCGCGGCGGCGCCGGCCAGCACCAACCAGAGCGGCGCCAGCGCTGCCAGCGTGCGGCGCGGCGAGAAGGGCCGACGGGCGTCGGCGGCCTCGACCAGCAGCAGCGCCAGCGGCAGCACCAGCACGTACTCCTTGACGGCGAGCGCGGCGGCGAAGAGGCCGGCGGCGAGCCAGGTCCGCCATGGTCCTCCACGCTCCCGGGCGTCGAGCCAGGCCACCGTGCTGCCGAGCGCCAGCAGGCCGGCCAGCGCGGCCGAGCGCCCCGACAGGTAGGTGACCGCCTCCGTCTGCACCGGGTGGAGCGCGAAGGCGAGCGCGCCGACCAGCGCCGCCCCGGAGGCCGGCGCGCCCGGGACGCTGCGCCGCTCCAGCCGCAGCAGCAGGGCGTGGACCAGCAGGGCAGCGCCGGCGTGGACCAGCAGGTTGACGGCGTGGAAGCCGGCCAGGCCGAGCCCCGACTGGTGGTTGAGCGCGTAGCTCAGCTTGAGCAGGGGCCGGATGCCGGGCATGGCCTCCCACCAGGCCGAGAGCGACTGGACCCGCGGGTCCTCGACCAGCACCCGCCAGTCGTCGTTCACCCACCCGCCGGCGAACGAGGTGGCGCCGGCCGCGGCCACCGCGACCAGCAGGACCCAGCGCGCCCCCGAGCCGGGGCGGTCCAGCTCACCCATCGGTCTGCTCGAACGCCAGCTCGACGAGCCCGGCCGCGTTCCAGAACCGGTCGGGCGCCCCCAGCAACACCACCAGCACCTCCCGCCCCTGCCGCTCCGCCAGCACCACCAGGCACTTGCCGGCGCCCGGGGTCCAGCCGGTCTTCACGCCGCGCACACCCTCGACGCGACCGACCAGCGGGTTGTGGGTGGGCAGCGCGAAGCGGCGCCCGCCGAGCGTCGCGACGGTCACCCGCGCGGCCCCCACCGTCTGGCGGAACTCGGGGATGGCCAGGGCGGCGCGCGCCAGCGCCGCCAGGTCCCGGGCCGAGCTCCGCTGCCCCGGGCCGTCATGACCGCACGGGTTGTCGAAGCCGGTGGCGCGGAGCCCGAGCGCGGCGGCCCGGCGGTTCATGCGCGACACGAAGGCCGCCTCGCTGCCGGCGGCCTGCTCGGCCAGCGCCAGGCAGGCGTCGTTGGCAGAGCCGATCAGCATGGCCCGCAGCGCATCGCGGGCGGTCAGCTGCTCCCCGGCCCGCAGGCCGAGCCGCCGGCCCCCCTCCCTGGCCGCCCGCGCGCTCACCGTCACGATGGCGGCCGGGTCCCAGCGCTCCTCCAGCAGGAGCAGCGCCGTCATGATCTTGGTGAGCGAGGCCGGGAGCCTGGGCGCCTCGGGGGATCGCCCCCAGCGCTCCCGCCCGTCGACCGCCACCAGGTAGGTGGAGGCCGAGACCGCCGGGAAGGGATCGGGGAGCGCGACGTCCGGGCTCGCCGCCGCGGCCAACGCCAACGCCAGCGCCAGGAAGGACGGCACGGATCGCCCGGAGGTGGAGGCTGGCTAGAACCCGAGGATGCCCTTGAGCGCCTTCTTGCTCTGGTCGACCGCGCCCTCCTTGGGCTCGGGCTCGGCCTCCTCGGCGGCCCCCTTCTTCTTCGACCTGGCCTTCGGGTCCTGGACCAGCAACTCCTTGCCATGGCGGAGGCAGAAGTCCCTGAGGGCGGGCGAGAGGTTCGAGTCCTCCTTGCCGGCGCACTCCTTCTGCGCCAGCGCCTTGCGCTCGGCCGGGCAGCTGGCGCCGAGGACCGCGAGGTCCTTGGCCTTGACCGCGGCGGCGCAGGTCCGCGCGCGCATCGCCGCCAGGTCGACGTCACAGAGCTTCGCCGCCTTCTCCAGGTTCTCCTCGCCGGCCCGGCTCGCCTTGCGGAAGCCCTCGTCGGTCTGGAGCCGCTTGCAGAACTCGGCCTGGTGCGGCGTCCCCTGGCAGGTGACGGCGCCCTGCATCAGGAACATGGCCGGGTTCATCTGCTTGACCGCGCCCTTGCACTCCTTCTCCAGCTGCCTGGCCATGCCCTGCTTCGACTGCTCCATCCTGGCCATCATCTCGGCCTGCCGGGCGTCGCCGGCGACCGGCTTCCCCAGCTCGCAGGCGCCACCGATCTTCCGTCCGCTCAGCTTCATCTGCATGGTGCCACTCGCCGAGGTGATGTTCATGGTCCCGCGGTAGGCGTCACCGTCCCGGGTCATGCTCCCCGTCCCGGTCATCTTCTCCTCCCCGTCGCAGGCCATCTTCCAGGTGGTGGTCTTCCCGCTCTGCTTCACGTCGGTGACCTTGCACTTGGCGTCGGGCGGCTGGCTGGTGGGCGGCTCCTTCCAGTCGCCCTCCGGGGCGCAGTTGCGAATGGTCTGGGGCGGCATCGACATCCCGGAGACCTCCATCGACGAGGTCGACTCCCAGATCACGCCCTTCTTGCCGGTGGATCCATCGGCGGCGGCGGCGGCCCCAGCGGCGAGGGCGAGCAGCAGGGCGGCGGACAGGCGGGCCTGGATTCGCAGCGTCATGTCGATTCCTCCGTGGGTCGAGGCCGAGAGGACGAGCCGCCGGAGGGGCCTGGCCTGGGGTCGGCCCCGACACGGTACTTCAAAAGGTGGCGCAGGCGTCACGGGTTCCGGCGGCCCTGCCGACCGCTCAGGCCGCCCTGGCCTCGGTGGCGGCCCCCCCTTCCACGCCTCCTTGACCGGCCGCCGGCGGGTGGCCGTCGTCCCCGAAGATGGGCAGGACCCGGTTGAAGAGCCAGAGCAGCACGAAGGGCAGCACCACCAGCGCGATGGCCATCAGCACCCCCTCCCGCCCGAAGACCTCCGGGCTGTAGGGGGAGCGCAGGCCACGCATCGACTTGGAGAGCAGCTGGCCGCCGATGACGATATTCCAGCGCATCGAGAAGACCTGGATCAGCAGCAGGATCGAGGAGGTGATGCAGAGGGTGTTGCGGATCCGCTCGTGCAGGTACTTGTCCATCAGCACCACGATGCCGAGCAGGATGAGGGGGATGAGCCCGCCCACCACCATCTGGACGGTGATGAAGGAGAACTCCAGCCGGGTGGTGAGCAGCTGCGAGATGATGTGCCAGGACTCCGACTTCTCGTAGGCCAGCATGATGATCTCGAGCAGTTCGAGGGTGATGGTGAGGATCAGGAAGAACCAGAGCCAGCGCGCCAGCGCCGCCACGGTGCGCCCCTCGATGCTCCGCCCGTTCAGCTTGGCCACCACCTGGTAGAGGATGGAGAGCAGGGCGATGCCGGAGACGGCCGCCGAGAGCAGGAAGATCACCGGCATGAGCGGCGATGACCACCAGGGGTTGGCCTTGATGCCGCCGAAGATGAAGCCGACGTAGCCGTGCAGCATGCAGGCACCCGGCAGGCCGATGGCGGCGAGGATGGTGGCGGCCCGGTGGTCGATGGCGACCGCCTCGGGCGACTGGTCATAGGTGCCGAGCGCCAGCGCCGAGTAGAAGGTCCGCTTCAGCCCCCGGCTCTGCCGGGCGTAGGTGATGATCTCCTGGCGCCAGACGAACCAGACCTCCAGCACCAGGATCAGCAGGTAGCCGGAGTAGAGCATGCCGAACCCGGCCATGGCCGAGGAGAGGTTGGGGGTCACCATCACCAGCCAGCTGCGCTCGGGGTGGCCGAGGTGGAGGTTGAGCGGCAGCGTCGCCACCGCCATGAAGCAGAGCGAGGTGGCCATGGCGAGCCGGGCCACCGGCCGGAACTCCTCGCGGCCGAAGACGTGGAAGAGCGCCGAGACGATGAAGGCGCCGGCCACGAAGCCGGTGATGTACGGATACATCACGATCATCAGCGACCAGTGGACGTGCAGGTCGTTGGGGAACGAGTACCCCGTGAGCTCGTGCATCACCGCACCTCCATGTCGAGGTGGAGGTAGAAGCACTGCGGCACGAGTACCCCGTGAGCTCGTGCATCACCGCACCTCCATGTCGAGGTGGAGGTAGAAGCACTGCGGCTCGGTGAGCAGGTGGCCCTGCATGATCGAGACGCGCTCGTGTTCGATGGTGTGCCGCACCGGGTCGTCCTCCCTGAGCATGTCGCCCAAGGCCCGCGTCGCGGTCGGGCAGACCTCCACGCAGGCCGGCTTCAGCCCCTTGGTGATGCGGTGGTAGCACCAGGTGCACTTCTCGGCGGTGTGGGTCTCGGGGTGGAGGAAGCGGCTCCCGTAGGGGCAGGCCTGCACGCAGTAGCCGCAGCCGATGCAGGACTTGCCGTCCACCATCACCACGCCGTCCCTGGTCCGGTAGGAGGCGCCCACCGGGCAGACCTGCACGCAGGGGGTCTCCTTGCAGTGGTTGCACATCTTCGGGACGAAGAACGACTTGGTGGGCGTGAAGGCGGTCGGCACCGGCGGGAAGCCGTCGAGGCCGCCCTTGGGCGAGTCGACGTAGGAGCCGCCTGGGCCGCTGATGTACCGCTCCACCCAGGTGCGGACGAAGCCTTCGGGGACGTCGTTCTCCTGCTTGCAGGCCCGCACGCAGGAGCCGCAGCCGATGCACTTGGAGGTGTCGATGACGTAGGCCCAGCGGTGCTCCTCCCAGTTGTAGCCATCACCGCCGGGCGGTGGAGGGTGGTGGGCTTCGCTGCTGGCGGCGGCGTCGAGCCCGGCCAGCAGCACCACCGCGCCGCCGGTGACCTGCAGGGCGGCGCCGAGGAAGTCACGGCGCGCGGCGTCGGCCGGGGCGTCGCAGGGCGGGGGAGGCGGGGGGGCGGCCGAGGGGCGAGGGGCGTGGTCCATGGCGACTCCTAGAGCTTCGGCGAGTGGGGGTCGTGGCACTCGAGGCAGACCGCCCCCTCGAGCCTGGTGGTGACGTGCTGCTCCAGCACCACCTGCGGGAACTTGTCGGGACGCCCCTGGATCTTCCGGTGGCAGCGGGCGCAGTTGGTGAAAGCCTTGTCGACGGGCATGGGCCCGGTCACCTTGCCGTCGGCGACGTGGCGCAGCAGCGGGGCGTGGCAGACCTCGCAGCTCACGCTCTTGTGGCTACCGGCGGCGCGGGCCTCGGCCTTGGCCTTGTGGCAGGGGGTGCAGCTGGCCGCCCCCTGGTGGGCCGGGGGCCTGGCCTTCATCTGCTCGACGACGTTGTCCCCTCGGTAGGGTCCGAAGACCCCGTGCGACTTCGGCACCAGGAAGCCGCGCCCGATGAGGATCGCGGCGAGCGCCACGATGACCACCAGGACGACTCGAAACACATGCCGTGCATGCTCCATGCGGCTCCTCCAGTGCGGCGTTCGTCAGTCGTCGAGCTTCTCGGGCTTGGTGAGGAAGGCGAACCAGTTGGTGCTGCGGCGGGGCGGCGGCTCGGGATCGACGCCGAGCCGCTCCGGCTTGAAGATGGTGCCGAGGACGCCCGGCCGCGACCGGGCCGCCGGCTCCGGATCGGTCCCGAGCACCTCGGGGGCGAAGAGCTTGCCGAGCAGCCCCCGTCGGGCCACCGCCGACGCCGCCTGGGGCGGCGGGTCGGGGAGCCGCTCGCGCCGCAGCGCGCCCCGCAGCCCCTCGAGCAGCGCCGGCAGCAGGTCAGCCATGGCGGGCCTCGGCCGGCACCACGGGAGCGACCTTGGCGGCCCGGGGCCGGAGCCGCGGCACCAGCAGCAGCGCCGCCCCGTAGAGGCCGAAGGAGACGAAGAGCGTGGCCGGCCTGCCGGAGGGGAGGTCCTCGAAGAGGATCTTCAGCCCGGTGGCGACCAGCAGCGGGTAGGCGAGCCAGCCGGCCTCGCGCCAGGCCTCGCGCCGGCCGGCCCAGGCCAGGAAGAAGGTCCCGCCCACCAGCACGGTGGTCCGGATGGCCGCCACCGCGCCGCGGCTCACCTCGCCGCCCGGCACGCCGGCCAGCACCGGGACCAGCGCCCCGATCAGCAGCCCGGCCGCTCCCGCCGCCGCCAGCGTCACCACGGTGAGCTGCGGCAGGCGCGCCGGGAAGGCCGGGGCGCTCACTGCGGCTCCGGGGCGGGCACCGAACCAGGCGCAGGCCATCGCGGCGGCCAGGGCCACCAGCGTGGCGCTCCCCGCCGTGGTCCAGGGGCGGGTCGCCGAGCCGAGCAGCGCGTCGGCGGTGACCGCCAGCAGGCCGGCGGCGAGCGCCGCGCCGATGGCGTACCCGGCGGCGTGGACCTCGAGGGTGCGCCGCCCCAGCCGCCCGGAGAGCTCGGCCGAGGCGACCGCGAGCAGGCTCCAGACCAGCGAGAGCCAGGTCCCGTCGAGGAGCAGCACCGTGCCGGAGAGCACCATCAGCACGCCGACCGAGGTGTAGAACGGGAAGTTGACGACGTCCTGGGGACGCCGGCCCCGGAAGAACCAGGCCACCACGTAGGCGCCCAGGCCGAAGAGCGTCGCGACCACCCCGAAGAGCGCGGCGCTGGCGTCGCTGGCGCGGGCCGCCACGAAGGCGGCGCCGCCGAGCCCGGCCGCCACCGCCCCGATGGTCTGGAAGACCTCGAAGCCGACCACCCCGCGGTTCATCAGCAGGGTGCGGGTGCCGAAGCTGGTCACGAAGGCCATCAGCAGCACGGCCTGCACCAGGTTGGCGGCGCCCGGTCCCTCCAGGGCCTCGGGCGCCACCGCCCGCACCGAGAGGGCGATCACCGCCAGGTCGGCCGCCACCGCCACGGGCCAGCGGATGGCGTGCCAGTCGAGGACGTAGGCGAGCCAGAGGCACTCGACGCCGAGCAGGACCAGGAAGAGCGTCCCCGGGACCATGCGGCCACCCAGCACCATCAGCGCGACGGCGGTCACGACGCCGCCGAGGGCGGCGGTCCAGGCCAGCGCCTGGAGGCGGCGGCGGGCCGCCACGCCGAGGAGCGCCGAGGTGACCAGCGCCAGGGCGGCCACCGCGGCGGTCGGGCTGAGCAGCTTGAACCTGGAGGTCGCCTCGAAGAGCAGCGGGAAGGCGATGACCAGCGCGGCGAACCCGTGGACCGCGGCGCTCACCGTGGCGCCGCCGCGAGCGGCGCGGTCGGCGAGGCCGATCCAGGTGGCGGCGTAGGCGAAGCCGAGGGCCACGCCGAGCCAGCCCGGGATGGTCTGGTTGTCGGTGAGGGCGCGCAGCACGAAGGCGCCGGCCAGCACCAGCAGCGTGCGCCCGCCGAAGGAGAGCCCGGCGCCGATGACGTTGGCCGCGTTGGGGGTGGCGCCGGCCCCGACGACCCCAGGCTCCTCCTCCTCCCGCCGCACCCGGCGGACGACGCGGGGCCCGGCCTCGAGCGCCGAGAGTCGCTCGCCGAGGCGAGCGACCTGGTCCGTGAGCGCGGTCACCCTCGACTCGAGTTCAGCCGTGCGGTCAGACAAGCGAACCCCTCCATACTGCAGGCCGAAGCACCTTCTGGTGTGTCACCAGAGCACACGCGGCCAGATGACGCACGGGTGTTCTTCCGGGGCGTGAAGTGCTGCCGCTCGGCCGCAGGGTGACGCGGCCTCCGGACGCTCGCCATCGCCGCGAGATTCCACGTGAAGCGGCGGCCCATGCCAGTCCACCCTGGGCGAGCGACACCACCTCGAGCTATTTTCGAGGCGCAGCGCGGCAATTGATCGGCGTCAGGCCGCGTTACGGGCCGGCGCCGCGGAGAGCTTTAAGAGCGGGCAGGAGCCGCTTTACTCCGGGTCAGCGGCCGAGCACCGGGTCAGCGGCCGAGCAGCCCCTTCAGGACCTTCTCCCCCTCCTTCTCCAGCTTCTTCCGCCTGGCGTCGGCCTCCTCCTTGGCCCGCTGCTTCGCCGCCGCCGGGTCCCCCGCGGGCGCCGCTGCCGGTGCCGGCCCGCCCTCGGCCGGGGGGGTGCCCGCGGGCGGGGCGGCGGGAGCCCCCGGCAGGCCAAGGGCCCTGCCGAGCGCCTGCAGCCCGGCCGACTCGGCCAGGGAGCGAATCGCCGGCTTCACGTCGAGCCCGGTGATGCGTGGGCTCCAGGCCTTCCCCTCCAGCTTGAAGGCGAAGGGGAGCGGCCGGTCGACCCGGGCCTTGCCGCCGGTCGCCTCGGCCACCGCCGCCGGCGAGAGGGCGAGCGTCGTCGGGAGATCGAGCTCGCCGTCGAAGCCGAAGGCCCCCTCCGCGGTGAGCGTGTAGCCACGATCGGTCACCACGATCGGCCGCTGCAGGCGCGCCTGACCACCCTGCACCCGGAGCGAGAACGGGAGCAGCTTGCCGAGCGAGGTGGTGCCGCCCTTGGAGAGGGTCCCCTTGAGCGAGGGGATCGCCTTGATGACCGGCGCCATCACCTCGGCCACCAGGTCCTTGCCGTGGAAGACGCCGTCGTGCAGCTTCCCCTCGACCGTGCCGTCGAGCGCCTTCATGATCGCGCCGCTCCCCTCCCCCTTCCCCGCCAGCGCCACCTCGGCGTCGAGCCGGGCGTCGGCCACCTTCTTCTCGGTGAAGGCGGCCAGCAGCGCCGCGAGCTGCACCTGCTCGACCCGGGCCTTGAGCTTGAAGGGCCGGTCGGCCGGCGCCAGCCTGGCCTGCGTGCCGGCCAGGTCGACGGTCCC
The DNA here is from genome assembly GCA_031388695.1 of Anaeromyxobacter sp. Classification (GTDB taxonomy): domain Bacteria; phylum Myxococcota; class Myxococcia; order Myxococcales; family Anaeromyxobacteraceae; genus JADKCZ01. Next base: position 1,502 of record JANMRY010000044.1, on the reverse strand, counting down.
CGCCCAGATCCCGAAGCGACCCTCGGTGAAGGTGGCCTGGTCCTCCTTCAGCTCGAGCCGGGCGCGCAGCGCCGTCAGCTTCTGCTTCTTCGAGGTCACCTCGCCGATCCGCAGCGCCACCACCCCGGAGAGCCCGGCCCACGGGGAAGCGCCGGGGCGGGCCGGCGCAGCGCCGGCCTCCAGCGCCGGTGCCGGGGCCGCCCTCTCCTGCAGCAGCAGCCGGTCGGCGTCGATCCGGTCGACCTCGGCGTCGATGTCGAAGCCGGTGCGCCCCGGGGCCAGCTGCACGGTGGCGCGCCCCTTGGCGGCCAGGTCGACGATGGCCAGCGAGAAGCTGGCCAACTCCACCCGGCTCCCGCCGCCCGCGGTCGTCCGTGAGCCGGTCGCCGCCAGCCGGAGCCGGTCGCCGGGGCGCTTGTCGAGCGTGCCGCCGGGGCGCAGGTCGAGCCCGCCGAGCTCCCCCTCCAGCTCGAAGCGCAGCCCGCCCGACCCGGCCCCCCTGACCCGGGCGAGGAGCGTGAGCGGGCCACCTGCCGCCTTGGCGAGCCGCCTGGGGAAGTCGAGCCGGACCGGCGTCAGGTCGGCGCGCAGCTCGACGACCGGCCGGTCTGCCGTACCGGTCGCCTCGACGATGAGCCCGATCGGGCCGGCCATGGTGCCGCCCAGCAGCCGCGGGAGCGGCGGATACCAGGGGGCCAGCACGGCGAGGTCGACGTTCCGGGCCACCAGCCGCAGCCCCTCGACCCGCGGGCTGTCGGTGAGCAGGCCGCTCACCTTCCCCCGCCCCTCGATGGTGGCCGGGCCGAAGGCGAGCAGCAGCCGGGTGATGTCGAGGTCACCCCGCACGGCGTCGGCGGCCAGCGCGGCGTCGAGCGTGACGTCGAGCGCTCGTCCCCCCTGCTGCCCGTCGAAGCGCAGGCCGGTCGCCTTGAAGCCGCCGCGCACCGTGGTGGGGCCGGTGCCGCCGGGGACCGCGGTGCCGAGCGCGACCTCCAGGTCGGCGGAGAAGCGGCCGCCCTGGAAGCCGGCCTGCCGCGGCGTGAAGCGGGCCAGCGGCGTCAGGTCGATCGGCGCCACCTTGAGGGTGAGGCGGTCGGGCGACGGGACCAGCGTGGGCGGCAGCGGCGGCGCGTGGAGCCGGAGCTCCAGGTTCTGCTCCCTGGAGAGCACCCCGGCCTTGAGCACCAGCTCGAGTGGGCGCCCCACGGCGAGGCCGTCGACCACCAGGTCGATCCGCTCGACGAAGAGCTCCGGGCCTGCGGACGCCCGGTCGATGAAGGCGATGCGCCCGTCGAGCAGGGCGGCGTGATCGATCCTGACCCCCGAGAGGTCGACCGGCTTCTCCTCGGCCCCGGCGGGAGGCCCGGCCGCGGGCGCATCCGTGCCAGCTTCCTTCGACAGCGCCGCCGCGAACCGCTCCAGGTTGGTGCCTCCCCCCTCGAGCTTGATGACGTTGAGCCGCACCCCCTGCAGCTCGGCCGACTGGACGTGCAGGTCCTTGC
>JANMRY010000038.1:0-24801 GCA_031388695.1 Anaeromyxobacter sp. | reverse complement strand
AACTTCTACGGCGCCGTCGACCTCGCCATGAAGGAGGCCGGCGCCAGCGGCGAGCCGTCGCTGGTCTACCCGCCCGAGGACGGGGCCCGCTTCTTCGAGCAGCTGGTGAGCGGCGGCGCCCGGGCCGCGGCCAGGGCCATCCGCGCCGAGCTGCAGGCCGAGGCGAGCGAGGCCCGGCAGCCCGGCCTCTACTTCCTCTCGAGGTGAGCCATGGAGCGGCCTCTCTGGGCACCCTGGCGGCTGGAGTTCATCAACTCGGAGAAGCCGGCCGGCTGCATCTTCTGCCAGTTCCCGGCGGCGCCGCCGGAGGATGATCGCAAGAACCTGGTCGTCCACCGCACCCCGCACGCCTTCGTCATCCTCAACCGCTTCCCCTACAACTCGGGCCACCTCATGGTGGTGCCGCGCCTGCACGGCGCCGACCTCGACGCCCTGCCGCCCGAGGCCTGGGCCGGGCTGCAGGAGCTGCTGCGCCGGACCACTGCGGTGCTCAAGGCCGTCTACCGGCCCGAGGGGCTCAACCTCGGCATGAACCTGGGGCGGGCCGGCGGAGCCGGCATCGTCGACCACCTGCACTGGCACCTGGTGCCGCGCTGGGTGGGCGACAACAACTTCATGCCGGTGCTGGCCGACGTCCGCGTCATGGTCGACCACCTCGACGGCACCTGGGAGAAGGTCCGGGCCGGCTTCGCCGCCGGGTAGGCCACGGGGGATGGAGCTCTCCGGCCGCCAGCTCGCCGAGGTGGTGGCCGCCCTGGCCGGCCTGGCGGCGCTCCTCTTCGCGGTGAGCCGCCACCGGCGGCGGCGCAGCGAGGCCAAGGCGATGCTGGCCGGCGTCCGCTCGATGATCCAGGGCGATCCGGACGGCGCCATCGCCGCCCTCTCGGACGCAGCCCGGCTCGGGACGCCGCAGGCGCTCGACACCTACCTGGCGCTCGGCACGCTGCTGCGCCGCTCCGGTGACCTCTCCCGCGCCATCCGGCTCCACAGGAACATGCTGCTCTCGCCGCGGCTCGACCCGGCGCGCCGGCTGGAGGTGGCGCTGGAGCTGGTCCAGGACTACCGCCAGGGGGGCATGCTGGAGGACGCCGCGGCGCTGCTCGAGCCGCTGGCCGCGCGGGAGCCGGCGGCGGCGGCACTGCTCGGCGAGGTGCGGGCGGAGCAGCAGCGGTAGCGCGAGGCGGCGGCGCGACCCACGAGCCGCTCGAGCGCCGGGTCGCGCCGGCACTTCGGGGCGTCCCAGACGAGTCCTGTGCATCCCAACAGCGCGAATGTCGTTAGGGAATGGGGAGGAACCCACCATGCCCGGTCGCCCGCTCGCCGTTTCGCTCCTGCTGGTCGCCGCGCTCGGCGCGGTGGCCTGCTCCTCATCCGCTCCCGCGGCCCCGGCCCCGGCCGCGCGCTGCGGTGACGGTCACGTCGACGCCGGCGAGCCGTGCGATGACGGGAACAGCATCAACAGCGACGCCTGCCTGACCGCCTGCAAGCTGGCGGTCTGCGGTGATGGGGTGGTGCGGGCCGGTGTCGAGGCCTGCGACGACGGGGCGGCCAACAGCGACTCCGCCGCCAACGCCTGCCGGTCCAACTGTAGCCGCCCGCGCTGCGGTGACGGCGTGGTCGACGCCGGGGAGGGGTGCGACGACGGGGCGGCCAACAGCGAGACCGACCCGAACGCCTGCCGGACCAGCTGCCGCCTGCCGAGCTGCGGCGATGGCGCGCTCGACCCGGGCGAGCCCTGTGACGATGGGAACAACGACGACACCGACGGCTGCCTCAGCACCTGCGTGCTGGCCAGCTGCGGCGATGGTCAAGTCCGGGTTGGGGTGGAGCAGTGCGAGCCATCGATCCCGATCGCCTGCGGCGCCTCCTGCGGGGAGGGCCAGCTGGAGTGCACGGTCACCTGCCAGGCCGGTGCCTGCCTGGTCCTCGGTGACGGAGAGGCGTGCGCCGGGCCCGGGATCCTGACCGTGGGCCCCTGCCGGGCCGCCTGGAGCTGTGGCTCGCCGGGGCCGGGGCCGGGTGGCCTCACCTGCACGCAGACGGTCGGGCCGCGGGCCGAGACCTGCAACAACGTCGACGACGACTGCGACGGGACCACCGACAACGACCCGACCGACGTCGGAGTGGCCTGCTGCGCGGCCGGGGCGCTGGCCGACTGCTGGGTGCTGGGCAGCACCGCCTGCCAGGGCGGCGGCCCGGTCTGCCTCGGCTCGATCCCGAAGTCGACCTGCACCGCCGAGGTCGCCTGCTGCTCGACCGGCACGGTCTCCGACTGCCAGAACAGCGGCGCCGGCACCCGCTGCGGCACCGGCCTGACGGTCTGCAGCACCGGGACGGCGGTCTGCACCGGCTCGGTGGCCAGGTCGGCCGAGACCTGCAACGGCGTCGACGACGACTGCAACGGCGTCCTCGACGACGTCACCGGCATCGGCGAGGCCTGCTCCGCCCCAGGGCTCCTCACCACGGGCAGCTGCCGGGCCGCCCTGGCCTGCGACGGCACCCCGGGCCCTGGGCCGAACGGCCTCACCTGCACCCAGGCGGTCGGGCCTCGGGCCGAGACCTGCAACGGCCTCGACGACGACTGCGACGGAACCACCGACAACGACGTGACCGACGTCGGGCTGGCCTGCTGCTCGACCGGCACTCTGTCCGACTGCCAGAACAGCGGCGCCGGCAGCCGCTGCGGCACCGGCCTGACGGTCTGCAGCACCGGGACGGCGGTCTGCACCGGCTCGGTGGCCAGGTCGGCCGAGACCTGCAACGGCGTCGACGACGACTGCAATGGAGTCATCGACGACGTCACCGGCATCGGCGTGGCCTGCTCCGGCCCCGGGCTCCTCACCATGGGCAACTGCGAGGCCAGCCTGGCCTGCGACGGCGCCCCGGGCCCCGGGCCGAACGGCCTCACCTGTACGCAGGCTGTCGGGCCACGGGCCGAGGTCTGCAACGGGCTCGACGACGACTGCGACGGGGCCATCGACAACGGCCCGACCGACGTCGGCGGCCCCTGCTGTGCCTTCTCCAGCTGCACGACGCCGGGGACGGCGGTCTGCCAGTCGCCCGGCCAGATCATCTGCATCGGCTCGATCCAGTAGCCGGCTGCCCCGGGTTTGACGCCCCGCCCCGACGGCGGTAGCTTCGACCTGAACGCATGTCACGGATCTACAAGCTCCAGAGCGCTCCCCGCGGCGGCCCGGCCCTCGACTACCGCGGGCTGCTCAACGACCAGCAGGTGGCCGTGGTCGAGGCCCCGCCCGGCCCCATCCTGGTGGTGGCCGGGGCCGGCTCCGGCAAGACCCGGACGCTCACCTGGCGCGTCGCCAGGCTGCTCCACGAGGGGGCCTCGCCCGAGTCGATCCTGCTGCTGACCTTCACCAACAAGGCGGCCCGGGAGATGCTCCGCCGCGTCGAGGAGGTGGCGCGCATCGAGACCCGCCGCCTCACCGGCGGCACCTTCCACCACGTCGCCCACCTGGTGCTGCGCGAGCACGCCGCCGCGCTCGGCTACGCCCGCGGCTACTCGATCCTCGACCGCGAGGACGCCGACGACGTGATGACCGCGGCGGTGGCCGACTGCGGCCTCGCGGTGGGGGCGCGCCGCTTCCCCAAGGCCGACGTGCTGGTCGACCTCTGCTCCATGGCGGTCAACACCCAGACCCCGCTGGCCGAGCTGGTGGCCACCCGGCGTCCCCAGTTCATCCCGCTCACCTCCGAGGTGCTGCGGGTGGCGAGGCGCTTCGCCGAGCGCAAGCGCGACCTCAACGCCATGGACTTCGACGACCTGCTGCTCAACTGGAAGGTGCTGCTGGCCGAGCACGAGCCGGTGCGGCGGGCCCTGGCCGGCACGTACCGCCACCTGCTGGTCGACGAGTACCAGGACACCAACCGGCTGCAGGGGGACATCATCGACCTGCTGGCCCAGGACCACCAGGACCTCTGCGTGGTCGGCGACGACGCCCAGAGCATCTACGGCTTCCGCGGCGCCCACTTCGCCAACATCCTCGAGTTCGAGCAGCGCTACCCGACGGCGCGCCGCTTCGCGCTCACCGTCAACTACCGCTCCACGCCGCAGATCCTCTCGCTGGCCAACGCCTCGATCGCCTGCAACCTGAAGCAGTTCGAGAAGGAGCTGACCAGCGTGCGCGCCGGGGGGCCGCTGCCGGCGCTGGTGCCCTGCCGCGACCTCTTCCAGCAGGCCGCCTTCACGGCGCAGCGGGTGCTGGAGCTGCGCGACGAGGGGGTGCCGCTCCCCGAGATCGCCGTGCTCTACCGGGCCCACCACCACTCCATGGAGATCCAGTTCGAGCTGGCGCGGCGGGGCATCCCCTTCGTGGTCCGCTCCGGGGTGCGCTTCTTCGAGGCGGCCCACGTCAAGGACGTGCTGGCCCACCTGCGCTTCGTGCGCAACCCGGGGGACGAGCTGGCGCTCAAGCGCTGCCTCAAGGTGACCCCCGGCGTCGGCACCGCCACCGCCCAGGCGGCCTGGGCGGCGCTTCAGGCGGGCCGGCCCGGCGGCGGCTCGGTCGACGACCTGCGGGCCCCCGGCGTGCTGGCCCAGGTGCCGGCCAAGGGGCGCCCCGGCTACCTGGCGCTCTGCGAGGTGCTGCGCCGCATCGCCGCCCGCCCCACCTGCGACCTGCCGGGCGAGGCGATCGAGGCGGTGCTGGCCGGCGGCTACGAGGAGTACCTGCGGGCCGAGTTCATCAACGCCGAGTCGCGGCTCGAGGACCTGCGCCAGCTGGCCGACTACGCCAGGAGCTGGGAGGACACCGAGACATTCCTGGCCGAGATCGCGCTGCTCTCCGAGCTCTCCGCCGAGACGGTCAGCGAGGGGGGGGAGCCGGACGAGAAGATGGTGCTCTCCAGCGTCCACCAGGCCAAGGGGCTGGAGTGGCGGGCCGTCTTCGTGGTCTGGCTGGCCGACGGCCGCTTCCCGAGCGCCCAGGCCCTCAAGGACCGCGACGGCGAGGAGGAGGAGCGGCGGCTCTTCTACGTGGCCTGCACCCGCGCCAAGGACGAGCTCTACCTGGCCTACCCGGTGCTGGCGGCGCCGCGGGACCGCGAGCGGGTGGTCATGAAGGCCTCGCGCTTCCTCGAGGAGCTGCCGGCCGAGCCGCCCCTCTGCGACCGCTGGCAGCTCGACGACGGCAGCGCCCCGCCACCTCCGCTCCCGGAGGCGCCGGCGGCCCCGGTCCTCGGCGCCGCCACGGCCGCGCGCAGCCTGCCGTCGCTCTTCGGCGAGCCGGAGGATCCATGCTAGCGTCTTCGCATGGCGGCACCCCGCGAGAAGGCCATCATCGGCATCGATCTCGGCACCACCAACGCCTGCGTGGCCCATGTCCGCAACCGGATCCCGCGGGTGGTGCCGACCGACCGCGGCAACCTGATCCTGCCGAGCGTGGTGGCGCTCTCGGAGCGCGGCGACTTCCTGGTCGGAGCGGTGGCCAAGGACCAGCTGGTGGTCAACCCCAAGAACACCATCTACGGCGCCAAGCGGCTGATCGGGCGCAAGTGGAACTCGCGGGTGGTCCAGGAGCTGCGCAGCTACTACAGCTACGACATCGTCGAGGGGCCGAGCGGCGAGGCGGCGGTGCTGCTGGGCGGCAAGGTCTACACGCTGCCCCAGGTCAGCGGCATCGTGCTGGCCCACCTGAAGAAGCTCGCCGAGGCCTTCCTGCAGAAGACCATCCCCGAGGCGGTCATCTCGGTGCCGGCCTACTACTCCGACGCCCAGCGCCAGGCGGTCCGCGAGGCCGGCAAGCTGGCCGGCTTCGACGTCAAGCGGATCGTCAACGAACCGACCGCGGCGGCGCTGGCCTACGGCTTCTCCCGCGGGCTCGACCAGAAGATCCTGGTCTACGATCTCGGCGGCGGCACCTTCGACGTCTCGGTGTTGCAGCTCAACGGCAACGTCTTCGAGGTGCTGGCGACCGGCGGCGACACCTTCCTGGGCGGCGTCGACTTCGACAACCGGATCATCGACTTCGTCCTCGAGGAGTTCTGGCGCGCCCACCGCATCGACCTGGCCGACTCGCCCATCGCCATGCAGCGGGTCAAGAACGGCGCCGAGGCGGCCAAGATCGACCTCTCGCTCATCCCCAACACCGTCATCGACCTGCCCTTCATCGAGGAGAAGAAGGGCAAGCCGCTCGACGTGCGGGTGCCGCTCTCGCGGCAGCGGCTCAACGAGATCTCGCTCGACCTGGTGGAGCGGACCTTCGAGCTCTGCGACCAGGTGCTGGGCGAGAAGGGGCTCTCGCCCCACGACATCGACGAGGTGATCCTGGTGGGCGGCCAGGGCCGCATGCCGCTGGTGCAGGAGATGATCCGGGCCCACTTCGGCAAGCCGGCGCGCAAGGGGGTCCACCCCGACGAGTGCGTGGCGCTCGGGGCGGCGCTGCTGGGCGACTCGCTCGACAGCATCGACTCGGTGACCCTGGTCGACGTGCTCTCCATGCCCATCGGCATCGCCACCCCGTCCAGCCAGTTCCGGCGGGTGCTGGAGAAGAACACCACCATCCCCTCGACCCGCTCCTTCCGGCTGCCGCCGCCGCGTGAGCCGGGCCAGCCGATCGAGATCGACATCTACCAGGGCGCCTCCGACCAGATCGTCGACAACGAGTTCCTCGGCTCGATCCGCCTGCCGGCCGCCGCCACCGGGCGGCGCATCGACTTCAAGCTCGACGAGGAGTGCCTGCTCAAGGTCAGCTTCGACGACCCGGAGAAGGGGATGACCGAGCTGAAGATCGCCACCCGCGACACGCCCGACGCGCTCCGGAAAGCGCTGGCCGACGCCGCCGACTCCAGGAAGACCGCCGACGGCGAAGCGAGCCGCTCCACCGAGGAGAAGAGGGGCGGCGGCCTCTTCGGGTGGCTGAAGCGCGGCTGAGCCGCACCGCAAGTGCGGGTCCAGTCCGAGCGGCGGCGGCGTTGACAGCGCTGGGGCGCGACGGCATACTCCGCGCCCTCGTAGCAGCCGGGCGCTTAGCTCAGCGGTAGAGCATCGCCTTCACACGGCGAGGGTCGTAGGTTCGAAACCTACAGCGCCCATCGAAGGAAAGGGCCGGACCACGGGGTTTCCCGGGGTCCGGCCCGTCTCGTTCATGACCCTCCAGCCTGCCTCCAATCCGATCAACTGCACGCTCCTCGCGCTCACCCTGGCGCTCGCCAGCGGCGTGGCCGGGGCGGTGGAGACGAAGGGTGAGACGGGCGGCGCCGCTGCGGCGCGGAGGCAGTCCGTGCCCGCCGCTGCCGACACCGGGTCCGGCGTCTCGACGGGTGTGGCTTCCGGGGTTGGCGCGGCTGTGGCGGTGACTTGCCGGGAGGGGCAGCGGTCGTTCGTCGCCGGGCAGTTCACGCTGGCCGACGGGAGCGCCGCCGTCGAGGTCGAGACCTTCTGCCTCGACGCCATCGAGGTGACCGCCGACGCCTACGCCGCCTGCGTCCGGGCCGGCGCCTGCGCCGCCGAGCGGCTGGGCTGCAGCAACGCCGCCAGCTTCGTCGCCAAGGGCAAGGGGAACCACCCGGTCAACTGCGTCTCCTGGTTCGATGCCGACGCCTACTGCCGCTGGCAGGGGCTGCGGCTGCCGACCGAGGGGGAGTGGGAGTGGGCGGCGCGTGGCCAGGGGCGTGCCAGCCGCTACCCGTGGGGCGACGGCGCGCCGGGAAAGCGGGCCTGCTGGGACGGGAAGGGGAGCGCGCTGGGAAAGGGAGGGCGGCAGGGGACCTGCCCGGTCGCTGCGCACCCGGACGGCGACAGCCCCGAGGGGCTCCATGACCTGGGCGGCAACGTGCGCGAGTGGACCGCAAGCGGCGACGAGGGCGAGCGGGTGATCCGCGGCGGCTCGTGGGGCGATTCGATCGACTGGTTCCTCTCGGCCGGCTTCCGCGGGCTCAACCACCCCCGCGAGCGGTTCGAGCTGACCGGCTTCCGTTGCGCGGCCGGGCCGCTGGTGGCGGTGCCGACTCCAGCCACGACTTCGACCGCGGGCAGGCTTCCGGCCCCCTCTCCGTTTTCAGTTCCGGCTGCGGCTCCGGCTCCGGCTCCAGCTGCGGCGACGCGGGGCACGCGGTAACCGGCGCGCCCTACTTCCGCGCGCCAGCGGCCCTTCGCTGGTCGACCGCCAGCCATCCCTTCCGCATCAGCCCGAGCAGGGCGACGAGCAGCATGATGGCAAAGAGCGAGGCGAAGGCGCCGCCGATGGCCGTCAGCTGCGGCAGGGCGCTCCAGAGCGGGGCCTGGTAGCCGCTCACCTGCGTGGCGACGATCGACCAGATCAGCAGCCCGAGCAGCAGCAGCTCCAGCCAGGCGAAGGCGAGCCGGACCTGGCGGTAGAGCTGGCCGCCGGCTTCGAAGCGGCCAGGCGCGGCAGTGCGGTCGAGTCGCATGGCGTTGATTGGACGGGCAGAGGCCCTGCCGGTCAAGCGCCGGAAGGTCGCGCGCCCCAAGTCGGGCAGGCGGTCGGCCTTCAGGGCGCCCAGGCCTCTCCCCGGAACTTCGTGCTCCGCCTCCCCGGGGCCCCACAGCCCGATGCCGCTGCGTATACCGCCACCGTCTCCCTCACCCCGCGGTACCTCCGCATCACCCGCTCGCCGAACGCCTGCTCCGCGGCGAGCCTGTTGTGCGCGGCGCAGACGAGGCGAAGGTCGGCCTCCTGCTCCCCGCCCCACTCGGCCCAGGGGACGATGTGGTCGAGCTGCAGCCGCACCGTGGAACCGCAACAGCCGCCACCGTCGAGCGGCCAGCTGCAGCGGCCGGCGTCGCGTTCCCAGACGGCTCGCTTCACGGAGGCCGGGATGGCGGCGCGGGGGCCGCCTCTGCGGTGAGGGGGCGGCTCTGTCGGGGTCGCGGTCGGGGTCGCGGTCGCGGTCGGGGTCGGGGTCGGAACGACCTTGCACGGCCGCTTCACCTGTCCACGCGCCCTGGCCTGCTTCTCCAGCAGCAGGTCGAGCGCCGCCTCCAGCACCTGCTCGGTGGTGGCGCGGGGGATGGCGTGGCCGAGCCCCTGGCGGGCGGCCTTGAGCTTCTCGAGGAAGCGGCGGCTCACCGGGGTGGGGGGGGGGGGCAGGACGGCGGGGTGCTGGGGGAGCACGGCCCGGCGGGGGTCCCGCCGCCCGGGGGGGGCGGCCTTGTGCTTCTCGTGGATGCGGCGGCTCACGGTGGTGCTGAGCCGGCTCAGCTCGGCGGTGAGCGGGTCGACCTCGTCCCGGCGTGGCTCCAGCCGGCGCGGGTCGATCCGCGCAAGAGGCGTAACCCCCTGTTTGGACGTCCAAAGTGACTCTGGGTCCGTGTCCTGCGCCGTGTCCTTCGCCGTGTCCTGCGCGCCGCCCGCCTGCAGCGGGCCGGCCGGGGCGGGCGACGCCGCAGAGAGGGGCGCCGCAGAGAGGGGCATGGCAAGCAGGGAGCGCTCCGCCTCGGCCTGGCCAACCGGCACCACCGGCTCGGCACCGCGAACCGGCACCAGCGGCCTGACCACCGTCCGCATGGGCGGTGACTCCCGCGGCTGCAGCTCGGCGACGATCTCCCTGGCCTCGCGGGTGGAGATGCCGAGGAAACGGGGCAGCACCGCCGCGCGGTTCTCCTCCGTCAGGACCTTGGCCAGTTCGCCCATGGTGCTCAGGCAGAGCCGCCCCTGGCGGAGCGGCTGCTCCAGCTCGGGGAAGCGCTGCAGCAGGCGGGCCGCCTCCTGCCGAAAGTAGGTCGGGGCCGGGGAGAGGCCGAGCTCGGCGAGCAGGAAGGCAAAGAGGTTGGCGTGCCCGAGCGGCACCCAGCCGCGGCGGCGGTCGAAGTCGGCCAGGGCGACGAGGAAGTCGGCCATCGCCGCCTGTTCGGTGCGGAGGAGCTGCTTGAGTTGGTCGCGCAGCCGGCGTGCTTCCAGGAGCTCGAGAGGACCGCTGGCCGGGGCGTGGAGGTGCGCCGCGGCCGAGGATGGGGTCGGGTGGGCGGTGGTCATCATTCACGGAGCGTCTCACGCCGGTCTGACATTTCCGGGAGCGTCGACACGCATGGAACCCAAGGGACAAGGGTCTCGTGACCTCGGCCGCCGCGGTCGCCGCCGAGGCAGGACCAATCGCAGCCGGTCGCGCCCGCGCGGCGACGACCGGCCACGCGCACCCGTCGCGGCGCCTCTCGGTCGATGGTCGAAAGCGACTCTGACCGCCCCAGCCCCCCGACCTCGACCCTGACCGACCGCTACTGACCTTGCCCCCTTCGCGGCGCCGTCCTACCTTCCCCCCGTGCCCCGCCCCATCGCCGTGCTCTTCGACCTCGACGGCACGCTCGTCGACACCGTCCCCTTCATCCTCGCCTCGGTGCGCCACACCTTCGAAGGCCAGCCGCGCTCCCCGACCGACGCCGAGTGGATCGCCGGCATCGGCACCCCGCTGCGCGACCAGCTGCTGCAGTTCGTCGCCTCGCCCGACCTGGCCGAGCCGCTCTTCCAGCGCTACCGCGCCTACTGGCTGCAGCACCACGACGCCGCCACCCACCTCTTCCCCGGGGCCGGCGAGCTGGTCCGCGAGGTCCGCCAGGCCGGCCACCCCATCGCCATCGTCACCGCCAAGCTCGCGTCGGGCGCCGAGCGGACGCTGCGCCACGTCGGCCTGCGCGAGCAGGTCGACCTGGTCGTCGCCGCCGACACCGTCGAGCGGTGCAAGCCTGATCCCATGCCGGTCCGCTACGCGCTCTCGAAGCTCGACCGCGCGCCGGCCGAGGCGGTGATGATCGGCGACTCGCAGCACGACCTCGCCTCGGGCCGCGGGGCCGGCACCGCCACCGTCGGCGTCTGCTGGGGAGCGGCCAGCCGCGAGGTGCTGGCGCCGCTGGCTGACCACCTGGTGACCGCCATGACCGCGCTGGCCCCGCTCATCGCCAGGCTCCAGGCGGAGCGGCCAGCCTGACCGGCGCCCCGAGCCCTGCTATCCTCCGCCGCCATGCGCATCGCCTACCTCGGCCCCCCCGGCACCTTCAGCGAAGAGGCGGTCGGCCGCTGCGATCTGGCCGCCGGCGACGAGCCGCTCCCGTGCGCCTCCTTCCCGGCCGCCTGGGACGCGGTGCTCGGCGGCCAGGCCGAGGCGGCCCTGCTGCCGGTGGAGAACTCGATCGAGGGGGCGATCGGCACCACGCTCGACCTGCTGGTCCACCGCCCCGGGCTGCTGATCCGGCGCGAGGTGCTCTTGCCGGTGCAGCAGCACCTGCTGGCGCCGGCCGGGACCCGGCTCGACCAGGTGACCCGCGTGCTCTCGCACCCGCAGCCCTTCGGCCAGTGCACCCGCTTCCTGCGCGAGCGGCTCTCCGGCGCCCGCCAGGAGCCGACCATCTCCACCGCCGACGCCGCCGTCCAGGTGGCCAGCGGCATCCCCGGCGCCGCCGCCATCGGCGCCCGCGCCGCCGCGGCCCGCTACGGCCTCGCCATCATCGCCGAGGGGATCCAGGACTCGGACGAGAACACCACCCGCTTCCTGCTGGTGGCCCGCGAGGACGAGCGCCCCACCGGCCGCGACCGGACCAGCATCGCCTTCACCATGGACCGCGACCGCCCGGGCGGGCTCTACGAGGTGATGGGCGAGTTCGCCTCGCGCGCCATCAACCTCTCCAAGGTGGAGAGCCGTCCGGTCAAGGCGGCGCTCGGACACTACGTCTTCTTCCTCGACTTCGAGGGGCACCGGCTCGACCCGACCTGCGCCGCCGCCCTGGAGGGCGTGCGCCACCGGGTCCACCGGCTCCACCTGCTCGGCTCCTACCCGCGCGCCTCGCTGCCCTGAAGCGCCGCGGCCAGCGCCGCCACGTGGCCGGCGGTGGCGCCGCAGCAGCCGCCCACCAGCCGGGCGCCGGCGGCGATCGCCGGAGCCACGGCCCTCGCGAACTCGAGCGGCGGCAGCACCGCACCGGGGAGCCCCGCGCTCGGCTTGACGATGAAGGGAACCGGCAAGGTGGCGCGCGCCCAGCCGGCCAGCGCCGCCAGCGGCGCGCCGGCGGCGACGCAGTTGACCCCGACCGCCACCACCCGCCCGCCGTGCTGCCCGGCCGGCTGGGCGCGGGCCGCGCCGGCCAGCAGCGCCTCGCCCGGCGTCCCGTCGGGCGCCACCCACCGGCCGCCCCGCGTGAGCAGCGTGAAGGTGATCGCCACCGGCAGGCCGACAGCCTGGGCGGCCTCCAGCGCCGCCTCGGCCTCGCGCCGGTCGTACTGGCTCTCGAGCCAGAGCAGGTCGGCGCCGGCCTCCGCCAGCGCCTCGAGCGGCCGCTCGAAGGGGGTCCGCAGCCGCGCCGCAGTCGCCCCCGCCGCCGCCGGTTCGCCGGGCCGAACCACCGCCAGCGGGCCGATCGCCCCGGCCACCCGAGCGCCCGGGGCCGCCTCGCGGGCCAGCGCCCCCGCGGCGGCGCAGAGCCGGCCGGCCTCCATCCCGAGCCCGGCATCGGCCCGCCGGCGCGAGGCGACGTTGAAGGTGCAGGTGAGGAGCAGGCTGGCGCCGGCCTCAGCGTGGGCGGCGTGGACCGCTCCGACCGCGGCGGGGCGCTCCAGCAGCCACCGCTCCGGGAGCTCGTTCGGTGGCAGGCCGGCCGCCTGGAGCGCCGTCCCCATGGCGCCGTCGATCAGGACCGGTCCGAGGCGGGGGTCGAGGTTCATGTGGGGGGTCAGGATGGACGCCATCTGCCGGCGATTCTACAATCGACCGGCCGCCCCGGCGATGGCCCGGGCAGGCCCCCGGCAGTGCGGGGTGACGATAGAGGGGGCTGTCGATGCGCCGGAAGATCCGTGTGGTCGGGGCGATGATCGAGCGCGACGGGCGCTACCTGATCACCCAGCGCCCCGAGAAGGCGTCGCTGCCGTTCCTCTGGGAGTTTCCCGGCGGGCGGGTCGAGCCGGGCGAGACCGACCAGCAGGCGCTGGCACGCGAGGTGCTGGAGCTGATCGGGCTGGTGGTCGAGCCGGGCGACCGGGTCATCCACGTCGAGCACGCCTACGAGGCCTACGACATCGACTTCTGCGTCTACCGCTGCCGCCTGGTCGCCGGGACGCCACACCACCAGCGGGTCCACGACCACCGCTGGGTGCTGCCACGGGAGCTGGACCACTACCAGTTCCCGCCGGCCGACGAGAAGTCGATCGCCCTGCTGCTCGGACTGTAGCTGGACAGCCGCCCCATTCGGGCAGCCCCCGGCAGGGCGATAGGGCGATAGCCGGCCCCCGCAAGCCGAGCCCCGGTAGGGAATAGATCGCCGCCTCCGGCCGTCCTAGATCCCGGCTGTACACCACGGCATCTCGCTCGAGGAGTTCCATGCGCCGCTACCTTTTCAGCTTCGCCGTCGCCTCCACCTTCGTCGCCGCGCTGGTCGCCTGCACCGGGCGCGACCGCGCCGGGGCGGAGCAGCCGGTCCGCGCCGGCAACACGCTCTTCCGCGAAGCCGCGGTCACCGCCCCGGCCCAGGCCGAGCCGGGCGTCCCGGGCGGCAGCTCGCTCGCCCCGCTCATCGACCGGCTCAAGCCGGCGGTCGTCAACATCTCCACCACCACCCTGACCCGCAACCCGCACGCCGGCCGCCGGGGCCAGCTGCCGGACGGGTTCGAGCGGTTCTTCGGCCAGCCCGGGCCGGGCGGGGGCGGGCGGATGCCAGAGGAGCAGCGCGGGCAGGGGCTCGGCTCCGGCTTCATCCTCAACGTCGAGGGGTTCATCCTCACCAACCACCACGTCGTCAAGGACGCCACCGACATCCGCGTCAAGCTGGCCGACGACCGCGAGTTCTCAGCCAAGGTGATCGGCAAGGACCCGCTCACCGACGTGGCGCTCATCAAGCTCAACGCGCCGCCCAAGGACCTCCCGACGGTGGTCTTGGGCGACTCGGACGCGCTCCGCCAGGGCGACTTCGTGCTGGCGCTCGGCTCCCCCTTCGGCCTCTCCGGCACCGCCACGCTCGGCATCGTCTCGGCCAAGCACCGCGGCGGGGTCGGCTCCGGCAGCCCCTACGACGACTTCCTCCAGACCGACGCCGCCATCAACCCGGGCAACTCGGGCGGCCCGCTCTTCAACCTGCGCGGCGAGGTGATCGGCATCAACACCGCGATCATCGCCCCGCAGATGGGCTCGGGGATCGGCTTCGCCGTCCCCATCTCGCTGGCCAAGGCGCTGCTCCCGCAGCTGCAGGGCGCTGGAAAGGTGGTGCGCGGCTACGTGGGAGTCCAGCTCTCCGTCTTGACGCCCGACCTCGCCCAGGCCTTCGGCCTGCCGGCCGGGAGCAAGGGAGCGCTGATCCAGCAGGTCGTGCCCAAGACCCCGGCCGAGCAGGCCGGCCTCGAGCCGGGCGACGTCATCACCTCGCTCGACGGCAAGCCGGTCGAGTCGCCGTCGGCGCTGACCCAGGCGGTGGCGCTGGTCCCGCCGGGGAAGAGCCTCAAGCTCGGGCTGGTGCGCAAGGGGAGCGCCAAGACGGTCTCGCTCACCGTGGCGCAGCGCCCCGATGACGAGGCGGCCATCGGCCGCGACGACTGGGACGAGGGGCAGGCGAGCGGCGAGGGGAGCAAGTCGCCCAAGCTCGGCTTCAAGGTGGCGGCGCTCACCCCGGAGGCGGTCCGCGAGCTGCAGCTGCCGGCCGGCACCGTCGGCGTGGTGGTGACCGAGCTGGTCGAGGGCGGCCCGGCCGACCAGGCCGGGGTGGCGCGCGGCGACATCATCCTCGAGGTCAACCGGCAGCCGGTCACCAGGCCGGGCGACCTGGTCGGACTGGTCGGGAAGATGAAGGAAGGGGAGCTGGCGCTGCTGCGGATTCGTCGCGGCCCCACGCAGGCCTACGTGGCCGTTCCGGTCGGCGGGCGCAAGTAGGCGATATCGCATAGGGTAGGGAGAGGTCGGTTTCTTGCCTACATCTCCCTACCAGTCTAGCCTCCGCTTCAACAGGGAGGCACGCATGCTCTGGCGCACCAGCAGGCCGATCGAAAAGCCGACGGAGAAGCCGGAGAGTGCCGAGCGGCGGTCGCTGGCGCGGCTCGACAAGGTCTTCGCCGTCTGGCTCGAGGGCGAGCGCGGTGAGGTCCGCGGCGTGGCCCGCAACATCTCCCCTGGTGGCCTCTTCGTCGAGACCCCGGTGACCGAGCCGATCGGCGCCGAGGTGCGTATCGCCTTCGGCACCGACGGCGGCGGCATCGTCGCCGTCGGCGAGGTCCGCTACGTCTGCCACCTGGTCGGCCGCAGGGCGCCGGGGAGCGAGGGGCCCGACGTGCCGGTCGGCGTGCAGGGGATGGGGGTCCGCTTCATCCGCTTCGAGGCGGCCAGCGCCCCGTCCGAGTCGCTTCACTAGGCCGGCGGTCGCCAGCCCGCCGGTCGCTCCGCATGGCGCCCGACCGGTTCCCGTGTTACCGGGAACGTCGCCATGCTCGCCATCGAGACGCAGGGGCTCACCAGGTTCTTCGACGGGAAGGCGGCGGTCGCCGACCTCTCGCTGCAGGTCGAGGTGGGTGCCTTCTACGGCTTCCTCGGGCCGAACGGCGCCGGCAAGTCGACCACCATGAAGCTGCTGACCGGCCTGCTCGCCCCCAGCAGCGGCCGGGCCAGCGTCCTCGGCCACGACCTCTCCGACCCGGAGCGAGCCCTCGAGGTGCGGCGGCTGGTCGGCGTGGTGCCCGACGGCCTCAACCTCTTCGAGCGGCTCACCGGGCTCGAGCAGCTGCGGCTCCACGGGCAGCTCTACGGGCTCACCCGCCAGGAGGCGGCGCGGCGGGCCGACGAGCTGCTCACCGCCATGGAGCTGACCGGTGACGCCGGCAAGCTGGTGGGTGACTACAGCCACGGCATGAAGAAGAAGCTGGCGCTGGCGGGCGCGCTCATCCACGGGCCGAAGCTGCTCTTTCTCGACGAGCCCTTCGAGGGGATCGACGCGGTGGCGGTGAGCGGCATCCGCCGCATGCTGCAGCAGCTGGTGCAGGGCGGGCAGATGACCATCTTCCTGACCAGCCACGTGCTCGAGGTGGTGGAGCGGCTGGTCACCCACGTCGGCATCATCCAGCACGGGCGGCTGGTGGCCCAGGGGACGCTCGAGGCGGTGCGCGGCGCCGGGACGCTCGAGGAGATCTTCATCCGGACCATCGGCGAGGACCTCAAGGAGCGGCGCCTCTCCTGGCTGGGCGAGCAGGGGCCGGGCGGGGCGTGACGGCGCTGCGCGACTCACCGCTGGCCGCCTTCGCGGAGCTCCGCTTCAGGCTCACCTGGCGCCGGCTGGTGGGGCGTCGCGGCGCCGGCGAGCTGGTGGCCAAGGTGCTCGGCTACCTCTTCCTCGTCCCCATCGCCGCGATCGGGGCGGTCGGCATCGGCATCGGCGCCTACCACGCGGCCCGCGGCGCCCACCGTGGCGGGGTCCAGGCCAGCGTCCAGGTCACCGCCATGTTCTTCGGCATCTGGCAGGGCTGGACGGCGGCCACGCTGGCGATGCAGGAGCAGGAGTCGCTCGACCTGCGCCGCTACCTGGTCTACCCGCTGCGCGCCGGCCCGCTCTGGCTCTACGGGCAGGTGGCCGGACTGCTCGGCGACCCGCTCTCGCTCTTCTGGATCCTGCTGCTCGGCGGCGGCTTCGCCGGCGCGGCGGTGGGGCGGCCCGGTCCCTGGCTGCTCCTGCTCGGGCTGCTCATGGCGCTCTTCGCCGCCGGGACGGTCGCCTGGCTGGCGCTGGTGCAGGAGCTGGGCGCCCGGGTGCTGCGGCGGGCCCGGCTCAAGGCGCTGCTCTTCGCCCTGGTCTACGTGGCGCTGGCGCTGGTGGTGGCCTGGATGGTCGGGCTCAAGAGGCACCACCCGAGCCTGCGCGACCTGGCGAGCCTCTTCGAGGCCCTGCAGTGGGTCGGCTGGCCCGGCGCCATGGCCGCCGGTGCCGGCCGCCGGCTCTTCCGCGGCGACCTGCTGGCGGCGCTCCCCTGGATGCTCTCCCTGGCGGTCGCCGCCGCGCTGGCCGGCTGGGGCGCCTTCCGGCTCGCCCTCTCGGAGGCCCGCGACGGTGGCGGGGCCGGAACCTCGACGGTCGGGCAGGGGCTGGGGGCGGTCTTCGGGCGGCTCCGCCCGGGCGCCACCGGGGCGCTGCTGGAGCGCGAGGTGACCTTCCTCTCGCGCCACCCGCTGCCGCTGGTGCTGGCCATCATCCTGCCGGCGGTGGCCGGGCTGATCGCCTGGAAGGTCTCTCCCTTCATCCCGGCCGAGTCGGGCGAGGTGGTGCGGGCCCTGCCCATCCTCGGGGTGGCGCTCTACGTCCACCTGGCCACCCAGACCTTCTGGCTCAACGGCTTCGGCTGGGAGCGCGGCGGGGCGAGGCTCTACTACCTGGCGCCGCTGCGGCTCGAGGCGGTGCTCCTGGCCAAGAACCTCGCGGTGGCGGCGCTGGCGCTCTGCATCGAGCTCGCCTCGGTGGCGCTCATGGTGGTGGCCGGCGGCTGGCCCCCGGCCTGGGCGCTGGCCGGCTCGGTGGCGCTCCACCTCGGCGCCGCGCCCTGGTTCCTCGCCATCGGCAACGCCATCTCCATCCTCAACCCCCGGGTGGCCCCCATGGCCTTGCAGCGGAGCGGGTCGATGCCGGCCCTCTCGGCGCTGGCCGGGATGGTCACCTTCACCGGCATCGCCGGGCTCTTCGCCCTGCCGGTGCTGCTGGCGCTCAAGCTCGACGCCGGCTGGGTGCTGCCGCCGGCCTGGCTGGCGCTGGGGGCGGTCGGCGGCCTGGCCTGGTGGCGGTCGCTGCCGGTGGCGGGGCGGCTGCTGGAGCGCCGCCGCGAGCAGCTGCTCTCTGCGGTGACCGGCGACGACGCCTGAACCTCCGGTCACCGGGTCACCGGGGTACGGGGCCACGAGGGCCGGCCGGGCGGTTCGGGCGGCCCGGGCGGCCCGGCCCGGAGTCGCTGCGGCGCCGGGCCCGGCCGGTTATGCCACCGCCATGACCCGAAACCGGCTCGAGGCCTTCAGCGACGGCGTCATCGCCATCCTCATCACCATCATGGTCCTGGAGTTCCATCCGCCCGCGGGCGCCGCCCTGGCCGACCTGGCCTCGCTCATGCCGAAGCTGCTCAGCTACCTGCTCAGCTTCGCCTTCCTGGCCATCTACTGGAACAACCACCACCACCTCTTCCACGTGGTGGAGCGGGTCGATGGGCGGGTGCTCTGGGCCAACATGCACCTGCTCTTCTGGCTCTCGCTGACGCCGTTCGTGACCGCCTGGATGGGAGAGCACCGCGCCGCCCCGGTCACGGTGGCCGCCTATGGCGCCGTGCTCCTGGGCTCGGGGATCGCCTACTACCTGCTGGCGCGGGCCCTGCTCGCCATCCACCCGCCCGGCTCGCGCCTGGCCAAGGCGCTGGGCGCCGACTGGAAGGGGCGACTCTCGGTCATCGCCTACGCCGTGGCCATCCCGCTGACCCTCCTCGAGCCGCTGGTCGCGATCGCCATCTACGTCGGGGTGGCCCTGATCTGGCTGGTGCCCGACCAGCGGGTCGAGCGGCAGCTCGGGGGCGCCGCCAGCGACTGAGGGGCGGGGGCCCGGGGCGACTCAGCGCTTCCGGGCCTTCACCTTGACGAGCGCGTTCCACCATGAGACCGGCAGCGCGCCCCCCAGCCGGACCACCGCGCTGGTCTGCCACGGGTAGAGCAGCTGCTGGCGCCGCTGCAGCAGGGCCCGCCCCATCAGCTCGACGGCCGGCGTGAGCTCCATGAGGAAGGGCATGGAGCCCGGCTCGTTCTTGTCGGACATCTCGCTCTTCACGAAGCCGGGGTGGATCGAGGTGACGTCGATCCCGAAGCGGGTCACGTCGAGCCGCAGGCCGTCGAGGAACATCTTGAGGTAGGCCTTGCTGGCGCAGTAGGTGCTGCTGCCGGGGAAGGCGAGCAGGCCGGCCAGGCTGCTGATGCCGACCAGGTGGCCGCGGCGGCGCTCCACCATGCCGGGGAGGGCACCGCAGAGCGTGGCCGAGGCCCCGGCCACGTTCACCTGGATCATCCGGTTGATCGAGGCGAAGTCGGGGGCGCGGGCGCTGGTCTTCTCGCCGACGCCGGCGTTGGCGATCACCAGGTCGAGCCCGCCGCTCTCGCCGTCGAGGGCCCGCACCCGCTCGAAGGTGGCCGCGGCGTCGCTGACGTCCATGGTGAGCGGCAGGAGCAGCTCGCCGGCCTCGGCGCGCAGGGCCTCGAGCTGGGCGGTGCGGCGGGCGCCGGCCCAGACCTTGACGCCGCGGCGGGTGAGCCAGAACGCCAGCCCGCGGCCGAGGCCGCTGGAGGCGCCGGTGACGAGGGCGGTCCGCCAGGGAGGGGAGGTCATGAGGCCAAGCCTACCTCGAAGTCGGCGCCGGACCGGGGCTCGACCGACCCGCTCAGCCGATCCGCTCGGCCGGCGCCTCGGTCCGCGGCGCCGGGGCCGGTGCCTGTCGCAGCACGGTGGGCCGGAGCAGGCCGCGCCCGGCCAGGGCCACCTCGCAGAGCGCCTGCTGGCTGCGCAGCGCCCCTGGCCCGCCCTCGGCGCGCAGGTAGCTGCCGTCGGGCTGGAGCCAGCGGGCCCGGGCCCGGTCCTGCAGGGGCAGGCCGAGGATCTCGCCGACCACGCGGGCCTTGATGGCCCGGTCCTCGACCGGGAACATCACCTCGACGCGGGAGTGGAAGTTGCGCGGCATCCAGTCGGCGCTGGAGAGCAGGCACTCGGGGTTGTCGCCGGCGCCGAAGGCGAAGACCCGGGCGTGCTCGAGGAAGCGGTCGACCACAGAGGTGACGCGGATCCGCTCGGAGAGGCCCGGCACGCCGGGGCGCAGGCAGCAGATGCCGCGCACCAACAGCTCGACCTCGACGCCGGCCTGGCTGGCCGCGTAGAGGGCCCGGATCACGGCGGCGTCGACCAGCGAGTTCATCTTGGCGAGGATGCGGGCCGGCTCGCCGCGCCGCGCCTTGTCGGTCTCGCGCCCGATCAGCTCGATGATCTTCTCCTGTAGGCCGAAGGGGGCCACCGTCAGCTTCTTCCAGCGCGGCGGCTCGGCGTAGCCGGTCAGCAGGTTGAAGAGGCTGGCCACGTCCTCGCCGAGCTCGGGGGCGGCCGAGAAGAGCGAGAGATCGGTGTAGACCCGGGCGGTCTGCGGGTTGTAGTTGCCGGTGCCGAGGTGGACGTAGCGGCGCAGCTTCGGCCCCTCGCGCCGCACCACCAGCGCCACCTTGCAGTGGGTCTTGAGGCCGAGCAGGCCATAGACCACGTGCACGCCCGACTCCTCGAGCCGGCGTGCCCAGGCGATGTTGTTGGCCTCGTCGAAGCGGGCCTTGATCTCGACGATGGCGGTGACCTGCTTGCCGTTCTCGGCGGCCCGGGAGAGGGCGCGCACGAAGGGGCTGTCGCCGCTGGTCCGGTAGAGGGTCTGCTTGATGGCGAGGACGTCGGGATCGTCTGCCGCCTCCTCGACGAAGCGGGCCACCGGGTCGAAGGACTCGTAGGGGTGGTGGAGCAGCACCTCCCCCGCGGCGATCGCCTCGCGGACCGGCACCCCCTCCTCGAACGGCTTGGGGAGCACGGCGGTCCAGGGCTCGAGCCGCAGCTCCGGGCGCGGGTCGGCCTCGCCGAGCTGGAGCAGGTCCTGCACCTGGAGCGGTGCGGTGACCGGGTAGACGTCGGCCGGCTCGAGCTTGAGCGCCCGGACCAGCGCCTGGACGATCGGGTCGGCGGCGCCGGCGGCGATCTCGAGCCGCACCGCGGCGCCGCGATCCCGCCGCCGCAGCTCCTCCTGCACCGCCGAGACCAGGTCCTCCGACTCCTCCTCGTCGATCTCCAGGTCCCAGTTGCGGGTGACGCGGAAGCCGGCGGCGTGGAGCACCGTGAAGCCGGGGAAGAGGTCGACGGCGTAGGCGGCGATCACCTCGTCGAGCAGGGCGTGGACCAGGCCGGCCCCGGCAGGGAGGCTCAGCAGGCGCGGCAGCACCGAGGGCACCTGCACCACCGCCAGCAGCACCTCCATGTCCCGACGGCGCTTGCGCCCGGCGCGCCGCAGGATCAGGGCGACGTTGAGCGACTTGTTGCGCAGCTGGGGGAAGGGGTGGCCCGGGTCGACCGCCAACGGCGTCAGCACCGGGAGGATCTCCTGGGTGAAGCGGCTGCGGGCCACCTCGGCCTGCTCGGGCGTGAAGTCGCGCGGCGCCACCAGCTGGTGGCCGGCCCGCGCCAGGTCGGGCCGGAGCTCCTCCTGCCAGGTCCGGTCGTGCAGCTCGACCAGCTGGTGGGTGCGAGAGGCGACCGCGGCCAGCACCTCGGCCGGGAGCAGGCCGTCGGCGGCGGCGGCGGTGACGCCGGCGGCGATCTTCTGCTTCAGGCCGGCCACCCGGACCATGAAGAACTCGTCGAGGTTGGAGGAGGTGATGCCGAGGAACTTGAGCCGCTCCAGCACCGGCAGCGAGCCGTCGCGGGCCTCCTCGAGCACCCGGGCGTCGAACTCGAGCCAGGAGAGCTCCCGGTTGAGGTAAAGCGACGGGTCGTGCGGCTCGACCGGGCGCGGGCCGGCCTCGGTGGCCGGCTCGCCGGGCGGCGGGTTGGTGGGGCTGGCGGGGATGGCGGGTGTCATGGCGAGCCCCATCGAGTATGCCCGGACGGCGGTCCGGGCACGTGACCCTTGCGTGACGGGAGGGTGACGGTCCCGGGGTGGTGGATGGTGCTTCCGGCTGTCAGGACGGGGAGTTAGAGTTCCGGCAGATGAAGAACGGACACGAGCGGATCCTGGCCGCCATCGACGTGGGCACCAACGCGGTCCGGCTCGAGATCGCCAGGCCGCTTCCGGACGGCACGCTCGAGACGCTCCACCAGGAGCGAGACCCGGTCCGCCCCGGCGAAGGGGTCTTCAGCGGCGGCTCGATCGCCAGGCCGGTCGCCGATCGGCTGCTCGGCACGTTGCGGCGCTACGCGGCGCTCTGCCGGCGCCACCGGGCCAAGGTGCGGGCGGTGGCGACCGCGGCGGTCCGCGAGGCGCGCAACCGCGAAGAGATCGTCAAGCGGGCCCGCGTCGAGGCCGGCCTCAACCTCGAGGTGGTGAGCGGGCGCGAGGAGGCCCGGCTCATCTGCCTCGGCGTGCTGGAAGGGCGCCCGGCCAGCGCCCGCTCGCTGGTGATCGACATCGGCGGCGGCTCCACCGAGGTGGCGACCGGGCTCGGCGACAAGCCGACCGCGCTCTACTCGGTGGCGGTCGGCGCCGTTCGCCTCACCGAGATCTTCGGCTCGTCGGGCAAGGTGAGCGACGAGCGGCTGGCGGTGATGCGCTCCTACGCCGCCGAGGCCTTCCGCGAGACGCTGCCGCGCAGGCTGGCGGCGCCGCGCGTCGCGCTCGGCTCGTCGGGCACCATCAACGCCATCGTGGCGGCCGGCAACGACTCGAAGCGGCTGACGGGGCGGCGGCTCGGGAAGATGGTCGAGGAGCTGGCGGCCATGACGCTGGCCGAGCGGCGGCGCCGCTTCGAGCCGCGCCGCGCCGAGATCATCGTCGCCGGCGCCGTCATCCTCGAGGCGGCCATGGCCCACCTCAGGCTCGAGGCGGTCACCGCGGTCAGCACCGGCCTGCGCAACGGCCTGCTGCTCGACCTGGCGCGGCGGTCGCCGGCGGCGGCCGAGGCGGCGGCGGAGGGGCGCAGCGAGGCGGTGGTGGCGCTGGGGCGCCGCTTCGGCTTCGACGAGAAGCACGCCCGGCAGGTGACCCGCCTGGCCCTGCAGCTCTTCGACCAGCTGGCCGACCTGCACCGGCTGCCGGCCACGGCGCGCGGCGTGCTGGAGGCGGCGGCGCTGCTCCACGACGTCGGCCACGCCGTCTCGCCGCAGCGTCACCACAAGCACACCTACTACCTGATCGCCAACGCCGACGTGGCCGGCTTCTCAGACCAGGAGCGGCAGCTGGTGGCGCTGGTGGCCCGCTACCACCGCCGCACCCCGCCCGACGCCGGGCGCCCCGACCTGGAGGGCATGGCGCCGGGGCAGGTGCGGCTGCTGCGCCGGCTGGTGGCGATGCTGCGCACCGCCGACGCGCTCGATCGGAGCCACCACCAGCCGATCATCGGGCTGCGGGCCAGCGCCGTGAAGGGGCGGGTCCAGGTGGTGGCCAGGGCCCGCGGCGAGATCGACCTGGAGCTCTGGGACGTGGCGCGCGAGGCGGCCTACTTCCGCCAGGCGATGGGCCGGCGCATCGAGGTGGTGACGCGGCGCGGGTAGGCGCAGGTCGAGTTCCTGGTCTCGAGCCTTCCGCCCCGTCACATCGGGGTTGGCTCCAACCCTCCACTCATAGGGAGTCGACACCGCGAGTCGAGCCGTCCGGCCGGGAGATCGCCAGGCCGGGTGGGGGCTCGCCCTGGAACCTGGCCCCTGGAGGAGACACCCATGACACCCGCGACCCGCCTCGCCGTCCCCATCCTGCTCTGCCTCGGCGCCTGCATCTCGGTGCCGAAGCCCAAGGTGAAGCACCTCATCCCGCCCCCGACGACCGTCGCGAGCGAGCCGATCCCGATGCGGCTCGGCGTCCACTACGCCACCGCCTTCGAGAGGGCCTGGTGGGCGCCCGACATCAACGGGTACGCCTTGCAGGTGGGGCAGGACAGCGCCACCGTCCTGCGCCAGCTCATGCCGCGCCTCTTCCGGGAGGTGGCGGAGATCACCGCGCCGCCGCCGTTCGAGGGGGCGGTGCCGGCGGTCGACCTGGTGCTGGTGCCGTGGCTCGGTGACTTCGAGGCCTTTGTCTGGTCGGAGCCCCCGGAACCCTGGCACGCCCTTACCTGGCGCTTTGCAGCCTTCACGCCCACCGGCGAGCTGGTGGCCACCTGGAAGAGCCGGGGGGCCAGGCCGTTCCAGCCGGGGCCGGTGGGTCCCCCGCCGGAGCGGACACAGTTCAGCGAGGAGCCGATGGTCCCGATGAAGGACGGCGAGACCCATGCCGGGGAGAACCTCGGCGAGGCGGCGGGGGCGCTGGTCGAGGCGCTGGGCCCCGGGAAGGCCGTGAGGCAAGCGCTGGAAGCCGTCCGGGCCGCCCGGCCAGGGATCCTGCCCGGCCTCCAGGTCACGGCGGCGGTGGAGGACCAGCGCGTGAAGTTCCCGTCCGCGGGTGGTTCGCTCATGGCCCACGGGTTCGTGCCGGTCCGGGTGAAGCTGGCCAACACCGGCGCGGAGGTGCTCAGGCTCGACGGGCTCTTCGCCCAGCTCACGCTCTCCGACGGCCGCCTGCTCCACCAGGTGGGGCCGGGGACCGCGAGGAGCCGGCTCATGATCGCCGTCGGCCGGTCCGCCTACCAGAACATCGGCATGTTCGGGGCCGTGGGCGCGATGGCCTCGTCCTTCCGGGCGCGGGACGCCTGGCTGAGCCTTCCCGAACTGCGGGAGCGGCTGTCGACGCTGGAGCTGCAGCCGGTGGAGCTGGCGCCTGGCGGGACCTGGGAGGGGATCCTGCTCTTCCTTCCGCAAGAGGGGGCCGTGCCGCCAGGCGGTCCCTCCACCTTCAGCCTCTGGCTCAAGGACGCCGCCGGTCGCCAGCTCAGATCGACGTTGGCGCTGACGCTGCCCGCACAGGTTCAGCCCGCGCCGTCCACCCCGTCAGCGGAAGCGGAGCCGGGCCCGAGCAGCTGAACCCCGGGACCAGAGGGCGCCTGAAGGTTGGCGCCAGCGTCCGAAGACGAGAACGGGCGCCGCGGGGTTGACCGGGCGCCCGTCATCGAGTGAGCCGACACACGGATTTGAACCGTGGACCTGCTGATTACGAATCAGCTGCTCTACCAACTGAGCTATGTCGGCGAAGGCGCGCCTGTTTATCACCAGTCCACCAGCCCCCGCAAGGCGGCGCCGCGCGCCGCTCCGGG
>JANMRY010000189.1:0-9089 GCA_031388695.1 Anaeromyxobacter sp. | reverse complement strand
AGTTGAGGCGGGGTCGGACCCGGCGGAAGCGGTCGGTCGGGTCGCCGCGGCTGGCGTGGTCTGCGCGCACGGCGCCACTCCCGATGAGTGAAGCCTGCTGACGGTCACGAAGTGGCCGACCCAAGCCCCAAAGTCGCGGCCAACTCGACCGACGAGCGTTTTCGGCTGCCCTCCGGACGACTCCTGGACCAATCGGTGAAACCCGGCTGCTTCAGTCTCTCGATCTTCCTTCGTTCTTTACCCGGCACAACCGCCCGCAACCGCCCCAACCGCCCGCACAACCGCATACCCGGCACAACCGCACAACCGCACAACCGCACAACCGCACGCCCACGTTGCCCCCGGGCGGGGACTGGCCTACAGAGGAAGGCCCGATCCATCGTGCCCCTGGAGGTCTCGTGTCGAAGCTCGGCCGCCTCACCGTCATCCTCGGCGCCCTCGCCCTCGCCAGCAACGCGCGGGCCGCCGACCCGACCATCGCCTTCGAGAAGTACCAGCTGCCCAACGGCCTGACCGTCATCTTGAGCCCCGACCACCGGCTGCCGCAGGTGGCGGTCAACGTCTGGTACCACGTCGGCGCCGCCAACCAGGCCCCGGGCCGCTCCGGCTTCGCCCACCTCTTCGAGCACATGATGTTCTCCGGCTCGAAGCACGTGCAGCCCTCCCCCTTCAAGGTGCTCGAGACCATCGGTGGGACCGCCAACGGCTCGACCAGCTTCGACCGGACCAACTACTACGAGGTGGTCCCGTCCAACGAGCTGGCCTCGGCCCTCTGGCTGGAGAGCGACCGGCTCGGCTTCCTGCTCGAGACCCTCGACGCCAAGAAGCTCCAGGTGCAGCGCGACGTGGTCTCCAACGAGCGGCGCCAGAGCTACGAGAACCGTCCCTACGGCCTGACCTTCCTGCGTCTCTGCGACCTGCTCTACCCGGACCCCCACCCTTACTACCAGTGCGTCATCGGCTCGATCCCCGAGATCCAGGCGGCTAGCGTCGACGACGTCAAGGGCTTCTTCCGCGAGTTCTACGGCCCGCAGAACGCCTCGCTGGCCATCGTCGGCGACTTCGACCCGGCCCAGGCCCGGGCCCTGGTGGAGCAGTACTTCGGCCCCATCCCGGCCGGCCCGCCGGTGAAGCGCCCGGCGGTGGCGCAGCCCCTGCTCACCGGCGTGGTGCGGGAGACCTTGCAGGACCCGGTCGCCGAGGTGCCGAAGCTCGATCTCGCCTGGAACGGGCCGGTCATGTACGCCGACGACGAGCCGGCCGGTGACGTGCTGGCCGAGGTGCTGGCCGGCTCCGACGCCTCCCGCCTGACCCGCTCGATGGTCCACGCCAGCCGCGTCGCCGCCAGCGTCAGCGCCGGCAGCCAGACCAACGGGCTGGGCGGCTGGTTCCAGCTCACCGCCGTGGCCAACGGCGGCAAGAGCGCCGCCGAGCTGCTGCCTCCCATGCAGGCGGCCATCGACGAGCTGAAGAAGTCCGGCCCGACCGCCGAGGAGGTGGAGCGGGCCAAGCGCAGCTTCATCGCCGCCCGGGTGCGCGGCCTGGAGCGGATCGGCAGCCGCGCCGACCAGCTCAACCGGTACCAGACCTACCGCGGCGATCCCGGCTGGCTGGCGCAGGACCTGGCCCGCTACCGCGCCGTGACCCCGGCCGCCGTGCAGGCCTTCGCGCAGAAGTACCTCGCCGACGATCGCCGCATCGAGCTGACCACGCTGCCCAGGGCCAAGGCCAAGGTGACCAAGTGAGCACGCCCATGACCAGGATCTTCGCCCTCGCGGCGCTGCTGCTCTCGGCTGCGGCCTGCGCCACCCCGCCGGTCAAGCCGGCCAAGCCCGCCGAGCCGGCGGTGGCGGCGCCAACGCCCCCCCCGCCCGCGCCGCCGCTCGAGACCCCCGACGCCCCCTTCCGCGCCCAGAAGCCGCCCCCGGCGCCAGGCGAGCTGCACTTCGAGGCCCCGGTGCCGAAGGAGGCCAGGCTGCTGGGCGGCGCCCGGCTGCTGGTGGTGGAGAGCCGGGCCGTGCCGCTGGTCTCGATCGAGATCGTGCTGCGCGCCGGCGTCGACCAGGAGCCGGCAGGGAAGGGCGGCCTGGCCGGCTTCACCGCCGACATGCTCACCGAGGGGACGGCCAAGCGGCCGGCCCTGGCCTTCGCCGCCGCCGTCGAGGACCTGGCGGCCCGCCTCTCCGCCAGCGCCGACCTCGAGACCACCCGGCTGCGGCTCAACTGCCTGACCGAGACCCTGCCGGCGGCGCTCGACCTGCTGGCCGAGGCGCTGCTGTCGCCCGCCTTCCACGCCGACGACGTGGAGCGGGTGCGCGGCATCCGGCTCACCGGCCTGCAGCAGAAGCAGGCCACCCCGAGCGCCCTGGCGGCCGACGAGGCGGCCCGGCTGGTCTACGGCGAGCAGCACCCGCGCGGCCGGCCCGCCGGCGGCACGCCCGAGACCGTCAAGTCGATCAGCCGGGCCGACCTGCAGCGCTTCCACGCCGACTACTACGACCCGAGGAGCGCCATCGTCTCGGTGGCCGGCGACGTCGACGCCGCCGGGATCAAGGCGCTGCTCGACCAGAAGCTGGCCGCCTGGAAGGGCCGGCGCGGCGCCGAGCCGAAGCGGCCGGCCTACCCGAAGCTGGCCGGGCGGAGCGTCACCCTGGTCGACAAGCCCGGGACGACCCAGTCGCAGGTCTGGGTGGTGGGCGAGCTCTTCCCTGCGGCGCACCCCGACCGCATCCCCATGGCGGTGCTCAACAACGTGCTGGGCGGCATCTTCGGCAGCCGGCTCAACCAGAACCTGCGCGAGACCAAGGGCTACAGCTACGGGGTCCGCTCCAGCCTGCGCCTCGAGCGCGACCGCGGCTGGCTGGCGGCGGCGGGCGGGCTGCAGTCGAAGTTCACGGCCGAGTCGGTGACCGAGTTCGAGAATGAGCTGGCGGCCCTGGCCACCGGCGAGCTGCGCGACGGGGAGCTGCAGCGGGCCAAGGAGGCGCTGCTCCGCAGCCTGCCGCTCACGCTGGAGACCAACGACGCGGTGGCCGGCTCGATCGCCTCGCTGGCCGCGCTCGGGCTCCCGGTCGACTGGTTCGCGGCGCTGCCGGACCGCATCGCCCGGGTCGAGGCGGCCGACGTGGCCCGGGTGGCCAAGGCCTGGATCAAGCCGGCCAGGATGCCAATCATCGTGGTCGGGCCGCGCGCCGAGTTCGAGGCCAAGCTCGAGGCGCTGGAGCTGGGGCCGCTCACCGTGAAGTGAACGGGGCGGCGAGGGGGGCTTCCCCGGAAGATCCCTCGACGCCCCACCGCCAATGCGGCTAGGGTCTCCACCATGATCCTCCTCGTGCACGGCCCCAACCTGAACCTGCTCGGCGAACGTGAGCCGGAGATCTACGGCTCGACCACGCTGGCCGAGATCGAGAACATGCTCCGCAAGGCCTGCGACGCCTGGGGCGTCCCGGTCAAGGCGGGCCAGTCGAACCACGAGGGCGGCCTCATCGACTTCATCCAGCAGCACCGCAAGGAGGCCCGCGGCATCATCATCAACCCGGGCGCCTACACCCACACCAGCATCGCCCTCTACGACTGCCTGAAGAGCGTCAAGGCGCCGGTGGTCGAGGTCCACATCTCCAACATCCACGCCCGCGAGGAGTTCCGTCGCAAGAGCATCGTGGCCGGCGCCTGCCGCGGCCAGATCACCGGGCTGGGCGTGCGCGGCTACATCCTCGCCGCCGAGTGGCTCTGCGCCGAGATCGGCGCCAGCCCCACGTCGTAGCCGGCTCCGCCAGAGGGCCCGGAGCGCCCGGCACATGCCCAGGGTCGCAGTCCTCCTGCCGGTCCGCGACGCCGCCGCCACCGTCGGTGCCGCGGCCATCTCGGTGCTGCGCGGCCGCTACCGCGACCTCACGCTCATCGCCGTCGACGACGGCTCCACCGACGCCAGCGCCGCCGCGCTCGACCGGCTGGCGGCGCGCGATCGCCGGGTGCGCCTGCTGCGCGCCCCCGGGGAGGGGATCGCCCTGGCGCTCAACCGGGCGCTGGCCGCCAGCGACGCCGAGCTGGTGGCGCGCATGGACGCCGACGACGTCTCCTGGCCGGGCCGGCTCGAGGCCCAGGTGGCCGCGCTCGACGCCGACCCGGCGCTGGCCGCCGTCGGCGGCCAGGTCCGGCTCTTCCCGCGGGGCCAGCTGCGCGACGGCATGCGCCGCTACGTCGCCTGGCTCAACTCGCTCATCACCCCGGCGCTGGTGGCGCGAGACCTCTTCGTCGAGGCGCCGCTCTGCCACCCGGCCACGCTGCTGCGGCGGGCGCCGCTGGCGGCGGTGGGGGGCTGGCGCGACGGCGACTTCCCCGAGGACTACGACCTCTGGCTGCGGCTCTCGGCCGCCGGCGGCCGGCTCGCCAACCTGCCGGTCACGGTCCTCGACTGGCGCGAGGGGCCGAGGCGGCTCACCCGCACCGACGCCCGCTACGGGCTCGACCGGCACCTGGCGCTCAAGTGCGCGGCGCTGGCCAGCGGCCCGCTGCGCGGCCGCGCCGAGGTGGCCCTCTGGGGCGCCGGCGAGACCGGGCGGGCCTTCGCCGACGGGCTGCTGCGGGTCGGCATCCGCGTGGTCGCCTTCGTCGAGGTCGACCGCAAGAAGGTGGGCCGGACCATCCGCGGCGCGCCGGTCCACCACTTCGAGGAGGTGGAGCGGCTGCGCGGGCTGCCGGTGCTGGTGGCGGTCGGCGCCGCCGGGGCCCGCGACCTGATCCGGAGCGAGCTCAGGGGGCGCGGCTTCGAGGAGCCGCGCGACTTCCGCTGCGTGGCCTGACCATGCCCGCGACCTTCGACGCCGGGAGCTTCCGCCGTGAGCTGACCAACCGGGCCGCCGGCGCCGTGCAGGCCATCCGGCAGAAGGTCGGCACCGAGCACCTCTACGTCTTCGCCCTCTACACCAGCGGCCCGTCGCAGCTGGCCTGGGTGCGGGCCACCGCCAACACCGAGGAGGCGCTGACCCGGAGCGCCGCCCGCATGGCGGCCCACGACCCCCGCTACCGCGGCGAGTCGGGGCGGCGGCTGCTGCGCTGGAGCCCGCCCCACTTCGAGCACCACGACTTCGATCCGGCGGTGGCGGCCCTGGAGCTGCCCGACCCGGCGCAGCGCACGCCGCGCATCGACAAGGCCATCTACGAGGCGATGGTCGGCGCGCTGCGGACCCTGGATCGCGCCGGCCTCTTCGGCAAGGGGGCGGAGCGGGCCTTCCTGACCGTCAACGTCATGGGAGAGCGGGGCGGCGAGCCCTTCTTCAAGCAGGGGCTGAAGCGGCTCAACTCGCGCCCCGCCGTCGACCGGCTGCTCCACGAGAACTCCGGCCCGGCCTTCATCCGCTGCATCAACCGGGCGCCGCGGCGCGAGCGCCAGCGCATCTGGCTGGCCCTCTACGAGGACCTCTACATGGAGTGGCGGACCCCCATCGCCGAGGAGGCCCGGGCCCGCGGGGTCTCGCCCTGGGACGTCGAGGCCGAGTTGCTCAAGGCCGGGCCACGCCTGGTGCCGGCCCTCATCGACCTGGTCGGCGCCTACGGCTTCGCCCCGGCCTTCGACAAGGGGCGCGAGCTGGAGACCCGCGAGATCTGGCTGGCCGGCTCGGCGCTCTTCATGCTGCCGAAGATCGGCGCCATCCAGGAGCGCGACGTCCTGCGGCTGCAGGAGCTGGTGGCCCGCTTCACCGAGCGCGACCGGCGGCTGCGCGTGGCCTCGACACTGGCCGAGAACACCGCCCGGGTCCTCCACGAGCTGCGGCCGCGCCGCTTCCCCGACAGCCAGATGGACCCGGGCACCAACAAGCTGCTCAACCCGGAGCCCTTCCTCTCGGTGCGCTGACTGGCGATGGCGGGCGGTGGTAGCATCGCCGCCTGGCAGTTCCTCCCCTGACCCGGCTGAGGCGGGCGCTGCGCACCGCCGCGCTGCGCGGCCTGGTGGCGCTCTTCGCCCACCTCCCGCTGCGCGTGGCCCTGGCGCTGACCGGCGGGATGGCCTGGGCCGGCTGGCACCTGGCGGTCGGCACGCGCCGCGCCATCCTCGCCCACCTCGCGATCGCCTACCCGGAGCAGACCCCCGCCGAGCGGGCGCGGGTGGGGCGGGCCTGCCTGCGCCACCTCGGCTGGCTGGTGGCCGAGATGCTCTCGGTCCGCGCCTACGACGCCGCGCTGGAGCGCTACGTCGGCTTCGCGCCCGGCGCCGAGGCGCGGCTGGCGGCGCTCATGGCCGAGGGGCGCGGCCTGATCATGGTCTCCGGCCACATCGGCCACTGGGAGCTGCTGGCGCGCCGGTTGGTGCGGGGCGGGGTCCCCTGCGCCACGGTGGCGCGGAGCGGCCGCAGCCCGTTCCTGCACGCCGTGCTGGAGCGCTTCCGCGCCGAGGGGAAGTTCGAGGTGCTGCTGCGCGACGACCCGGGCACCGCCCGCGCCATCATCCGCTGCCTGCGCAAGGGGATGCTGCTCGGGCTGCTCATCGACCAGGACACCGACGTGCAGGGGGTCTTCGTCCCCTTCTTCGGCCGCCTGGCCTGGACGCCGCGGGCCGCCGGCGACCTGGCGATGCGCTTCCGCTCCCCGGTGGCGGTGATCTGGAGCCGCCGCCGCGGGCCGCGGGCCGGCGACGGCCACGAGCTCTCCATCGAGCCGGTGCCCTACGACGCCGACGCCGCCGACCGCGAGGCCGAGTCGGTGCGGATCACCGCCGCCTGCACGGCGCAGCTCGAGGCGGCCATCCGCGCCCGGCCCGAGGAGTGGGTCTGGATGCACGACCGCTGGAAGACGCGGCCGGCGCCGCCGGCCGGGCCCTGAACCGGGCTCACTGGCCCGCGGCCGGTGCGGCCAGGAAGCGAGACCGCCAATGACGCGCCGCGCAGTGGCTCCATCCCGGACCCCCGTGAAAGTATGGCCCCCCCACTCCACGGCGGCTACGCTCTCCGTCAACCGGAGGTTCCCCATGCCGACTCGCTTCCCCGCCGCGTTCGCCGCCGCCCTGCTCCTCGCCGCCGTACCCACCGCCACGGCGGGCGCGGCCGACCGGCGGCCCACCAGGACCGATCGCCACGATCAGCGCGACGACCACGGCCCGAAGGACCTGCCCCGGTACGCGCCGCCGGCCACCATCCCGACCTGCTACGAGCGGACCGGCGGCGAGTGGCGAGTGGTGGCACCGTGGGCGCCGGCCGGCTGCGACCCGACGCTGCTCGGCTACCCCGCGCCCCCCGGCTCGCTCCCGGGGACGCGCTGCACCTCCGGCGGCGCGCTCGACTGCCGCAAGCACGAGCTCTTCGTCGGCGTCGACACCACCGGCCCCGAGGGCCCTCCCGGACCGCGGGGGCTCACCGGCCTGCAGGGACCTGCAGGTCCGGCCGGCCTCCCCGGGATTCCCGGCCTTCCCGGCGCGACCGGTCCCGCCGGTCCGGCCGGCCCGAAGGGCGACACCGGCCCGGCTGGCGCCAGCGGAGCACCGGGACCGACAGGACCTGCCGGACCGGCCGGACCGGCCGGCGCCCCGGCCCCGGGCGCCGCCGTCCCGTACATGGCGATCGGCTCGCCGGGCTCTGGATGGGACGTCTACCTCAAGGTCGCGGGCATCGACGGCTCGGTCTCCACGAGGGGACACGAGCGCTGGTCCGACGTCCTCGCCTTCGGCCTCGGCGCGGCCGGTGGGGCCGCCTCCGGTGGGGCTGGCAGCGCGGGTGGCCGCGGCGAGTGGCACCAGCTGGCCCTGCTCAAGGGGCGTGACGCCGCCACCGGGCCCATCCTCGAGCGGCTGGCCCGCGGCTCCTTGATCGCGACCGTCGAGCTCGAGGTCTGTTCGACCACCGTGACCGGACCCTGCAGGTTCAGGGTCCGGCTCGAGCGTGTGCGGGTCTCGGCGATGAGCCTCGGGCCAGACCAGGAGACCATCGCCTTCGCCTGGGAGAAGGCCACCTTCGAGCACCGGAC
The DNA here is from genome assembly GCA_031388695.1 of Anaeromyxobacter sp. GTDB lineage: Bacteria > Myxococcota > Myxococcia > Myxococcales > Anaeromyxobacteraceae > JADKCZ01. The sequence goes on along the minus strand of JANMRY010000189.1, from coordinate 1,133 downwards.
CCAGCTCGCCTCGGGCGCCGCAGGGCCGGTGCTGACGTCCGTCGTCGATCTCGCCGCGGGGGCCGGCCAGCTCGCCGGCGGCCGCCTCCCCGACGCCCCGGCCGTCCCCGCCACCTCCTTCGACCTCTACCTCAAGGTGGAGCCCTTCGACGGCGACGCGACGACCCGGGGGCACGAGCGCTGGAGCGACGCGCTCGCCTTCACGCTCCGCGGCGAGGCCCCGCTGGCGCCGGCCGGGAGCGGCGGCACCGGCACCGGCCGCGCCTCCTTCTCGCTGCGCGTCGAGAAGCTCTTCGACGTCGCCACCGTCCGCCTGCTCGAGGTGGCCGGTGGCGTCGCCACCAGCGGCGTGGCGAGGGTGGATGGCTGCGGCCTCGGCGACACCGCGAACTGCCGGTGGAAGCTGGCCGCCAGCCCGGCCCCCGTCCAGCGGACCACGCTCACCGGCGCCACCGAGGAGCTGGAGCTGGCCGTGGGAGGCTTCACGCTCGACCTGGTGACCCTCGACGCGCGCGGCGTCGCCACGCCGCCGGTCCGGATCAGCTGGCCCTGAGGCGAGGGCCTACCCCGGCAGCGGGCACTCCAGCGACGCCGCCAGCTCGCTGAAGTCTTCCGGCACCGGCGCCTCGAAGCGGAGCGGCGCGCCGGTGACCGGGTGCGGCAGCTCGAGCCGGGCGGCGTGGAGCATCACCCGCAGCACCGGGATGGCGCCGACCATGCGGGCCCCGCCGTACTTCGGGTCGCCCAGCAGCGGCGCGCCGAGGTGGGCGAGGTGGACCCGGACCTGGTGGGTGCGGCCGGTCTCGGGGCAGGCCTCCACCAGGGAGGCGTGACCGGTCACCAGGGTGCGGTAGCGGGTGGCGGCGGCGTCGCCGCCCGGCGAGACCTGGCGCAGCCCCTTGCGGCGCGGGTCGCGGCCGATGGCGACCTCGACGCGCCCCTGCGGCGGCGAGGGCGGGCGCAGGCAGAGCGCCAGGTAGGTCTTCTCCGGCGTGCCGGCGCGGAAGGCCTCGGCCAGCGCGTAGGTCGCCTCGGGGGTGCGGGCCAGCACGGTCACGCCAGAGGTCTCGCGGTCGAGCCGGTGGACCAGCGTGACGGGCCCGCCCAGCAGGTCGGCCGCCAGCTCGGGGAGC
>JANMRY010000116.1:0-4913 GCA_031388695.1 Anaeromyxobacter sp. | reverse complement strand
CTCGCCCAGGGCGTCGAGCTGGGCCAGGTAGCCGGCGGCGTCGAGCCCCGGATACTCCTCGGCGGCGAGGGCCAGGGCGGCCTCGTCGAGCGGGATCACCGGCCGCGCCACCAGGGCCTGGAAGTGCGTGCGCGCTGGGCTGTCGAGCTGCATCCGGTCCGAGCATAGCGGGGCCCGGGGGCCGGCGTCATCGCCCGCCCCCTCCGGCGCCCGCGCCTGCGCCGGCGCGCGTGGGCGACCCGCGGCAGGGTCCGTCGTGGCGTCGCCGCCCGCGCCCGTTTCCGCCGCGCCGCGCGCCTCGCGACGGGGTGGATTCCCCCTTGACGGGAGGGGCGTCCCTTCTCTAGATTCGCCGCCCTGCCATTCCCCAGTAGCTCAGTTGGCAGAGCGGGTGACTGTTAATCACCATGTCGCATGTTCGAGTCATGCCTGGGGAGCCACACTGGACGGCCCGACGGACCTCACGGTTCGCCGGGCCGTTCGCCTTCGAGCTGGCGATCGCTACGGTCGCCCGCGCGGGTCCCAGCCGGTGGTGAGCCCCTCTTCAAGCGCGTCGAGAGCGGCCATCTGCTCGGGCGATAGCGCGAAGTCCTGGACGGCGAGGTTCTCGGCCAGTCGCTCCGGGCGGGTCGACTTGGGTAGCACCACCAGCCCGCTCTCGATTCCCCAGCGCAGCAGGACCTGAGCGGTGGTCCGGCCCACCTCGGCCGCGATCCGGCCCACCACCGGATGCCCGAGGCGGAGCCCCTTGGTGAGCGGGCTGTAGGCCTCCACCACGATCCCGTCCTTGGCGCACCGCGTCCGTACGTCGCGCTGCTGAAGGAATGGGCTCACCTCGATCTGGTTGACCGCGGGGGGGACCCGGGCCTGCCCCAGCAACTCGTCGAGGTGGTTCGGCATGAAGTTGCTCACGCCGATGGCCCGCGCCCGCCCCGAGGCGTGGATCGCCTCGAGCGCTCGCCAGGACTCGAGCCGCTTCCCCGGCACAGGCCAGTGCAGGAGGTAGAGGTCCACGTACTCGAGCCGGAGCCGGGCCAGCGAGGCGTCGAAGGCCCGCTGCGCCGACTCGTAGCCCTGATCCTCGTTCCAGAGCTTGGTGGTGACGAATACCTCGCCCCGGGAGACCCCACTCTCCCTCACCGCGGCCCCGACGTCGGCCTCGTTGCCGTAGACGGCGGCGGTGTCGATGTGCCAGTAGCCGAGCTGGAGCGCGGTGCGGACCGTCGTCCGGGTGACCTCGCCCCGCGGCGCACGAAACACGCCCAGCCCCACGCTGGGGATGACCGCGCCACCGGTCCTGAGCTTGAAGGAGCGCACCTGGTCCTCGCCGGTCTACCCGCCGAGCGCTGCGATGACCAGCCGGGCCGTCTCGCCACCGGAGTAGTTCTGCTGGCCGGTGACGAGGTTGCCGTCGCGGACGGCGAAGCTGCGCCAGAGCCCGGCCTGGATGAAGTTGGCCCCCAGCTTCTTGAGCTCGGTCTCGATGCGCCAGGTGAAGAGCTCCTGCCCCGGCTTGAGGAAGCCGTACTTGATGCCGGCGTCGCGGCCGAAGTCCTCCTCGACGTTGGCGAAGCCGGTGACGGTCTTCCCCTTGACCAGGTACTCGCCGCTCGACAGCTTTGCGTAGCGCAGGATGGCAGAGCCGTGGCAGAGCGCGGCGGCCACCTTCCCCTTCTCGTAGAACTCCACGAACTTCCTCTGCGTGTCGACCGCCTTCTCGATGGTGACCATGGGAGCCTGGCCACCGGCGATGACGATGGCGTCGAACCGGTCGACGTCGATCTCCTTGGCCGGCCGGGTGGTCTCGACCAGCTTCACCAGCTCCGGGTTGGCCATGAAGCCGGCGCTGATCAGGTCCTCGCTCTGCCACCGGCTCGGGTCGCCCGGGTTGGAGTACCCGTCGGCGACCGCCTTGCCTCCGAAGTAGCTGAAGATCTCCACCTGGTAGCCCTGCTCGGCGAAGAGGAAGTACGGGTGGGTGAGCTCGCTCCACCAGAAGCCGACCGGCTGGCCCAGCGCGTTGACCGACGGGTTGGCGATGACGATGGCGACCCGCTTGGGCCTCCGCGAGTCGACCGGGTTGGGGTCGTTGTGGGCGTAGGTCCTCAAGGGCTGTGGGTACTGGGCGTTGGCTGAAGAGGCGGTCACCAACGCGGCGGCGATCAGCATGGCTCTCGGGTTCATGATCAGGACTCCTGTCGACGGGGCGGAGGAGGAAATGCCCTTCAGATACATAGGGGCTCCCCGTCAGGAATCACCTGCACGCCATCGAACTCGATGGTGCATGACATGGACTATCCCAGCCCGATTGAGCGGCAGGCTCGAGGGGACCTCGGTATGCCTCCTGGCATGGAACGGACGGACTTCAACCTGCTGGCCGCGCTCGACGCGCTGCTCCAGGCCGAGAGCGTCGGTGGTGCGGCGGCACTGCTGGGGCTCTCTCCGCCCGCGATGAGCCACGCGCTCTCTCGCCTGCGGCTGCAGCTGGGCGACCCGCTGCTGGTCCGGGCCGGCCGGCGCATGGTCATGACTCCGCGGGCGCTTGCGCTCAAGGAGCGGGCCCGCTGCGCCACCGTCGAGGCCGCGTCGCTGCTCTCGCCACCGGCTCGTTTCGTGGCAGGGGAGCTGCAGCGCGCTTTCGTGATCCACGCCTCGGACAACGTCCTGGCGGTGCTCGGCAAGGCGCTGCACGACGGTGTGGCCAAAGCTCCGGGTGTGACCCTGCGCTTTCGTCCCAACGCCCCCGAGGATCCCGTCGAGCTGCGAGAAGGTCGAGCCGACCTCGCCATCGGCATCTACGGCGAGCTGCCCCCCGAGCTCCGGACCCGGCCGCTCTACTCGGACCGGTTCGTCTGTTCCGTGCGGCGCGATCACCCGACAGTCGGCGAGCGACTCTCGCTCGAGGCGTTCCTGGCCCTGGAGCAGGTCCAGGTCGCACCGCGGGGCCGACCCGGAGGACTCCTCGACGCCACGCTGGAGGAGCGCGGCCTGCGGCGCCACGTCTCGCAGGCGGTCCCGTACTTCCTGGCGGCACTCCAGCTGGTCTCCGAGACCGACGCCGTGGTCACGCTCCCCGAGCGAGTCGCCCGGGCCATGGCGGGCCGCTTCGGCCTGCGGGTGGTTGAACCACCGCTCAAGCTCGCGCCCTACACCCTCTCGATGGTCTGGCACCCCCGCATGGACGGCGACGCGGCCCACCGCTGGCTCCGCGAAACCGTGCTCCGGGCCGCTCGGGTGGCCGCGCCCGGCGCGGTCCCCGGGGCGCGAACCAGGCTGGCCGACCAGGAGGTGGCGCCATCGAGGCGCCGCCGTCGGCGGAGCGTGAACCAAGGGAAATGATACCCGCGGCCTCTCGACGGCCCGCATCGAGACGCTGGTCGACGGCGTCTTCGCCATCGCCATGACCATCCTGGTCCTGGAACTCCACGTGCCGGAGCCCGGGACGGGGCTGGGACTCTCGGCCGGCCTGGCCCACCTCGCGCCCAAGGTGGCCAGCTACGCGGTCAGCTTCATCATCCTCGGCACCCTCTGGGTCGGCCACCACTACCAGTTCCACTACATCCGGCGCTCCGACCGGGCGCTCCTCTGGATCAAGATCCTCTTCATGCTCTTCGTCTCGTTCCTGCCCTTCTCGACCGCCCTGGTCGGTTCCTATCCCGGCGAGCGCGCTGCCGTCCTCGTCTACGGCGCCACGCTCATGGGGGCCGGCCTCTGCTTGCTGGCGCAGTGGTCCTACGCCGCCGGGAGGGGTCACCTCCTGGAGATTGGCGCTCGGCCCGAGGTGGTGGCAGCCATCCGCTCTCGGGTCCTGGCCGGGACCGGTTTCTACGCCGTGGCCCTCGCCACCGCCACAGTCCACGCCGGTGCCCCGCTGGTGCTCTTCGCCGTCATGCCCCTGCTCTACCTGGTTCCGCCGCGGATCGACCGGCACGTGAAGGAGGCGTGAGGCGGCTGGGAAGTCGGCCTCTTCTCGGCGGCTTGCTGTGCATGGAACGCCACCTCGCCCCAGCGCTCGGCCTCGGGTGCTCCCAGCTCAAGGTCCTCCGTCCGCAGGTCGAGCTCGGCCCTTGCGTGCCAGGCTCGCGCGTCTTCGATCCGCGGGTCGTCAGGCGGCATGGAGGAGGCGACCCTCGCGAAGGACGGTGGCGGGGAGCGAGGTCTCGAGCCCCTCGTGACGGTCGAACCAGGCCCGCGTGCAGACGAGGACGCCGGCCGCCACGCCGGTCCCGCGCAGGACCTCGTAGGCGAGCCGCGAGCGCCTCCGCTCCGGTGGCGTATCATCCGGGACGATGAGCAGGAGGTCGCGTCCGCGCGCCTGGCCGTGCTCGGAAGGGCTGTCGGCGTGCCGGCTGGAGGACGGTGCGCGCTTCTCGAGCCCAGGAGCGCTCTGGTCCACTCGACGTCCACCCGCATGGGCAGGAGCCGCTCGTTTCGCAGGTCGTCCGGCCGACGGAGCCATTCCGGACCGCCCGGTGAAACACCGTCAAGCGGTGCGTCGCCGGGCTGTTCTTGTTGGTGTCGCCCGCCCGCACCCTTCTGGCCGTTCTTGGCTCTAGACTGTCGACATGGTCGACGCGAGACAGGCGCATTGGGACAAGGTCTACAGCGATAAGCGCGAGGACGAAGTGTCCTGGTTCCAGACCAGGCCGAACGCCTCGCTCGACTTCATCGCGAGGACCGGCGTGGACACGGACGCCCGGATCGTGGACGTCGGCGGAGGAGCCTCGCGGCTGGTGGATGCACTGCTCCTCGCGGGTTACCGCAATGTCGCCGTGGTGGACATCGCCGCCGCCGCCCTCCTGAAGGCGCAGCAGCGGCTCGCCGCGAGCGCCGCCCGGGTGGAGTGGGTGACGAGCGACGTGGCGGGGTGGGCGCCGCGCGCTCCGTTCGACGTCTGGCACGACCGCGCGGTG
>JANMRY010000114.1:0-4891 GCA_031388695.1 Anaeromyxobacter sp. | reverse complement strand
TCAACCGCCGCTTCGCTCCGGCCACCGCCACGGTGCGCAAGTTCCTCGTCGGCGCCGGCCCCCTGAGCCTCGGCTTCCGCTTCTCTCCAGGTCCCATTCCACCGGAGCACTGGACGCAGGACGAGGAGATCGGTGGTGGGCGCATCGTCGGCGAGGCCTGCCACGCCATCGACACCTGCACCGCCCTGGCCGGGTCCCCCCCGATCCGCGTCTACGCCGAGTCGGTCGCCAAGGAGGGGGGCCTGCAGGTCACCGACGACCGGGTCTTCATCACCCTTCGCCACGCCAACGGCAGCATCTCCTCGGTCAGCTACCAGGCCGGCGGAGACAAGGGCTTCCCGTCCGAGCGGATCGAGGTCTTCGGCGGTGGCCGGACCGCCGTCATCGATGGCTGGGACGAGATCTCCCTCTGGAAGGGTGGCAGGCCGGCCCGCTCTCGCGGCGGCAAGGACAAGGGACACCGGGCCGAGGTCGAGGCCTTCCTGAAGGCCTGTCGGGAGGGCGGCTCCTGGCCGATCCCGTGGGAGCAGCTCCACGGAGTCGCCGAGGCCACCTGTCTCGCCGTACAGTCCCTCCGCCAGGGGATGCCCCTGGAGTGCACCGGGCCGTAGGACAGGCCGGTCAGCGGGGGCAGACCGATGTGCGGCATCGCTGGAGTCTTCCACTACCGGGATCCCGGTCGCTCGGTCGATAGGGCCGAGCTGGAGCGGATCACCCGCGCCCTGGCCCACCGCGGCCCGGACGGTGAGGGCTTCTACGTGGCCGGCCCGGTCGGCCTCGGCCACCGCCGCCTCGCCATCGTCGACCTGACCGAGACCGGCGCCCAGCCCATGGGCAACGAGGACGGCTCCTGCTGGCTCACCTACAACGGCGAGTTCTACGACCACGTAGCCTTCCGCAAGGAGCTCGAGCCGCGCCACCGCTTCCGCGGCCGCTCCGACACCGAGACCCTGCTCCACCTGGTCGCCGAGCGCGGCTTCGACGGCATGGCCCGCGCCTCGGCCATCATGGGCGCCGCCTTCTGGGACGGCCGTTCGAAGACGCTCACCCTGGCCCGCGACATGCTCGGCGTGAAGCAGGTCTACTTCCACGACGACGGCCGCCGGGTGGTCTTCGCCAGCGAGATCAAGGCGCTCCTCCTCGCCTCCGGCGTTCCGCGCCAGCTCGACGTCGAGGCCGCCAACCAGTACCTCCACTTTCACACGCCGCTCTTCGACCGGACCTTCTTCCGGGGCATCAAGCAGGTCCAGCCCGGTGAGTGGCGCTCCTGGGAGCAGGGCGGCGTGAGGCGTTCCAGACGCTACTGGTCACTGACGGCCGCCGAGGAGTTCCCCGAATCGGCCGAGGAGCAGGGGCAGGTCCTCTCCGAGACCCTGGCCAGGACGGTCGACGCCCAGCTCATGTCCGACGTCCCGGTCGGCGCCTTCTTCTCCGGCGGCATCGACTCCACCGCCGTCGCCAGCTTCGCCAAGCGGGCTGGTCAGCCGCCCCACTGCTTCGGCGTCCACTTCGCCGGGCAGGGGGTCATCGACGAGCGCCCCTTCCAGGAGACCGCCGCCCGCGCCCTCGGCCTCGAGCTCGATCTCATCACGCTCGACGGCTCCAGCTTCGCCGACGACACCACGCGCCTGGTCCGCCAGCAGGACCAGCCGGTCATCGGCGCCGCCATGATCCCCATGTTCCACGTCAGCTCGCTCGCCGCCTCCAGGGTCAAGGTCTGCCTGGGCGGCCAGGCGGCCGACGAGATCTTCGGCGGCTACGCCCGCTACGCGCTCTCCCACCCGGTCAAGGGACTGCTCTCCATGCTCCGCCGCCGGGGAGAGGCCTCCACCCCTGGAGGTGCGGCGGTCGGCGGCAACCTGCGGCGCCAGCTCCTCGAGTGGGCCACCCTCCGCCGGCTCATGCGCAACGCCGGCCAGGCGCTCGACTGGCGCGCCCTCTACTTCTCAAACTTCGCCAAGGTGCCCGAAGAGACCTGGCTCGGCCTCTTCGACGACGGCGAGCTCGTCTCGCGCGAGAACGCCTGGCTCACCTTCCGCGACGTCGTCGAGCGCTCCCCGTTCAAGGACCCGGCCTCCAGGGTGATGCACTGGGACCTGCAGACCTACCTCCCCGGCCTCTTCCAGCAGGACGACCGGATGAGCATGGCCGTCAGCCTCGAGTCACGCGTCCCCTTCGCCGATCCGCGGGTGGTCGAGTTCGCCTTCCGGGTGCCCTTCGACATGAAGGTCCGGGAAGGGGCCTCCAAGTGGCTGCTGCGCAAGGCGGTGGCCGACGTGCTCCCCGACGAGGTCCTCAACCGGCGCAAGGTCGGCTTCGACACCCCCATCGCCCAGTGGATGGCCGGGCCGCACGCCGGCTTCGTCCGGGAGACCCTGCTCTCCAGGCGCGCGCGCGAGCGCGGCCTCTTCGCCCCTGCGGCGGTGGAGCGCTGGCTCGGGGACCGCTCCAACCCGCTCTGGACCGACGTCACCTGGAAGCTGCTCTGCATCGAGCTCTGGGCCAGGGCCTACCTCGACGGCAGCGAGGTGGCGCAGTGAGCGACGCCCCGACCTTCCGCGACCGGCTCCAGGAGCTGGTGGAGCTTGGGCCGCGCGGCGTCCTCTTCCGGTCCGCCTGGGAGGCGAAGCTACGGACCGGCCTGACTGCGCTCCTCGAACGCCCACCGGCCCCCCTCCGCCCCGAGGCGAGTCCGGCACTTCCGGAGCTGGCCAGGTCGCTCCCCTTCGCCGCCGCGGGCGTCGCCGCCGCGATGGCGGGTCGGCTCGACGCCGGAGCGCGGGCCCGGCTGCAGGAGGTCGCCACGCTCGGGGCCGAGGGCCGGATCCTCGCCTTCGGCCGCTGGATGGCCGACTACGGCGATCCGCTCGACTGGTTCGCGAATCCAGTGACCGGCCGCCGCTGGAACCGAACCGTTCACTGGTCTCGCGCCCTGCGCGACGAGCGTCGCTGTGGCGACGTGAAGCTCCCCTGGGAGATCGGCCGCTTTCCGCACGCCTATCACCTGGGGCGAGCCGCGGCCTTTGATCCTTCCCGGGCGGGAGCGCTGGCCGGCTCCCTGGCCCGGCAGCTCGAGGCCTTCGTCGCCCAGAACCCCTTCGGCCGCGGCATCCACTGGGCCTCCGGGCAGGAGATCGCCTTCCGGCTCATGGGCTGGCTCTTCGCGGCGTCGGTCTTCCAGCGGGAGCCTGCCTTCGTCGCCGTGGCGCCGCTCATCGCCTCGTCGCTCCACGCCAGCGCGGTCCATGTCGAGCGCCACTTCGGCTACACGCAGTTTGCCGTCTACAACAACCACCTGCTCTCCGAGGCGCTCCTCCTGCTCCTCGCAGGCTCGCTGCTCCCGGGGGCTCCCGAGGCCGAGCGCTGGCTATCGAAGGGGCTCGAAGTCCTCGACGAGCAGGCGGAGCGGCAGTTCTACGCCGATGGCGGCTACATCCAGCTCTCTCACAACTACGAGCGGGTGGCCCTGCAGGACTACCTCTGGGCGACCGGGCTCCGCAGGGCTCGCGGCGAGGAGGTCCCCGCCTCCTGGCTCGCCGCCATGGCCCGGGGCGTCGACTTCCTCCATGCCCACCAGAACCCGGCCGACGGTCGGCTCCCCAACTTCGGCGCCAATGACGGCGCCCTCCCCTCGCCGCTGACCACCTGCGACTACTCCGACTTCCGCCCCACCCTGCAGGCGGCCAGCCTGGCTTCTCGTGGCGAGCGGCTCTACCCACCCGGTCCATGGGACGAGCAGGCGGCCTGGCAGGTCGGTCCGGCGGCGCTCGACGCGCCGCTGCGCTCGGCCACGCGCCGCTCGGTCTCCTTCCAATCGACCGGCTTCCACGTGCTGCGCGGGGATGACCAGGGCACCTTCCTGGCCCTGCGCTGCGGCTCGGTCAGGGACCGCTTCTCCCAGATCGACATGCTCCACGTCGACGCCTGGTGGCGCGGGGAGCACGTGCTGGTCGACGGCGGGAGCTACCTCTACAACGGCCCCGCTCGCTGGCACGAGCACTTCATGGCCACCGAGGGCCACAACACCGTGGTGGTCGATGGCCATGACCAGATGCTCCACTACCGGAAGTTCAAGAACCTCTACTGGACCGAGGCGCGCCTCCTCCGCTTCGAGGACCAGGCTGCCTGGACCTTGGCCGAGGGCGAGCACGACGGCTTCAAGCGAAAGCCGGGCGGGTGCGTTCATCGGCGCGCCGTCCTGCTGGTGAAGGCCGGCCTGGCGGTGGTCGTCGACCGGGTGGGCGGGGTCGGGCGCCACAGCGCCCGCCTCCACTGGCTCGGAGGGCAGGGACCCTGGCGCTGGGAAGACCCGCAGTGCCGCCTCTGGCTCGGAAGCGGCGCAGCTCCGTTCTGCGTCACCGTCCTCGATGACCAGGCCAGTCCGCTACGCGGTGACGTCGTGGCCGGCCGGGCCTCGCCGCCGCGCGGCTGGCTCTCTCGCTACTACGGCGAGAAGGAGCCGGTCCCGTCGCTCGCCGTGACGCAGGAGGGCGAGGCTCCGCTCACCTTCGTCTCCATCCTCGCCTCGGGGGCGGCCCAGGCGCAGGTGGCCGGCGGCGCCTGGACCGTTCGTGCTGGCGCTGCGACGGTCCGATTCAGCCTCGAGGACGGCCGCTTCGGCGATATCCTGCTCGACCAACTCACGGGAGCGGTGACCTAGCTTGCGTATCCTCGTCGTCCACCAGTTCTACCTGCAGCACGGCGACTCGGGCGGCTCGCGCTTCAACGAGTTCGCGCGCCTCTGGTCGACGGCCGGCCACCAGGTCACCGTGGTGGCCGGGACGGTCAACTACGCCACCAGCAAGGCCCCCGAGAAGTACCGGGGGCGCTGGACCACCCGGGAGCAGGACGGCCAGGTCACGGTCTGGCGCTGCCACGTGCCGGAGAGCTA
>JANMRY010000098.1:0-7789 GCA_031388695.1 Anaeromyxobacter sp. | reverse complement strand
CATCGCCATCCCCTGCTGCCGCGCCGCCTGCCAGAGCCGCCCGATGCACTCGTCGACCACCCGCACCGCCTTGACGGCCGCCTCCATGATGCCGGTGTGGCCGACCATGTCCGGGTTGGCGTAGTTGACCAGCGCGAAGCCGTACTGGCCGGTGGCGAGCGCCGCCACCAGCTTGTCGGTCACCTCGCGCGCGCTCATCTCCGGCTTCTGGTCGTAGGTCTTCACGTCGCGCGGGCTGGGCACCAGGATCCGCTCCTCGCCCGGGAAGACCAGCTCCCGCCCGCCATTGAAGAAGAAGGTGACGTGGGCGTACTTCTCGGTCTCGGCGCAGCGCAGCTGCTTCAGCCCCGCCTTGCTGATCAGCTCCGGGAAGATCTGCTCCAGCGCCTGGGGCGGGAAGGCCACCGGCAGCGTGAAGGTCTCGTCGTACTGGGTCATGCAGACTTGGGCCGAGAGCTTCGGAACCACCGGCCGCTCGAACTCCTTGAACTCCGGCTCGGCCAGCGCCCGGGTCAGCTCGCGGGCCCGGTCGGAGCGGAAGTTGAAGAAGAGGAAGGCGTCGCCGTCCTTGAGCGAGCCGACCGGCCTGCCGTCGGCGTCGACGATCACCGTCGGGTTGATGAACTCGTCGGTCTCGCCGTGCGCGTAGGACGACTCGACCGCGGTCAGCCCGCTGCCGGACCGGTAGCCCTCCCCCTTGACGATGGCGGTCCAGGCCAGCGCCACGCGATCCCAGCGCTTGTCGCGGTCCATGGCGTAGTAGCGGCCGTGGACGGTGGCGACGCGCCCGTAACCGCTGGCCGAGAGCCGCTGCTCCAGCGCCCGCATGTACTCGACCCCAGAGGAGGGCGGCGTGTCGCGCCCGTCCATGAAGGCGTGGACGAAGCAGCGCGCCACCCCCTCGCGCCGCGCCAGCTCCAGGCAGGCGGTCAGGTGCTCGAGGCTGGAGTGGACGCCGCCGTCGGAGACCAGCCCGCCGAGGTGGAGCGCGCCGCCGTGGGCCTTGGCCCGGCGGCAGGCGAGCAGCAGCGCGTCGTTCTGGTAGAAGCTGCCGTCCTCGATGGCGCGGTTGATGCGCACCAGGTCCTGGTAGACGATCCGCCCGCAGCCGAGGTTGGTGTGGCCGACCTCGGAGTTGCCCATCTGCCCCTCGGGCAGCCCCACCGACAGCCCGCTGGTCTCGAGCCGGGTGTTGGGGAACTCCTTCACCAGCGCGTCCATGTTGGGCGTGCCGGCGGCGGCGATGGCGTTGGCGTCGGCCTGGGCGCGCAGCCCCCAGCCATCGAGGACCACCAGCAGGACCGGCTTCACCTTGGACACTCAGGACCTCCCGGGGCGCCGGCGCGGCGCGGTGCAGAGCGCGGATTGTAGGTCCGCGGGCCACCGGCCTCAAGCTGGGCTACCGGGTTTCGCGGCCGTGCGCCGCCGCGGCGGAAGGTGGCCTTCCACCGCCGCCTGGGCCAGACTCGCCGCCATGGACGCGCTCCTCCTCGCCGCCTTCCCGCCCGAGCTGGACGGCCTCGACGCCGCCCCGCCGCCCGGCTGGCGCGTGGCCCTGACCGGCGTGGGCGCGGTCGCCGCGGCCGCGGTCACGGCGCGGCTGCTGGCCGAGCGCCCCTGCTCACGGGTGCTCTTCGTCGGCACCTGCGGCGCCTACGACGAGCGGCTCGGCATCGGCGACCTGCTCCAGGCCTCGGCGGCGCTGGCGGCCTCGCTCGACGTGCTGGAGGGGCGCGCCTATCGCCCGGCCCAGGAGCTGGCCCGCTGGCCGGCCGGCTGGACGCTCCCGCTCGCCCTGCCCGCCCACGCCGTGGCCGTCACGCCCGGCATCACCTGCACGGCCGAGGGGGCCCGCCGGCTGGCGACGCTGGCCGCCGCCGAGCACCTCGAGCTGACCGGCGTCTTCGCCGCCGCCGCCGCCGCCGGTGTGCCCGCTGCAGGAGCCCTGGCGGTGGCCAACCGGGTCGGGCTGGACGCGCACGCGGAGTGGAAGGTCAACCACCAGCGGGTGAGCCGCGCGCTGATCGCCGCGCTCGGACCGGTGCTGCGCGGGGGCTGAGCCCCGTGGCCGCGGGCGTTCGTTACTTGTGGTACGGCTCGCCGCGGATGATGGTCATGGCCCGGTAGAGCTGCTCCACCAGCACCAGCCGCGCCAGCCGGTGGGCCAGCGTCAGCTTCGAGAGCGCCAGCTGCTCCTGGGCCCGGGCCAGCAGCGCCGGCGCCAGCCCGTCCGACCCGCCGATCACCAGCGCCACGTCCTGCCCGCGGGTCATCCAGCCCTGCACCCGCTTCGCCAGCTCGACGCTGGTCGGCTCGTCACCGCGCTCGTCGAGGGCCACCACCCGCTCGCGCGGGTCGAGCCGCGCCAGGATGGTGGCCGCCTCCTCCTCGCGAGCCTGCGGCGTGCCGGCCTGCTTCTTCGCCTCGGGCAGCTCGACCAGCTCGAACTTGAGCTGCCGCGTGAGCCGCTTGACGTACTCCTCGATGGCCGGCGCGTAGAGCCCGGAGCGATCGCGCCCGATCGCCAGCAGCCGGACTCTCACGCCCCCGCCCTCACGGCTGCCCGTCGTCGGGCGGCGCGCCCTCGGCCACGGCCCGCTCCAGCACCGCGTCGAGGCTGGCCAGGGTCTCCTCGTGGCCGGGTCGCGGCGCGGCCGCCAGGTTGCGCTCGAACTCGCCGACCCGCTCCAGCAGCTCGCCCAGCACCCGGGCGGTCACCTCGTCGGCGGTCAGGCCGAAGCCGAGCTTCTGCAGGTAGCGGCCGTTGAGGATCTGCTCGAACTGCCTCTTCACCGGCACCGAGAGCATGGGCCGCCCGAGCTGGACCGCCTCGGTCATGAGCGTGAAGCTGCCGCCCGAGAGTACGGCGCGCGCGGTGCGCAGGTCCTCGATGAAGGCCGCCTCGCTGAAGGGACGGTAGCGCAGCTTGCCCTCGCGCACCTCCTGCTTCAGGTCGCGCCGCAGCCCGTAGATGCGGCACTCCCGGCCGGAGCGGGCCAGCAGCCCGGGGAGCGCGTCGTTGGAGGTGCTGGTCTGGTAGACCAGCAGGTGCTCGCCCGGCTCGGCGCGGGCGGCGCGGATCTCGGGGCGCAGCACCGGCGGGTGGAGCGTGGTGCGCGGGTGGGTGATCTCGGGCCGGAAGAAGCTGGTGATGAGGTAGTGGAAGCAGCCCGGCAGCTTGGCCTTCACGATCGCCTTGGCGGTCAGGTACTCGGCCTCCTTGCCCTCCAGCACGTCGTCGGGGAAGGCGCAGCGGTTGACCACCTGGTTGTTGTCGAGGCTCACCACCGGCAGCCCGTGGGCGGTGCCGTAGAGGTAGCTCCAGGTCTCGAAGTCGGAGACCACCACGTCGGGCCGGAACTGCGCGGTCAGGTCGAAGTAGGCCTTGAGGTTCTTCGGCAGGCCGCCGGTGATGGCGCCCTTCAGGTTGGAGAGGAGGGTGCGGAGGTGCTGCACCTCGTTCTCCTCGTAGACGATCGAGAGGCCCCAGATCTTGTTGACGCCGAGCCGGTCGTGCTCGCGGGCCTTCAGGTAGTCGTGGGCGCGCCCCGAGACCACCACCTCCACCTCGTGGTGGCGCGAGAGATGATCGATGACGACGCGCGAGCGGGTGGCGTGTCCCATCCCCTCGCCGGCCACGCCGTACAGGATCCGCATGGCGCCGACTCTACCCGGCGCAGACCACGGAGATCTCGACGCGGTCGCCGAGCTGGAGCAGGCAGCCGTTCTGGAAGGTGAGCGTGGCGGGGCGGCCGAAGCCGGGCGGCGTGTAGACGGCATCGGCGGCCGCCGCCTCCGGGGTGCCCTCCAGCGCCACGGCGCAGGCCACCGCCGGCCCGGTGGCCGGCGTCCGCTTCACCGCCAGCATGCGCCAGTCGGCCGGCGTCCCCTGCAGCGGCATCGACGACGGGGTGATCTGCGCGGCGAAGCGCAGCAGGGTGTCGCGGAAGCTGGCGTCACAGATCGACCCGACCTGCATGCGGGTGTCGCCCAGCGCGGTGCGCAGCTGCGCGAACCGGTCGGCCTTCTCGGCCGCCGTGGCGCAGCCCCGGTTGGCGCAGGTGCCGCAGGAGGGCTCGAGCGTGACCGGGTCGAAGCCGGCGATGGCGCCGACCTTGAGGTCGCGCAGCTCGCCGTCGAGTGGGCCGAGCAGGAAGGCGGTGAAGCCGTCGATGCTGTCGAGCAGGGCCGGGTCGTTCTTCACCGCCAGGTCGCGGCACTGGGTGTCGGAGGCGACGGCCGGGTTCGGGTCGCCCGAGCAGTCGTCCTCGTCGGTGAGGAAGAAGACGGCCAGCCGGGCGCCGGGGCGCAGGAAGCCGGCGTTGGCGTCGGCGAGCCGGTCGGAGAGCGCCAGCCGGGCGGCGCGGAAGGGCTGCTCGCGACCGCTGCCGCGGGTGCCGACCAGGACGTTGGCCCTGAAGTCCTGCGCCAGCGAGACCCGCCCGGCGTCGAGGATGCGGTTGCCGCCCCAGGTGCCGGCGGCGCCGTCGTAGAGGAAGTCGCCGCTGATGCCGACCCCGGCGACCGTCTGGGCCACGGCCAGGATGGCGCCGTCCGGGTAGGGGACGCCGGCGGCCGGCCCGCCGCCGTAGGCCTGGGCCGGCGTGGCGGTCGGGGTGGCCTTGAACCCCTCGATGGAGGTGTTGGTGACGCCGATGCGGAACTCGTTCTGCACCGGCGAGGCGGCCAGGGTGTCGATGAAGGCGCCGAGGTTGGCGGCCAGGTTGGCCTGGTTGTCGGCCATCGACCCGGAGTCGTCGACGACGAAGAGGATGTCGGTCTGCACCTTGTCGGGCAGCACCTGGGCCGCCTGGCAGTCCTGCAGCGCGGCCGATGGGACGGTGTCGCAGGCGCAGCCGGGCAGCATGGAGAAGGCGACACAGAGCAGCGTGGTGGTCGTGGTGGTCCGCATGGTCATGGTCCGCCCGGGCGTCAGCCCTGCAAGCGCGTCTCCTTCACTTCTGCCAGCCGGGCCAGCGCCGCCGCGGCCCGTTCACGCTCCGCCGCCCCGGCCCCGGTGTCGCCGAGGACCCGCGCCGCCTCCAGCAGCGCCGCCCGCTCCTGCTCCTCGCGGTCGCGCAGCGCGTCGACCATGGCCGACACGTCCTCGGAGAGCTCGACCAGCAGGTCCCCGGTGCGCAGCGGGCTGGGGCGGATCAGCTTCCCCTCCCCGACCTGGCGGCAGGTGCGGGCGATGGCGAAGGCCGGTCCGGCGATGCGGTGGGTGATGACCACCGCGGCGGCCAGCAGGCAGAAGAGCACGCCGGCCAGCGCCGCCGCCACCAGCAGGATGCGGCCGCGGTCCTCGGCCGCGAGGGCGCCGGCCAGCGAGTCGCCGGCGTCGGGGGCGCCGAGCGCGATGACCCGGCTGGTCTCCTCGTAGGCCTCCCAGAGCAGCCAGCCGAGCCCGATGGAGAGGAGCACCGCCACGCCGATCAGGTAGCTGGCGAGCCGCAGCTGCAGCGAGGTGTCGACCAGGTAGTTGCGCATCCGCCGCTGGGCGCGGCCGCCCGCCCCGGCGCCGGGCGGCGCGGGTGGGGCGGGTGGGGCGGGAGCGGTGGGGCCTTCCATGGTCATGTGATCTCCACCTTTAGCGCCCTCCGAGCCTGGCCGCGAGATCGTCGCCGAGCCCCTTGCCTGCCGCGTCGACCACCTTCTGCACGTAGGGCGGGCGCCGGGCCTCCGGCACCGCCGCGGCCACGGTGGCCTTGGCCCGGGTCTCGAGCAGGTCGATGCGGCCGTCGCCGTCGACCACCACCAGCGAGGCGCGGGCCTCGAAGCTGGTCTTGCCGCCGGCCTCGGCGACGTCGACGGTCACCTTCGGCTTCACCTTGAGCTCGCCCTGCGGCGCCACCTGGAGGCCGCGCTGGCGCAGCTGCGCGATCACCGCCGCGCAGAGCCGCTGGCCAGAGGGACCGCTCCCCTCCTCCACCTGGAGGATGACGGGACCGAGCGCGACCACGGCCCTGGCGGCGGCGGTGCGGACCGCGCCGTCGGGATCGGCCTGCGCGGCCGCCTGCAGCGTCCCCCGGGCGGCGCGGGCCTGGAGCCGGCCCAGCGCCGAGACCGCCGCCAGCCGGACCGAGGGGGCCTTGTCCTCGGCCACCGCCTCGCGCAGGGCCCCGATCGCCTCGGGCGAGCCGCGCTGCCCGAGCACGATGGCGGCCTGGGTCCGCACCTTGAGCGAGGGGTCGCGGCGCAGCGCGGTCACGGCCGCGTCGCCTTCGGCGCCGGCCCGGTCCGCGGCGAGGAGCAGGCAGAGCAGGAGGGTGAGGCGGCTGGCCATGGCGAACGGCACCGGCTCAGGGAGCGTCCGCCACGATGGTGAACTCGGAGCGCCGGTTGCGGGCCCGGCCGAGCGCCGTCTCGTTGGTGGCGATCGGCTTGTCGAACCCGTAGCCGCGCGCCTCAAGCCGCGACGCCGCCACGCCCTTGCCGACCAGGTAGCGGACCACCGAGGCGGCCCGCCGCGCCGAGAGGTCCTTGTTGTACACGGCGCCGCCGATGTTGTCGGTGTGCCCCTCGACCCGGATCCGCTTGATCTCGCCGTGCTGGTTGATGAGCGCCGCCACCTGGTCGAGCACCGGGAAGGACTCGGGCTTGATGGTGTCGAGGCGCGAGTCGAAGTGGACCGCGTCGCTCAGCGAGAGCCGCTCCGCCTGCAGCACGACGAGCGGCTCGTCCTCGGGGGGCGGACAGCCCTTGCGCTCCGGCGGGCCGGGCTGGTCGGGGCAGTCGTCCACCGGGTCGGGGATGCCGTCGGCGTCGCGGTCCGGACAGCCGTCGAGGCGCGCCTCGCCCGGCACCTTGGGGCAGAGGTCCTTCGAGTTGCGGACGCCGTCGCCGTCGTCGTCGCCGTCGGGCGGGCCGAGGGTCTCGGCCGTCCAGCGCACCCCGGCGAAGACCCGCCAGCGCTCGTGGCCGTAGCCGGCCCCGCCGAGGCCGGTGCCGAGACCGACCTCGGCCGACCACCGCGGGGTGAACCAGGCGCGCAGCCCGCCGCGGACCGAGAGCGGGGCGCGGTAGCGGTCGCTCCCGGCGTCGAAGCCGCGCGGCCAGCTGCCGGTCAGCTCGGCGATCGCCTTCCAGCGCGCCGCCAGCTTCGACGGCGGCAGGTTGAGCCCGCCGCCCACCGCCCAGCTGAAGCCGTCGTGGACCACCAGCTGGGCGTACTGCCCGGTGCCGCGGAACAGGTAGCCGAGCTGCCCGTCGAGGCGCAGCGGGCCGAAGCGGCGCGAGGCGACCAGCGAGGTGGCCAGCGCCAGCCCGTCGCTCATGAAGGCCTTGGAGTTCCCGGTCGGCAGCCGCAGGTCGGCCTGCACCGCCACGTCGAGCGGCCAGCTGGCCCCGTCGAGCAGCAGGGTCTTGGCGCCGAGCCGCAGGTCGCCGAGCGCCGTCGAGGCGATCGGGGCCACCAGCGGGCCGGTCACGCCCTGGTCGGCCAGCAGCGAGAAGTCGCTCCGCTGCCAGAGCGCCACCGGCAGGTGGGCGCCGAGCTCGAAGCGGCCGATCGACCAGCTGGCGAGCAGGTGGAGGGTGAGCCGGTTGGCCAGCAGGTCGTCGGTCCGGCTCCCCGACTTGAGCACCATCAGCCCGTTGGCGAGATCGAGGATGGCCCCGAAGGCGTGGGCCCCGGGCTCGGCGGGGCGGGCCGTCTCCACCGCGAAGCCGCCGTCGGGCGAGAGCGCCGGCTTGACCGGGTCGGCGTCGAAGCCGCGGGCGGTCGGGTCCTCGGCCCGGGCGAAGGCCGGGAGGATCGCCAGCAGGGCGAGGCAAGCCAGGAGGCGGG
>JANMRY010000082.1:0-18156 GCA_031388695.1 Anaeromyxobacter sp. | reverse complement strand
CGGCCGAGAGCCACGTCGACCGCTCCATCCTGGCCCCTGCCATCTTCGTCGAGACCAACGTGCTCGGCACCCAGGTGCTGCTGGAGGCGGCCCGCGAGCTCGGGGTGAAGCGCTTCCTCCACGTCTCCACCGACGAGGTCTACGGCTCGCTGGGGCCGACCGGCCTCTTCACCGAGAAGACGCCGCTCGACCCCTCCTCCCCCTACTCGGCCTCCAAGGCCGCCTCCGACCTGCTGGCGCTCGCCTACGCCACCACCTTCAAGCTGCCGGTGGTGGTGACCCGCTGCTCCAACAACTACGGCCCGTGGCAGTTCCCCGAGAAGCTCATCCCGCTGATGATCGCCAACGCCACCCGCGACCTGCCGCTCCCGGTCTACGGCGACGGCATGAACGTGCGCGACTGGATCCACGTGGAGGACCACGCCCGGGGGCTGCTGGCGGCGCTGGAGAAGGGGCTGCCGGGGCAGGTCTACAACTTCGGCGCCAACAGCGAGCGGCACAACATCGACATCGTCAAGCTGGTGCTCCAGGCCACCGGCAAGCCCGAGTCGCTCATCAAGTACGTGGCCGACCGGCTCGGCCACGACCGGCGCTACGCCATCGACGCCGCCAAGGCCCACCGCGAGCTGGGGTGGACGCCGCGCCACGTCTTCGAGCAGGCGCTGGCCGGGACGGTGCGCTGGTACCAGGACCACCGCCCCTGGTGGGAGCGGATCATCTCCGGCGAGTACCTGAAGTACTACGCGCAGCAGTACGGGGCGAAGTAGCCGATGCGCAGCGCGCCTGGGAAGGGGCACTGACGATGCGCGTCGCCATCACCGGGGCCAACGGGCTGCTCGGCGCGGAGGCGGTGGAACAGGCAGTGGCGGCCGGCCACGAGGTGCTGGCGGTTGGGCGCGGCCCCTGCCGCCTCCCGCCAGGGCGCTACGCCTGGGCCGAGGCCGACCTCGCCGACGGCCACTCGCTGGAGGCGGCGCTGCTGGCCTTCCGCCCCGAGGCGGTGCTCCACGCCGGCGCCGCCACCGACGTCGACGCCTGCGAGCGCGATCCGGCCCTGGCCTGGCGCACCAACGTGGGCGGCACCGAGCAGGTGGCGCGGGCCTGCGCCGCGCTCTCGGCCCGGCTGGTGGCCGTCTCCACCGACTACGTCTTCGACGGCGAGGCCGGCCCCTACGGCGAGGAGGACCTGCCCAACCCGCGCGGCGCCTACGCCCGCTCCAAGCGCTGCGGCGAGGAGGCGGCCCTGCTGCTCTGCCCCGACTGCGCGGTGGCCCGGGTGGCGGTGGTCTACAGCGGCAAGCCGGGGGCCCGGCCCACCTTCAGCACCCAGGTGGTCGAGAAGCTCGGCCGCGGCGAGCCGGTCAAGGCCTTCTCCGACCAGTACGTCACCACCACGCTGGCCTCCAGCGGCGCCGCCATGTGCCTGGAGCTGCTGCTGGAGACCGGCTACCGGGGCGTGCTGCACACCTCCGACGCCACGGTCATCGACCGCGTCACCTTCGCCGGCCGGGTGGCGGCCCGCTTCGGCCTGGCCGGCCAGATCATCCCGGTCAAGACCGCCGAGGTGAAGCTGCCGGCGCCGCGGCCGCTGCGCGGCGGCCTCACGGTGGCGCGCGCCACCGCGCTGCTGCGCCACCGCCCGCTGGCGCTCGACGAGGCGCTCGATCGCTTCCACGCGGAGTGGATGACGCGCCCGGCGCCCTGACCGGTCCACGCTGGGCAGGTCCTCGCACGGCCAATCCTCGTGGCGCCGGTCCGCTCGGCGCCGTTCACCGGAGGCCGCGCGGCGCCAGCCCCGTCCAGAGCTGCGCCGCCACCAGCCGCCCCAGCGCCAGAGGCCCGCCGGCCGCCTCGGCACGCTCCGCCACCAGGCCGTCGAGCAGCAGCATGGCGATGCCGTGGACCGTGGCCCAGTGGCCCATGGCCAGCTCGGTGGCGTCCCCCTCGCGCACCACCCCGGCCCGCTGCCCGGCGGCGATGGTCTCGATGAGCAGGCCGAGGGCGCGGTGGCCGGCGTCACGCACCGCCGGATAGCGCGCCTTGTCGGCCACCTCCGGGCCGAAGAGCAGCCGGAAGAGGTGCGGCCGCTCCGCCGCCAGCGCCACGTAGGTCCCGGCGATGGCCGAGAGCGCCGCCTCCGGACCGCCGGCGGCCTGTGCCGCGGCCGCCATCCGCTCGCCGAGCGCCACGAACCCCTGCTCGGCCAGCGCCGCCAGGATCGCCTCGCGGTCGGGGAAGTGGCGATAGGGGGCGGTCTGCGAGACCCCGGCCAGCCGCGCCGTCGCGCGCAGCCCGACCCCGGCCGTCCCGTCGCGCTCCAGGAGCAGGCTGGCCGCCTTCAGCAACGCCCAGCGCAGGTCTCCATGGTGAAAGGCCCCCTTCGCCTTGGCGACGGTCCGCTTCCTGGTTCGGGCTCCGCTCATCGGCTCTCCGGGTGTCGAGGTCGCCTGGCAAATCCCCAGTCTCGACGCCATCGTAGCGGAACGGGTTGACACTGTAAACATCGAGCGTATATTGACACTGTCAACATCGTCGCTGGCGGCCATCCAGGCCCCGGCGGCGCCACCCGCAGCGCCTTCGAAAGCAGCCACCATGAACCGCACCTCGTTGCGCCTCGCCGTCGTCGCCAGCCTCTCCCTCGCCGCCCTCCCCGCCCTCGCCCTCGAGCCGCTCTGGCCCGTCCTCGAGAACCCCCGCCCCGCCCGGCTGCTGGCCGCCACGCCGGCCGGCACCCCCTCGGTCGTCACCGGCGATCCGACCTGGCCGGTGCTGAGCAGCCCCATGCCCGGCTTCAGCTACGCCAGCCGGACCGACACCGCCTCGGTCTACGAGCCGGCCGTGGAGGCCCATGTCACCGCCATGGCCGCCTCTCGCGCGGCCCCAGCCCAGGCCCCGGCCAGGCTGGCCGCGAAGTAGCGACCTGGAGGAGCGACATGGTGGCGCGTCCACTCCGGCAGCGAACCGTGCTTCAATCGCCGCTCCTCCTGCCGGAGCCCCGCCGCCATGTTCCTGCTCGACCCCCGCAAGCTCGCCGCCCGCCCCGACCCGGCCACCAGCGCCCTGCTGGAGAAGACGGTGGCGTTCTTCGAGCAGAAGGGGAAGGCCCGGCTCCGCGAGGACGACCTCAACCGGACCTGGTATGCCGACTTCCTCGAGTTCTCCAAGCGCGAGGGGCTCTTCGCCACCTTCCTGACGCCGGCCGGCGCCGGCGCCCCCGGGGCGCGCTGGGACACCAGCCGCAACTGCGCGCTCAACGAGCTGCTCGGCTTCTACGGCCTCCCCTACTGGTACACCTGGCAGGTCTCGATCCTCGGCCTCGGGCCCATCTGGATGAGCGGCAACGCCGCCGCGAAGCAGCGGACCGCGGCGTTGCTGGCCGGGGGCGGCATCTTCGGCTTCGGCCTCTCCGAGAAGGAGCACGGCGCCGACATCTACGCCACCGACATGGAGCTGATCCCGCAGGCCGACGGCACCTTCCTGGCGCGCGGCGACAAGTACTACATCGGCAACGGCAACGAGGCGGCCATCGTCTCGGTCTTCGGCAAGGTGGCCGGCACCGGCGAGTACGTCTTCTTCGCCGTCGATCCGAAACGGCCCGGCTTCAAGCTGGTGAAGAACGTGGTGGCCAGCCAGTCCTACGTGGCCGAGTTCCTCCTCGAGGACTACCCGATCGGCGAGGCCGACCTCCTGCTGCGCGGCCAGGCCGCCTGGGACGCCGCCCTCAACACCGTCAACGTCGGCAAGTACAACCTCGGCTGGGCCTCGATCGGCATCTGCACCCACGCGCTCTACGAGGCGGTCCGCCACGCCGCCAACCGCCGGCTCTACGGCATGGCGGTCACGGACTTCCCCCACGTGCAGCGGCTCTTCACCGACGGCTGGGCCCGCCTCACCGCCATGCGGCTCTTCGGGCTGCGCGCCGCCGACTACTTCCGCGCCGCCTCGCGCACCGACCGGCGCTACCTGCTCTTCAACCCGGTGATGAAGATGAAGGTCACCACCGAGGGCGAGAAGGTCATCGACCACCTCTGGGACGTGATCGCCGCCAAGGGCTTCGAGAAGGACACCTACTTCGAGATGGCGGCCCGTGACATCCGGGCCCTGCCCAAGCTGGAGGGGACGGTCCACGTCAACATCGCGCTGATCGTGAAGTTCATGAAGAACTACTTCTTCGCGCCGGCCGAGCTCCCCGCCGTGCCGCGGCGGGACGAGCCTGCCGACGACGCCTTCCTCTGGGACCAGGGGCCGGCCAGCGGCCTCTCCGCCATCCGCTTCGCCGACCCGGGGCCGGTCTTCGCCGCCTGGCCCCAGCCCAACGTGGCCATCTTCCGCGAGCAGCTCGGGGTCTTCAAGGCGTTGCTGGCCACCGCCACGCCGACCGAGGCGCAGCAGAAGGATATCGACTTCCTTCTCGTGGTCGGCGAGCTCTTCACGCTGGTGGTCTACGCCCAGCTCATCCTCGAGAACGCCGGGCTGCGCGCCGCCGAGGGGATCGACGGCGACACCGTCGACCAGGTCTTCGACGTGCTGGTGCGCGACTTCTCGCGCCACGCCGTCGACCTGCACGGCAAGGGCGCCTCGACGGAACACCAGATGGCGCTGGCGCTGCAGATGATCCGCAAGCCGGCCCAGGATCAGGCCCGGAGCGAGCGGATCTGGAGGCGGGTCCACGCCCTCAAGGACGGCTACGAGATGGCTCGGTAGCGCGGCGCAAGTGGGATAGAAGGCGGCATGCCTCGAGCCCAGGCCCGCCCGGCCCGCCCTCCCGCCTCTCGCCGCCCTCCCAGCCCTCGCCGCCCCGCCTCGCCCGACCGCCACGTACTCTACGAGCGGGCGGTCCAGTCCCCCGACGCCGAGCTCGGCCTGCTGCTGCGGCTCCTGCGCCGCGCCGGACAGCCGGCCCGGCGGCTGCGCGAGGACTTCAGCGGCACCGCCCTGCTCTCGGCCAGTTGGGTGGCGGGCGGCCCACGCCGCACCGCCGTGGCCGTCGACCTCGACCCGGCGGTGCACCGCTGGGCGGAGCGCCACCGGCTGCCGGGGCTGGGGGCCGCCGCGCGCCGGCTCCGGCTGGTCGAGGGCGACGTGCGCCGCGGGCCCCGCGGCCCCTTCGACGCCATCCTCGCGCTCAACTTCAGCTACCAGGTCTTCCACCGGCGCGCCGACCTGCTCGACTACCTGCGCGCCGCCCGCCGCGCCCTGGCCCCCGGCGGCCTCTTCATGCTCGACCTCTTCGGCGGCTGGCTGGCCCAGCAGGAGGTGGTGGAGCGGCGGCGCATCGGCGGCGGCGTCACCTACGCCTGGGAGCACCCGTCCTGCGACCCCATCACCCACCGCCTCCGCTGCGCCATCCACTTCGACCTGCCTGGCGGCCGGCGGCTGCGCCGCGCCTTCACCTACGACTGGCGGCTCTGGACGTTGCCCGAGCTCTCCGACCTCCTGGAGGAGGCCGGCTTCGACCGGATCGAGGTGCAGTGGGACGTCGAGCCGCCCGGCGTCGAGCCACGCTACCGGGCGCGCCGCACCGCCCGGAACCAGGCCGGCTGGCTCGCCTACCTGGTGGGGCGCCGGCCCGGCCGGACGCCCCGGTAGCGACCCGCTTGCGAAGGCGTCCGCGTCGGCCTAGAACTGGCTTCGATGCCCGAACCTCGCCTCCACCACCTCGCCGCGCTGCTGGTCGCGGCGCCGCTGACGCTGGCCGGCTGCGTCTCCGGCGACCACCGCCCGGCAGGCCCGGGCTGGTACACCGAGGCCGCGGCGCTGGCCGATCTCGACGGCGACGGCCGGCTCGACGTACTCTCGGCCACCTCGGTCTTCACCGAGGACTGGCTCCCCGGTTACCTCACCGCCCGGATCCAGGCGAGCGGCGCCTCGCTCCGCTTCGCCGAGCCGGTCCGCACCCCCACCTGCCTCGACCCCGAGGGGCTGGCGCTCGGGGACCTCGACGGCGACGGCCGCCTCGACGTGGCGGTGGCCTGCGGCGCCAGCAGCGGCGCCACCTCCGAGGTGGTCCTGCACCTCCAGTCGCGCACCCTGCCCGGATCCTTCGGCGCCGCACAGCCGCTCTCGACCGGCGCGGCCCGCCCCACCGGCGTGCGGCTCGCCGACCTCGACGGCGATGGGCGGCTCGACCTGCTGGTCGCCAGCGCCACCGGCACCAGCCTGCAGCTCTTCCTCCAGGCTGCGGCGCCCGCCCCGGCCGGCACCTTCGGGCCGGCGGCGACGGCGCTCCTCGACGTCGGCGCCGCGCCGGTAGCCGTCACCGCGGCCGACCTGACCGGAGGCGGCCGGCTCGATCTCGTCGCCACCACCAGCGACGGCCGCGCCGTGGTCTTCCTCCACGACGCCGCCCCCGGCACCTTCCTGCCCGGCCTCTCCTACCCGGCCGGCCTCTACCCGGTCGCCGTGGAGGCGGCCGACCTCGACGGCGACGGGCTCCTCGATCTGCTGCTGGTCGACCGGAGCGGCGCCCTGCTGGTGATGACCCAGCGGGCCGGCGGCGGTGCCTTCGACGCGGTGGTCGCACATGACCTCTTCGACGAGAACAGCCGCGCCCTGGTGGCGACCGACCTCGACGGCGACGGCCGGCTCGACGTGGCTGTGGCCAGCGCCGGACCGCCCGGGCTCCCCGGATCGGTGGCGGTCTTCCACCAGGCGCATGCCCCGGCGCCGCCCGGCACGCTGCTCCCGCCCCAGCTCTACACCGGCTACTCCGGGCCGCTCAGCGTCGTGGCCGGCGACGTCGACGCCGACGGGCTGGTCGACCTGGTGATCGCCGACGGCCTCGCCTCGCTCCGGCTCCGGGAGCTCGACGGCCGCTACCTGCCTCCGCTCTGGCTGAGGCAGTGACCCGACGGAGCAAGTCAAACTGGAGCTTGAACCGGGTCGTCTGGGCGGTCGCCGGCCTGCTGCTTCTCGCTGGCGGCGCCGTGGTGGCCCGGCGCATCCTCGCGCTCGAGCGGGCGGCCGCCATCGCCGGCGCCGAGGCCTCGCTGCTCGCGATCGTCGAGGTGCGCAGCGAGAGCGTCAGGCACTGGATCGCCGAGCGGGCCAACGCCACCGCCCTGCAGGCGCTCAGCTCGCCCGTCGCCCGCCCGGTGACGGCGCTGGCACGCGGCGACCGGGCCGGAG
The DNA here is from genome assembly GCA_031388695.1 of Anaeromyxobacter sp. Classification (GTDB taxonomy): domain Bacteria; phylum Myxococcota; class Myxococcia; order Myxococcales; family Anaeromyxobacteraceae; genus JADKCZ01. The sequence goes on along the minus strand of JANMRY010000082.1, from coordinate 11,028 downwards.
TCCACCGCGCCCAGCTGCAGCGCGAGCTCGACAGGCTCCGGCTCGACTGCACCGACTGTCTCACCGTGACCGTGCGCGACCTGGACCGGCGGGTGCTGGCCTCTTCACCGGAAAGCTCGTCGCCCGCTTCGTCGCCCGCTTCGTCGCCCCCGGCAGCGGATCCCGCGTCGTCGGGCCGGGACGACACCACTCCGCCCATGCCCGGCCTCGCCTTCGACGAGGTCACCGGCCGGGCCCGGCTCGTGCTGGTCAGCGCCATCCGGGGCGACGACGGCGGCAGGGAGAAGGCCTTCGGTCACCTGGTGCTCGAGGTCGACCCGGCCGTGCGGCTCTTCGGTCACCTCAAGGGCTGGCCCACCCGCTCGCGCACCGGCGAGCTGGTGCTGGTCGAGCGGCACGGGCAGGAGGTGCTGGTGCTCAACGAGCTGCGGCTGCGCGCTGCGGACCTCGGCCGCCTGTACCTTCCGCTCTCCGGATCGACCCCCGCGGCCCTCGCCGCGCGCGGGACGGTCGGCATCGTCTCGGGCTTCGACTACCGCGGGGTGGAGGTGGTGGCCGCGGCGCGCCCGGTGGCCGGGACCGGCTGGACGCTGGTGGCCAAGGAGGACCTCGACGAGGTGCTCGGCCCCTTCCGCGAGCGGGTCCGGATCTACCTGGTGGCGCTGCTCGGCGTGGCGCTGGCCGTCGCCGGCCTGCTCGCCATGCTCTACCAGCGGCTCCGGGTGCGGGCGCTGCGCGCCGAGGAGCGGGCGCTGGCGGCCGAGCTCGAGGAGCGGCGGCAGCGAGGCGTGGAGCTGGCGAGGAGCGAGCTGCGCTTCCGCTCGCTGGCGCTGGCCACCTCGCAGATCGTCTGGAGCACCAACGCGGCCGGCGAGGTGGTCGACGACCTCCCGACCTGGCGGGCCTACACTGGCATGACCCGGGAGGAGATCCAGGGCTTCGGTTGGCTGGCGGCCGTCCACCCCGATGACGCTGGCCTGGCCGAACAGGCCTGGCGGCGGGCCGTCGCCGCCCAGAGTCCCTACCGCATCGACTACCGCATCCGCCGCGCCGATGGACGGTTCGGCTCCTTTGAAGTCCAGGGGGTCCCGGTCAGGGACCCGAGCGGCCGCGTCACCGAGTGGATCGGGACCTGCACCGACATCTCGCCGCGGCTCCAGGCCGAGGAGGCGCTGCGCGCCAGCGAGGAGTACCTGCGCCGGCTCATCGAGAGCCTGGGGGTCGGCGTGGTGGTGCACGGGGCCGACAGACGGATCGTCACCAGCAACCGGGAGGCCTCGCGCGTCCTCGGCCTGACAGTGGACCAGCTGACGGGCAAGACCGCCGTCGACCCGGCCTGGCGGTTCCTGCAGCTCGACGGCCAGTCGCTCCCGCTCGAGCTCTTCCCGGTCAACCGCGTGGTCGCCACGCGCCAGCCCTTCAGCGGCCAGGTCCTGGGCGTCGACCGGGCCGACGGCACGCCACCGCGCTGGGTGCTGGCCAACGCCTACCCGACCATGGATGGGCACGGAGCTCTGCAGCACGTGGTGGTCTCCTTCAGCGACATCACCGACCAGCGGCGCGCCGAGACCGAGGCGGCCAGGCTGGCCGAGCACCTGCGGGTCTCCCAGAAGATCGAGGCGATCGGGCGGCTGGCCGGCGGCGTGGCCCACGACTTCAACAACATCCTCTCGGTGATCCTCGGCCACACCGCCTTCGCCCTCGAGGCGATGGCGCCCGACGACCCGCTCCGCGAGGACCTGCACGAGGTGGAGAAGGCGGGGCGCCGGGCCGCGGCCCTGACCAGCCAGCTGCTCGCCTTCGGCCGCCGCCAGGTGCTGCAGCCCAGGCCGGTCGCGCTCAACCAGGTGGTGGTGGAGCTGGAGAAGATGCTGCGGCGGGTCATCGGCGAGGACATCCAGCTCGGGCTGTCGCTGGTCGGCGGCCTCTGGCCCATCCTGGCCGACCCAGGCCAGCTGGAGCAGGTGATCATGAACCTGGTGATCAACGCCCGCGACGCCATGCCCGAGGGCGGCCAGCTCACGCTGCGCACCAGCAACGTCCGGCTCGGGGCCGCCGAGGGGAGCGCCCTGGCCCCGGGCAGCTACGTGGAGCTCTCGGTCACCGACAGCGGGATCGGAATCGACGCCGCCACCCAGGCCCGCATCTTCGAGCCCTTCTTCACCACCAAGCCGGTCGGCAAGGGGACCGGGCTGGGGCTCTCCACCGTCTACGGCATCGTCTCGCAGAGCGGCGGCGAGGTGCAGGTGGAGAGCCGGCCGGGCCACGGGGCCACCTTCCGGGTGCTCTTCCCACGCGCCCTGCCGATCGAGGCGGAGCCGGACAGCGCCGGCCACGGCGAGCCGGACAGCCAGGTGGCGCGTGGCACCGAGACCATCCTGGTGGTGGAGGACGAGGCGGCGGTTCGCGACGTGATCCGGCGCATCCTGGGCGCGGCCGGCTACCGGGTGCTCACCGCCGACTGCGGGGCCGAGGCCCTGCGGCTCTGCCGGGAGCACCCCGGCGAGATCGGCCTGCTGCTCTCCGACGTGGTGATGCCGAGGATGGGCGGGCAGGAGTGCGCCGAGCAGGCCGTGCGGCTGCGCCCGGGGCTGCGCGTGCTCTTCATGTCGGGCTACGCCGAGGAGGCCATCGCCCAGCAGGGGGTGCTCCAGCCCGGCACCCGGCTGCTCGGCAAGCCCTTCAGCGCCGCCGAGCTGACCCGGCAGGTCCGGGAGGTGCTCGACGGCCCGGTGCCGCCGGACCAGCCGGTGCCGCAGGAGGCCCTGGCCCCGGTCCCGGTCGCGGTCCCGGCCGCGGTCCCGGTCCCGGTCCCGGCCGCGGTCCCGCCGGCCCAGGCCTGACCATGACCAGGCATCGCGCTCCTCGTCCGGGGCATCGCGGCCGGGCCGCCCTTGGGCGTAGACTCCCCGGGTGAGCCCACCCGCCCCCGACTTGACTGCACGTCAGCCACCCTCCGGCGGCTACACCCGGGCTCTCGAGGTGGCGGTCGGCGCGGCGCGTGCTGCAGCTTCGCTGCTGGCGGCCGAGTTCCACCGCCCCGGTGGTCCCCGCGGCATCGGCGACCAGTGCCCGGTCGACAACGAGGCCGAGGAGGCGATCCGCGCCGCGCTGCTGGCCGCCTTCCCCGACTTCGGCTTCATCGCCGAGGAGGCCCCCGCCCGCGACGTGGCGCCTCGCGATCCGGGGCACCACGCCTGGGTGGTCGACCCGAACGACGGCACCCGGTACTTCCTGCGCGGACGGCGCGGCGCATCGGTCTCGATCGGCCTGCTGCGCGATGGGATCCCGGTGCTCGGCGTGGTGCTGGCCCACACCGCCCCGCACGGCGGCGAGGACCTGCTCTGCTGGGCGGAGGGGTCGGGGCCGCTGGCGCGCAACGGGCGGCCACTGCTGCGGCGTGGCTCGGACGCCGCGCTCCACCCTGGCGCCGTGGTGCTGGTCTCGCCCTCGGCCGAGGCCCACCCGCTGGCCAACGGCCAGGCGCTGGCGCCCGGCCGTTTCCGCCCGGTCACCTCGATCGCCTACCGCCTGGCCATGGTGGCGGCCGGCGACGCCGACGCCGCCATCTCGCACCAGCCGCTGGTCGGCCACGACGTGGCGGCCGGCCACGCCCTGCTCATCGGGGCCGGCCTCCGGCTCGTCGACGCCGCCGGGCAGGAGGTCCGCTACCAGGCCGCGGGCAAGACCACCATCGGCCCGGTCGCCGCCGGAGGCGCGGCGCTGGTGGCCGAGCTGGCCGGCCGGCTGGCGCATCACCCCACCAGCACCCCGCTGCCGGAGCCGACCGAGCTGGTCGAGACCCGCGCCGGCCTGACCTGCGCCGACACCGCCCGGCTGCGGCGGGCCCAGGGGGCGCTGCTCGGGCAGCTCTGCGGCGACGCCCTGGGCAGCCTGGTCGAGTTCCAGAGCGAGGAGGAGATCGCCGAGGACTACCCGGACGGCGTGCGCGAGCTGGTCGACGGCGGCACCTGGAACCTGCTGGCCGGGCAGCCGACCGACGACTCGGAGCTGGCGCTGGCGCTGGCCCGGTCGCTCATCCGCCGGGGGCGCTTCGATCCGGCCGACGCGGTGCGCGCCTACGTCGGCTGGTACCGGTCCAACCCGTTCGACATCGGCCACACCACCCGCGCCGCCCTGGGCCCGGCCGCCAGCGCGCTGGCCGCCGGGCTCGACCCGGTCGCCGCCGCCATCGCCGCAGCCCGGACCGGGAGCAAGGCCAACGGCTCGCTGATGCGCATCTCGCCGCTCGGCATCTTCGGCCACCGGCTGCCAGCGGCCGAGCTGGTGGCCGCGGCGCGCGAGGACGCCCGCCTCACCCACCCGCACCCGGTCTGCGGCGACGCCGGCGCCGTCTACTCCGCCACGCTGGCCCGGGCCGTGGCCGAGGGTGGGACGCCGGCCGCGCTGGCCGACTGGGCGCTCGCCTTCGCCATCGCCCAGGGGTTGCACCCCGAGGTGGTGGCGGCCCTGGAGGCCTCGGCCGGAGCCCGCCCCGACTACGCCACCTCGCAGGGGCTGGTGACGGTGGCGCTGCAGAACGCCTTCTTCCAGCTGCGCCATGCCGCCCCCGAGGCGGCCCTGGTCGACACCGTCCGCCGGGGCGGCGACACCGACACCAACGCCGCCATCGCCGGCGCGCTGCTGGGGTCCGTGCACGGCGTCGAGGCCCTGCCGCTGCGCTGGCGCAGCGCCGTGCTCACCTGCTTCCCGGTCGCCGGCCTGCCGGGCTGCCAGCGCCCCCGCCCTTCGAGCTGCTGGGCGGTCGACGCCCTGGTGGTGGCGGAGCGGCTGCTGGTCGGTTGAGCCATCGACGACCGTGTACGCCCCTGTCGGGGCGTCATGCCCGGCAGGGTCGCGGCCCGCGTGGGGCGCCGCTAGGTCTCCCGCAGAGGTGGGCACCAGGGTGGACACTTGAAGGTCGTCACGTGGAACGTCAACGGCATCCGGGCCCGCGAAGCGCAGGTCCTGGAGTTGCTCGACCGGGAGTCGCCCGACCTGGTCTGCCTCCAGGAGATCAAGGCTCCGGCCTCGAAGGTGCCGGGCTCGCTGCGCGAGCTCCCCGGCTACCACGCGGCCTGGCACGGCGACTCGGCCTACTCGGGGGTGGCGCTGCTGGTGCGCGCCGATCGGGTGGCGGCGCCGCCCACCTTCCTCCATCCCCCGTTCGACTTCGAGACCCGCGCGGTGGCGGCCGAGGTCGGCGGCGTGACGGTGGCCTGCCTCTACGTGCCGAACGGCGGCAAGGATCTCGACGCCAAGCTGCGCTTCCTCTCGGCGCTCGACGGCTGGGCGGCCGAGGCGGCCGCGGCCGGCAGGCCCCTGCTGCTCTGCGGCGACCTCAACGTCACCGCCACCGAGGCCGACGTCCACGTCAAGGAGCGGCGCCCCGGCGCCATCGGCCAGCGCGACGACGAGCGGGCCCTGCTGGCGTCGCTGCTGGGGCGGGGGCTCACCGACGTGGGGCGGGCGCTCGATCCCGGAAACGCCGCCCTCTTCACCTGGTGGCCGCCCTGGCGCGGGCTGCGCCAGAAGAACGTCGGCTGGCGCATCGACTACGTGGTGGCCGAGCGCGCCCTGGCGGCACGGGCACGCCGCTGCCGGGTGCTGGCCGAGTTCGGCACCAGCGACCACGCACCGGTGGTGAGCGAGTTCGAGGGCTGGGGGGGCTGAGCCGGCGGGGCTCCGGCCAGGCGGTGCCGTGGCGGCAGACCCGCGCTGGCGGTACCGGCGGTTCCATGTCGGTGGCGCTATGCTGGCGAGGAGGAGCCGCCATGCCGACCGACTACCAGCTGCTCACCCCGACCGACCACCAGCGCCGCCCCGAGCTCGGCCGCGGCGACGACTTCATCAAGGCGCTGCTCCACCGCGGGCTGGTGGCCCACCTCGGCAACGTCAGCGGCGACCAGCCCTTCGTCCACCCCACCAACTACTGGTACGACGAGCCGGGCCACCGGCTGGTCTTCCACGGCCACCTGGCGGGCCGGACCCGCTCCAACCTCGACCACTTCCCCCGGGCCTGCGCCGAGGTGAGCGAGGTGGGCCGACTGCTCCCCTCCAACTCCCCCTACGAGCTGACCATCCAGTACCGGGCGGTGCTGGTCTTCGGGACCGTCGCCGTCCTCACCGATCCCGCCGAGGCGCGCGCCGCCCTGACCGGCCTGGTCGGCCGGTACTTCCCGGCGCTCCGCGAGGGGGTCGACTACCGGCCCATCACGGCGCAGGAGCTCGGCGCCACCAGCGTCTACGCCCTCCGCATCGAGCGCTGGAGCGGCAAGGAGAACTGGCCCGAGGCGGCCGCGCAGCTGACCGACTGGAAGCCGCTCGACTCGCCGCGCTGACCGCAGCAGCCCTGGACCGCCGGGCGTCGCGCGGCGCCATCAGACCCCGGCGACGCTGACCCCCTCGAGCACCAGCGTCGGGGTCCGCAGCGAGGAGTAGGCGTACGGGTCATTGCCGACGGCCACCAGCCGCTTCCAGAGCTCGAGGTGGTTGCCGGAGACGTTCATCTCCGAGATCGGCTCGCCCACCTTTCCGCCCGAGATGCGGTTGCCGCTGAACCCGAGCGAGAAGTCCCCGCTGGTCTCGTTGGAGTTGCCACCGATGAAGCCGGTCACCAGCAGCCCCTCGCCGACCGAAGCCAGCAGCGCGTCGCGATCCTTGGTCCCCGCCCCCCAGCCCAGGTTGGAGGAGCGGCCGGTGGTGGGGGCGACCTTGAGCTTCTTCCCGTAGTAGCTGTCGACGTAGAAGGCACGCAGCACCCCCTTCTCGAAGACCGGGAAGCGGCGCGCCGCCAGCCCCTCGCCGTCGAAGAGCCGCGAGCCGAGGCCGCGCGGCAGCAGCGGGTCGTCGCCGAGATCGAGCAGCGGGCTGCCGATGGCCACCCCGAGCTTGCCGTCGAGACAGGAGCGCTTCTGCTGCAGCGTGGCGCCGGAGAGCGGCCGCAGCAGGTGGGAGACCAGCGTGCCGCCGGCGCGCGGATCGATCACCAGGGTCACGGTGGCCGAGCTCCCCTTCCTGGCCCCGAGCCGGGAGATGGCCCGCTCGGCGGCCCGCCGCCCCACCGCCTCGGCGGCCGGAAGCGCCGCCAGGTGCCGGGTGGTGGCCGACTCCCAGTCCTCGGGGCGGCGGCCGTCGGCGTCCTTGACCGAGACCTCGCCCGAGACCGAGTAGGTGGTGGCGCGCCGGGTCCCCTCGAAGCCGTTGGTATGGACCCGCCAGGACTCGGAGAGGGCGTCGCCGAAACCGGTGGTGACCGAGAGGATCGCCTCGGCCCCCTTCACCTGGCGCGCCGCCGCCTCGGCGGCCTGGGCCAGCTCGCGCCGTCGGAGCGCGGTGACGCCGGCGATGGCCGGGTCGTCAAGCTGCAGGTCGGCGGTCGCCTGGCCGGCGTAGAGGGCCGGGTCGGGCAGGCTGCGGAAGGGGTCCTTCTCCAGCGTCCGGGTCAGCGCCACCGAGTCCTCGATGAAGCGCTGCAGCGCCTCGGGGCGCAGGTCCTTGGTGTTGACGGCGGCGTAGCGGCCGTCGACGTAGAGCTCCAGGGCGAGGCCGCGGCTGGTGGTGTCGGAGAGCTTCTCCACCTTGCCGTCGCGCCAGTCGACCGAGACCTCGCGGGTCCGGTTGGCGGCCGCAGCCGCCTCCTGGGCCCCGGCCTTCCTGGCCAGCGCCGCCGCGCTCCGCGCCACCTCCAGCATGTCGTTCTTCTGGCTCATGGCGTCTCCTAGGCCTTGCCGCGGCCGCCGACGGTGATGGACGAGACCCGGATGGTGGGCAGCCCCTGCGAGACCGGCACGCCCTGCCCGTTCTTGCCGCAGGTCCAGCCCCCCTCGTCGATGGCCAGGTCGTCGGCCACCATGTCGACCTTCTCCAGCACCTTGGGGCCGTTGCCGATGACGTTGACGTCCTTGACCGGCCGGGTCAGCTTGCCGTCCTCGATGAGGTAGCCGTTCTTCACGTAGAAGGTGAAGTCGCCGCCGCCGATGTTGACCTGGCCGTTGGTGAAGTTGGTGCAGTAGATCCCCTTCTTCACCGAGGCGATGATCTCCTCCTTCTTGTGCGGGCCGTTGAGCATGTAGGTGGAGCGCATGCGCGGCTGCGGGGCGTGCTGGTAGCTCTGGCGGCGGCCGTTGCCGGTGGTGGCCAGCCCGTAGTGACGGGCGCTGATGGCGTCGTGCAGGTAGGTGCGCAGCACCCCGCCCTCCACCAGCATGGTCCGGCCGGCCGGGTTTCCCTCGTCGTCGACGTTGATCGAGCCGCGGGCGCCGTCGAGGGTGGCGTCGTCGACGATGTTCACGAAGGGCTGGGCGATGGCCTTGCCGATCTTGTCGGAGTAGATCGAGGTGTTCTTGCGGTTGAAGTCGGCCTCCATGCCGTGGCCGATCGCCTCGTGGAGCAGGATGCCGGAGGAGCCGGCCGCCAGCACCACCGGGATCTCGCCGGCCGGCGCGGGCACCGCCTCGAAGAGCACCGTGGTCCGCGCCACCGCCTCACGGACGATGCGGGAGAGCCGGTCGGGCGAGTAGAACTCCAGGCCGGTGCGCCCGGCCACGTTGTAGGAGCCCGACTCGCGCTTGCCCCCCTGCTCGGCCACGCAGTTGAGGAAGAGCCGGGTCATGGGCTGCAGGTCCTCGACGATGCGCCCCTGCGAGTCGGCGATCAGGACGGCGCCATACTCGTCGCCGAAGGAGACGGTCGCCTTCTTGATGCGCGGGTCGGCGGCGAAGGCCCGGGCGTTGAGGTCGGTGAGCAGCGGGATCTTCTGGCCGGGGCGCACCTCCTCCCAGGGCAGCTGGACCGGGTAGCGGGCCGGCAGCCGACTGGCCACGCGAAAGCTCTTCGGCGCGGCGCGGGCCGCCCCGTCGGCGATGGTGGCGGCGGTCAGGGCGCACTCGCGCACCGCCCTGGGGTCGAGGTCCTCGCTGAAGCCGTAGCCCTGCTGGTCTCCCTTGACGGCGCGCACGCCGATGCCGAGCTCGACGTTGACGAAGGCCCGGTTCACGGCGCCGTCCTCCAGCGTCAGGCTGGAGGAGACCCGGTGCTGGACGAAGACGTCGGCCGAGTCGGCGCCGCGCGAGAGGGCGGCAGAGAGCGCCTCGGCCAGCAGCGCTTCGGTGATGCCGAAGCGGGTGAAGTAGGTGAGCCCCTCGGTGGCCCCGGGTGGCCGGACCGCCGCGCAGGCCAGCAGGTCGCCGGCCCCGGCGATGGCCAGCCCGGCGCCGGTGAGCTTGAGGAACTTCCGCCGATCCATCCCGTCGCCGATCGTCATGCGTCCTCCTCCTGCGGCTCGCCGGGCAGGCCCGGCGGAGTCATGAGACCGTAGCGCCAGCGCCGTGGCCGGGCAGCAGAAATCGGCACGCTCCCGGCCCCCGACGACGCAGACCGTCATGTCAGGGAGGCGCGAGAAGGGGGCGCGTGACAGGCCGGCCTCCGCTATCTTCATGACCCCGTGTCTGCCCCGTCCAGCACCGCCCGCCCGCTCTTCGCAGGCACCGCCGGCCGCGCCCTGCTGGTGCTGACCCTCATCAACCTGCTCAACTACCTCGACCGCTTCGTGGTCTCGGCGCTGGCCGAGCCGCTCAAGCGCTCCGAGCTCCGGCTCACCGACACCCAGCTCGGCCTGCTGATGACCGGGTTCGTGGTGGTCTACATGCTGGCCTCGCCGCTCTTCGGCCGGCTCGGCGACCGCGGGGCGCGGCCGCCGCTGATCGCCCTCGGCGTCTTCACCTGGAGCCTGGCCACCGTGCTGGCCGGATTCGCCGGCAGCTTCATCGCCCTCTTCCTGGCCCGCGCCGTGGTCGGCATCGGCGAGGCGGCCTACGGCACCATCGCGCCCAGCCTGCTGGCCGACCTCTACCCGAGGACCCAGCGCGGCCGGGTCATGGCCTTCTTCTTCGCCGCCATCCCCGTCGGCGCGGCGCTCGGGTACGTGCTGGGCGGGCTCGTCAACCAGGCGTACGGGTGGCAGGCCACCTTCTTCATCGCCGGTGCGCCCGGCCTGCTGCTCGCCTTCCTCTGCCTGAAGCTCCCCGATCCGGCGCGCGGCGCGCAGGACGAGGCCACGCCCGGGGCCACGTCCGGGTCGGCCGAGGCGGGTCCGGCCGGTGCGCTGGCCACCTACGGCCACCTGCTGCGCAACCGGAGCTACCTGCTCACCGTGCTCGGCTATGCCGCCTACACCTTCGCGGTGGGTGGGATGGCCTTCTGGATGCCGGCCTTCCTCGAGCGGGTCCGCGGCCTGCCGGCGGCCGAGGCGACCATCCAGTTCGGCGCCATCGTGGTGGTGACCGGCTTCATCGGCACCTTCGCGGGCGGCTGGCTCGGCGACTTCCTGCTGCGGCGCTCGGCGCAGGCCTACCTCTGGCTCTCCGGGGTGACCGCCCTGCTGGCGGCGCCGCTCGCCTGGCTGGTCTTCACCGACTCGCGGCCGGCGGTCTACCTTCCGGCCATGGTGGTCGCCGAGTTGCTGATCTTCGCCTCGACCGGCCCCATCAACTCGGTCATCCTGAACGTCGTCAAGCCGGGCGAGCGGGCCACTGCCGTGGCCTTCAGCATCCTCACCATCCACCTCTTCGGCGACGTCCCCTCGCCGCCGCTGATCGGCTGGATCTCCGACGCCTCCTCACTCGGCCAGGGCGTGCTGGTGGTGCCGGTCGCCATCCTGGTGGCCGGGGGCATCTGGACGCTGGAGGCCTGGCTGGGTGGGCACCGTGGGTCGACCCCGGTCCGGTCGACCCCGACCGAGAGGTCCGGGGAACGGACGGGGGTCCGCGGTTCGGACGGGGCACGCTGAGGAATCCCGAAGGATGACGCGGGAACTGCGCGGCACGGATCCTGCCCTTGCCATGCTGCATGACCGCCCCGCGCCAGGTTCTGCCCGGCACCACCTACCTCGTCTCCAACCGCTGCTCGGAGCGCCGCTTCTTCCTGCGCCCCTCCAAGCTCTGCACAGACGTCTTCCGCTTCGTGCTCGCGGTGGCCGCCCAGCGCTACGGCATCCGGCTCCACGCCTTCTGCGTCATGTCCAACCAC
>JANMRY010000003.1:0-61245 GCA_031388695.1 Anaeromyxobacter sp. | reverse complement strand
TGCCGAAGGCCTCGGCCGCCTCCTTCATCGCGGGGGCCGGGCCCCCGGGGCCGTAGACTCGGAGGACGTCCAGGGCACTCGCTTGGACTGCCGAGACGAGGAGCACGACCGCCAACGCTGCGCGACCAGATGACATGGTGGATCCCTCCGTGGAAGAGAGTGGGCGACGATCAGCGCTCCGCTGGCGGAGCCGCGACGTATCCTCGACTCTTGGAGGTTGCCGCGCCACCCGAACGCCCCACAAGGGCCCGGGGGATGGCGAAGCGCGGGCAGCGGAACACGTCGAGGGAAAAGACCTTCTCATCCCAGCAGTTCGGGGTAAGGAATCCGACCCAAGGTTCGCGTCCGATGACGTACTCTATGGTGACACGGACCGCACTTTCGCTTCGTGCCAACTCGTCGGGAGGGAGTACCACATGGCTGCAAGCAGACCCCGGGTGTTCCTCGCTCCGCTCATCGTGCTCATCGCAGCGCTGGCGTCGTGCGGCGGCGACAAGGCGAAGCCGAGCAGGATCCTGAAGACCTTCGCGCCGCAGGTTGCCGGCTTCATGCAGAACTCGCCGACCGTCGTCGGTGACGCCGTCTACATCGGGACGTACTACTTTGGGACGGGAACCGCGATCAACGCCTTCTACAAGCTGGACGGCGACCTGAACGTGAAGTGGTCCTATCCGCTCGGCGGGGAACAGGTCGTGGGGGCCGCCGTCCTCGACTCGGGCGGCAACGTCTATTTCACGACGATGAACGACTCCTCGAGGTACCCGGGAATCCCTCCATATCCGTTCCAGTCGATTGCCAAGTTGTACAAGCTCGATGCGACTGGCGCCCTGAAGTGGACCCACACGATAGACGACCCCGGTCATAGCTACGGGTACACCGGGACGAACACTTGGGATCTGTCGCCGGCGATCGGAGCGGACGACACCATCTACGTCGGAGGAGATGGCCTCCACGCCATTCGCCCCGACGGGACGTCGGCCTGGACCTACGGGGTGCCCGGCGTGACCTGGGTACAGAGCCCGGCGGCCATTGACCCCGCGGGGAACCTGTACTTCGGTACGTCCGGCTTCCCGGGTGGCCCTGCCCTGGGCTCTGTGGTGAGCTTGGACGCTGCCGGCGCCCTCCGCTGGGAATTCCCGACGGACACCGGCCAGCTGGTCAACAGCCCGGCCTTCTCCGTCGACGCGAGCAAGGTCTACGTCTCGGCCGGCGACTCGCTGCATTGCCTGGCGAGCGGGACCGGCACGACCGTGTGGCGATACCAGTTCCCCGAGAACATCATGCCGCCCTTCCCGTATTCGCTCCCCGTCGCCGCGTCCCCGGCGATCGACGATCACGACAACGTCTACGTCGGAGCGTCAGGCGTGTTCTACGCAGTCAAGGCCGACGGGCGCGGCCTGCTGTGGAGCAGGCCCCTCGGCGTCTTCCTGCGCTCCTCCCCGGCGCTCGGCAATGACAGGGCCATCTACCTTGGCTTCGGGGGGGTCGGCGGCCAGAACGTGGCGGCGATCGACATGGCGACCAGTCAGTCCAGGTGGACGGTGGACCTCGCTGCAGACGTCATGGGCTCGCCTGCCATCACGGCCGATGGGCGGATGTATGTCGGAGCCATGTCCATCGACGGGAAGCCAGGCAACCTGGCGATCGTCAAGACGGACTCGACGGGCCTGCTGTCCGGCACCGGCTCCTCCCGCTACCGGCAGGGCAACGAGAGCACGGGGAGGAAGTAAGCGGGTAAGGCGTTCAATCCGTGTTCACGTCCAGGTCGGCGCCGTGCGCCTGGATAAAACTCGGCCTTGCGCGCATGACGGAACCCGGCGGCCACCAGGCGCGGCAGCATCGCCAAGGCGTCGTAGGTGACCGCGAACTCGAAGAGGAGCTGCTGCGCCGCCTTGTCGGTAGGTCTCGGGCCGAGCGCCCGGGCCCTGAGGCCGGCCAGCGCAGCCGCGTCGGCCGCCGCCCACGGCACGGGCCGGACTTCCAGGAGCAGATGTTCCTTGAACGTACTCTGGGTTCGGTTCTGGCGCCCGAACCGGATTTGACCCACCCCGCGCGGTACGCCGCACCTGTCGGATCAACATCCCGATGCGCCCTGCCAGCCGGTACCCGTTGAGGCCCCTCTTTCGCAAGCCCGAGCACTAGTAGCTCGCCCGAACCTCCGCCTCGACGAGCGCCCGCAGCTGCTGGTGCCCGAACACCACCAGCGGCTTCCCGTTCACGAAGAAGCCGGGCGTTTTGGTGACGCCGAGGGCCCGGGCGTCGGCCATGTCCTGCTCGATCAGGCGGGCGATGGCGGGGTCCGCCGCGTCCCGCTCCAGCCGCGCCAGGTCCAGCCCGGCTCGCGGCAGGAACTGCCAGATCAGCTGGGGCTGGGGGCGGTGGTGATCCGCCCAGTAGGGCTGGGACTCGTACATGACCTGCAGGGTCTCCCAGTACCTGCCCTGCCGCCTGGCCGCCTCGAGGATCGCCACCATGCCGTCCGCCCCGTGGTGCAGGGGGGCGTAGCGGATGACGAGCTTGACCTTCCCAGGGTAGGTGGCGAGGAGCTGCTTGACGAACGGCTCGAAGACGCTGCAGGTCTCGCAGCCGGGGTCGAGGAACTCCACGATGGCGACCTTGGCGTCGGCGGCTCCCAGGGTCTGGGAGTGCTCCCTGATGAGCACGCTGGCCTGGCTCCGCGCCAGCGATCCCTGCGCCTGGCGCTGCCGGTCCTTGTAGAGGATGGCGCCCACCACGAAGGCCGCCACGAGCGCGACACTGACGAGAACGACGAGGTGCCATCTCTTCATCGAGAAATCCTCCTCCGCAGGAAGAGCAGGAGCGTGACGATTGCCGTGAACGCCAGGAGCGACATCAAGGGGATCGACAGGAAGCCGAGCAGCTCGAGGTTCCGGTCGGTGCAGGGGACGCCCCCGGTGCAGGGCTGGATGTCCTTGGGGAGGATCCCCCAGTAGAGGAGCGAATGGTACAGCGCCACCAGCCAACCGGCGGCGGCCAGGGGCAGGGCGTACTTGACGACGGCCGCGTCGAAGGACAGCAGCCCGGCGCCGAGGACGAGGACCAGGGGAAAGAGCGCGACCCGCTGGTACCAGCAGAGCGCGCAGGGCGGGAGGCCCATGACGTCGCTGAGGAACAGGCTTCCCAGGGTGGCGACCGTGGCGACGAGCCAGCCAAGGAAGAGCAGGGCCCACTCCGGGCTCCGGGCCTGCCCCTCGCTGCTGGTGGTCGGCATGGGTCCGCTCCCGGTCGCGGGGGTTCTTGTAGCCCGGGCCCTGGGCGCCGTCGACGAAATCGGCGCCAGGGCGCGCCAGGAGCCGCCCCCGGGGTCGGGCGGGCGAAGGAAAGGGACGGCATGGGGGGCCCAGGGGGCCATCCCGCCATCATCATCCTGGCACCGCTCCTCCTCCTGGCCGCGATCATCTGCTTCGCGACGCCCAGTCGGTCACCGCATCCGAAATGCCGGCATGGCGAGCCCTGACTCGTTTCCCTCGTCCGGCGTCCTGCTCCATCTCGCTTCGCACGCCGTCTTGTTCATGGATGGTGTCTTGGCGAACCAGAGGCGGGAGAGCCCCATCCGGCTTGGGTCACCTGGAGGCCCCCCCCCCCGCGAGGCACGCACTTGGTGAACCCGGTGGCGTGCTCATTGGTGCTACCGTCCCGGGAGGGAGCGGGGCGGTGACCGCCGGCGCCCCAACGTGTTCAACTGGTTCGTCCAGCCGGCACCTTGGCCAGGTCTCCTTTGCCCAACAAGCTGACCGACGAGAGCGGCACCCCGAGATCGGTCGCCGAGGCGCGCCTCGCGGACGCGGCGCCGGCCCTTCCCGTGACGGCCTCTCGCGTTCTTGGCTGGCTCTCCGTCGCTGCGGGCGTTTCCGTCCTCGTAGGCTGGATGTTCGACCTGCCCACCCTCAAGAGCGTGCTTCCTGGAATCGTGGCCATGAAGGCCAACACCGCCCTGGGGTTCGTCCTTGCGGGCCTGTCCCTGGTCATCGTCACCCGAGGCCCCGGCTCCTTGCTCGCGAGCAGGGCGCTGGCCAGCGCGACAGCACTCATCGGGCTCCTCACGCTGGCCCAGTACGCCTTCCATCTGGATCTCGGCATCGACCAGATGCTGTTCCAGGAGCCGCCAGGTGCGGTCGGCACCTTCTCTCCCGGCCGCATGGCCGCGACGACTGCTCTCGCATTCCTGCTCTTCGGCCTGGCGCGCTGGCTCGCGACTTCTCGCCGGACCATGGCGAGCGCCCAGCTCGTGGCATTGCCCGTCGCACTCCTCGGCTTCCTGTCGATAGCCGGTTACGTCTGTGGCGCGACCGCCCTCGTCGGCATAGGCAGTTACACGCAGATGGCCGTGCACACGGCGGCTCTCTTCATGGTGCTCGCCCTCGGGCTTCTGCTGCGCGATCCGGCCGAGGGCTTCATGCAGGCCGTGCGAGGCGACAACCCGAGCGGATGGCTCCTGCGTCGCATGCTGCCCGTATTGCTCGTTGTTCCCCTCGTGATCGGGTGGTTCGGTGTGCGCGGCATGAAGGACGGACAGTGGACTCCTCGGTTCGCGGTCGCTCTCGTCGTCGCGCTCCTCGTCGTCGTCCTGATGAGCATCACGTTCTGGGCGGCGCGGAGATTGAGCCGGGCCGAGGAGGCGCTCCGGGAGAACGAGAACCGCCTCCAGCTCGCGGTTCGCGGCGGAAACCTGGGGACCTGGGACTGGGACATCCCGTCGGGCCGGGTCGCCTACAACGACCGCTGGGCGGAGATGCTCGGCTACTCCCTCGGCGAGATCGAGCAGAACGTGTCGGGCTGGGAGCGGCTCCTCCACCCGGACGACAGGCTACGGAATCAACCAGTCCTCGAAGCCTCCCTGCGGGGGGACACCGCGTCGTGGTCCTGGGAGCAAAGACTCCTTCACAAGGACGGGCACTGGGTCTGGGTGCTCGGTTCCGGCGCCGTCGTGTCCCGCAACCCGGACGGCACGGCGCTCCGGGCGGCCGGCACTCATCTCGACATCACCGAGCGCAAGCAGGCCGAGGAGGCCAGGGCCAAGCTCGAAGCCCAGCTCCTGCAGTCCCGGAAGATGGAGTCGGTGGGGCGCCTGGCAGGTGGCGTCGCCCACGACTTCAACAACATGCTGGGAGTGATCCTGGGCCATGCCGCCTTGGCGCTGGAGGAGGTGGACCCGGCCTCGCCGCTCCATGCCGACCTCAAGGAGGTCGAGAGGGCCGCCAGGCGCTCCGCCGACCTGACCCGGCAGCTGCTGGCCTTCGCCCGCAAGCAGACCATCAAGCCCGTGGCCCTGGACCTGAACCCCACGGTATCCGGCATGCTCAAGATGCTCCGGCGCCTCCTGGGGGAGGACATCAACCTCACCTGGCGGCCCGGCGCCGGGCTCTGGCTGACCAAGGTGGACCCGTCCCAGTTCGAGCAGGTCCTGGTCAACCTCTGCGTCAACGCCCGCGACGCCATCACCGGGGTGGGCCAGCTGATCATCGAGACCGGGAACGTCACCATCGACGAGGCCTACTGCGGGACCCACCCGGACGCCGCGCCCGGCGAGTTCATCAAGCTGGTGGTGAGCGACGACGGCAGGGGCATGGACAGGGAGACCCTGTCACACCTCTTCGAGCCGTTCTTCACCACCAAGGTCATGGGCAAGGGCACGGGGCTGGGGCTGGCCACCATCTACGGCATCGTCAAGCAGAGCGCCGGCTTCATCAACGTCTACAGCGAGCCCGGCTCGGGATCGACCTTCACCGTCTACCTGCCCAGGCACCTGGGCCAGGCCCTGCCCGAGGCGGCCGCGGCGACGCCAGCGGTGGGGGGCCACGAGACCGTCCTGCTTGTGGAGGACGAGCCGGGCCTCTTGAAGGTGACCGGCCGGATGCTGGAGCGGCTCGGCTACACCGTGCTGGCGGCCGGCACCCCAGGTGAGGCCCTCCGCCTGGCCGGGGAGCACTCCGGGCAGATCCACCTGCTCCTGACCGACGTGGTGATGCCCGAGATGAACGGCCCCGACCTGGCCGGGCGCCTCGGAGTCCTGCGCCCCCAGCTGAAGCGCATGTTCATGTCGGGCTATACCGCCAACGTCGTCGCCCACCACGGCGTGCTGGGCGACGACGTTCACTTCATCCAGAAGCCGTTCAACGCCACGGACCTGACCGCCGCGGTGCGGGCGGCGCTCGACGGGTAGGGGAGCTTCGCTCCGGTCATTCTG
Organism: Anaeromyxobacter sp.; assembly: GCA_031388695.1. Taxonomy (GTDB): domain Bacteria; phylum Myxococcota; class Myxococcia; order Myxococcales; family Anaeromyxobacteraceae; genus JADKCZ01. The sequence continues at coordinate 55,037 of JANMRY010000003.1, read as the reverse complement.
CCGGCCGCCGTCCGCCGGTCGCCGGGCATCTCCCGGGGCAACAGCTGCACCGGCTGCCAGGGCCAGAACCACGCACTCGAGGTCGATGAGGTCTACGGAACGGGCCATTGCGGCCGCCGCGAACGTTCGCGAACGGCATCGAGCCTGGGGGGCGTCGGCTTCCCGCTGCAACCGCGCACGCTTGCGCCCGGCGCCTGTCGGCATGTCCCGTGCATGTGGTGGGTGAACCCAATGGCTCCCGCGCACTCGGCGCGGGCCGCCCACCGCTACCTCACCAGGAGTCGTTCATGACGATCCAGCACGTTCGCCTGCCGCATCGCTTCCCCACCCTCGCCGCCGGGGCCGCCCTGCTGCTCGCGCTCGCCGCCTGCGGCAGCTCCGACTCCGTCGTGGGAGGCTCCAACTCCAGCCCGGTGGTGCTTGGCGCCGCCGGGAACTACGTGATCCTCGCCAAGAGCGGGATCGACACCGTGCCGCCCTCGGTCATCACCGGAAACCTCGGGCTGAGCCCGGCGGCCGCCTCCTTCATCACCGGCTTCTCACTGGTGGCGGACGCCACCAACGTCTTCGCCACCTCAACCCAGGTGACTGGGAGGGTCTACGCCGCCGACTACACGGCCCCGACCCCCTCCAACCTGACCACGGCGGTCGGCGACATGCAGCTCGCCTTCACCAACGCGGCCGGCCGCACGCCCGGCGTCACCGAGCTTGGCGCCGGCAACATCGGCGGGATGACCATCGCCCCCGGCATCTACAAGTGGGGGACCGGGCTGCTGATCCCGACCAACGTCACCCTCTCCGGGAGCTCCACCGCCGTCTGGATCTTCCAGATCGCGCAGAACCTCACCGTGAGCAGCGCCGTGCGGGTCAACCTGGCCGGCGGGGCGCTCCCCAAGAACATCTTCTGGCAGGTCTCCGGCCTGGTGGACCTCGGGACCACCGCGCACCTCGAGGGGACCGTCCTCAGCCAGACCTCCATCACGCTGGGGACCGGCGCGTCGGTCAACGGCCGGCTGCTGGCGCAGACCGCCGTCAACGTCGACAGCAGCACCGTGGTCGCGCCCGCTCCCTGACCTGAGCCGCCATGGTCGGCGCCCGCCCGGGCGCCGCGAAGTGCGAAGGCCCCATCAGCCGCCTGGCCGATGGGGCCTTCCCTTGCGTGCGGGCCCGCCGGGAAGCAGCCCGGCGGAGGCCAGCCGCCCGAGGACAGGCGCGGCGCCCGTCCGACCGGGACGGTATGCTCTGCCCTCCAATGCCCTTCGAGCTGAAGAGCGACTTCAAGCCGACCGGCGACCAGCCGCGCGCCATCGCCGAGCTGGTGGCCGGGCTGCGCCGAGGCGACAGCCACCAGGTGCTGCTCGGGGTGACCGGCTCGGGCAAGACCTTCTCGATCGCCAACGTCATCGCCGAGGTGAAGCGGCCGGCCCTGGTGATCGCCCACAACAAGACGCTGGCCGGCCAGCTCTACGGCGAGTTCAAGGAGCTCTTCCCGGCCGCCGCGGTCCACTACTTCGTCAGCTACTACGACTACTACCAGCCGGAGGCGTACGTGCCGTCGTCGGACACGTACATCGAGAAGGACTCGTCGATCAACGACGAGATCGACCGGATGCGCCACGCCGCCACCCACGCGCTGCTGACGCGCAACGACGTCATCATCGTCGCCTCGGTCTCCTGCATCTACGGCCTCGGCACCGCCGAGGCCTACTTCGGCCTGCTGCAGCAGCTGGAGCGCGGCCAGGAGTTCCCCCGCGACCGCTTCATCCGCTCGCTCGTCGACATCCAGTACGAGCGGAACGACCTCGACTTCCACCGCGGCACCTTCCGGGTCCGCGGCGACACCATCGAGGTCTTCCCGCCCTACGAGGAGGCCCGCGCCATCCGCATCGAGTTCTTCGGCGACGTGGTGGAGCGGATCCAGGAGTTCGACCCGCTGCGCGGCGTGGCCCTGGCCGAGCTCGACAAGGCGGCCATCTTCCCCAACTCGCACTACGTCTCGGCGCCGGAGACCCGCCACCGGGCCATCGGCGCCATCCGCAACGAGCTGCAGGAGCGGCTCCAGGCCCTGACCGCCGCCAACAAGCTGGTCGAGGCGCAGCGGCTGGAGCAGCGCACCACCTTCGACCTGGAGATGCTGGAGCAGATGGGGTTCTGCAACGGCATCGAGAACTACTCGCGCTGGCTCTCGGGCCGCAAGCCGGGCGAGCCGCCCCCCTGCCTGCTCGACTACTTCCCCAAGGACTTCATCACCGTCATCGACGAGTCGCACCAGTCGGTCAGCCAGATCGGCTCGATGTACAAGGGCGACCGCTCCCGCAAGGAGACGCTGGTGGAGTACGGCTTCCGGCTCCCCTCGGCGCTCGACAACCGGCCGCTGCAGTTCGCCGAGTTCGAGAAGCTCACCCCCCAGACCATCTACGTCTCGGCCACGCCGGCCGACTTCGAGCTGCAGCGCGCCCACGGGGTGGTGGTGGAGCAGCTGATCCGCCCCACCGGGCTGGTCGACCCGGAGGTGGAGATCCGGCCGGTCGCCTCGCAGGTCGACGACCTGCTGGCCGAGGTGCGCAAGCGGGCCGAGGCCAACCAGCGGGTGCTGGTGACCACGCTCACCAAGCGGATGGCCGAGGACCTGACCGAGTACTACACCGACGTCGGGGTCCGCTGCCGCTACCTGCACGCCGACGTCGAGACCCTGGAGCGGGCGGCGCTGCTGCGCGACCTGCGGCGCGGCGAGTTCGACGTGCTGGTCGGCATCAACCTGCTGCGCGAGGGGCTCGACCTCCCCGAGGTCTCGCTGGTGGCGGTGCTCGACGCCGACAAGGAGGGGTTCCTGCGCTCGGCGGTCTCGCTGATCCAGACCATCGGCCGGGCCGCCCGCCACCTGGAGGGGCGGGTCATCCTCTACGCCGACTCGATCACCGGCTCGATGAAGCGGGCCCTCGACGAGACCAACCGGCGGCGCGAGGTGCAGCGGCGCTACAACGAGGCCAACGGCATCACGCCGCAGTCGGTGAAGCGCAACATCGCCGATTTCGGCATGGCGGCGGTCGAGGCCGACTGGTCGACGGTGCCGCTGGCGGCCGAGGAGGGGGCCGAGTACCGGCCCGAGGAGCTGCCGGCCATGGTGGCGGCGCTGGAGGCGGAGATGCACCAGGCGGCCGAGGCGCTCGACTTCGAGAAGGCGGCGTCGCTGCGCGACCGGCTGCTGGCGCTCAAGGGGCGCCAGCTCGGCCTCCCGGCCGGGATGAAGGGGGTGCTCGGGAGCGGCGCCCTGGCCGGCGCGGCGGCGGCCGGGCGGCTCACCGGGGCCAAGCGGCCCATGAAGCGCAGGCGGAGGTAGGGCCAGGGGTACGTCCACTTACGCTCCAGAAGATGACAGCAGGCCGCGGGGTGCGGGCTGCCGCTGTGACACCCCGGAGACATGCCGCCGGCATCAGTGGGGCAGACCCGCTGCCCGGAGGCCGCATGCTCTACCCGGAACTCTTCGCCACGCTGGAGCAGGCCCGCTGGAGCCTGGCCGACGACGTGCCGTGGAACCGCTTCGACCCGGCCCTGCTCACCGATGAGCAGGCGCTCACCGTGAAGATGAACGCGGTCACCGAGTGGGCGGCGCTGCCGGCCACCGAGATGTTCCTGCGCGACAACCAGGGCGACAGCGACTTCTCTGCCTTCATCTCGGTCTGGTTCTACGAGGAGCAGAAGCACTCCCTTGCCATGATGGAGTACCTGCGCCGCTTCCGCCCCGAGCTGGCGCCGACCGAGGCCGAGCTCCACGCCGTCCGCTTCCCCGCCGACCCGGCGCCGCCGCTGGAGACGCTCATGCTCCACTTCTGCGGCGAGGTGCGGCTGACGCAGTGGTACCGGCGCGCCGCGGAGTGGCACACCGAGCCGGTGATCCGCACCATCTACGACCTGATCTCGAGGGACGAGGCGCGGCACGGCGGCGCCTACCTGAAGTACATGCAGCAGGCCATGTCCAGGAAGCCCGTCGCGGCGCGCGCCGCCTTCGCCAAGATGGGTTTCCTCATGGCCGCCAGCGGCCGCAGCGGCAAGCCGCTCCACCCGACCAACCTGCACGTCTCCAAGGCGCTCTACCCCAACGACACCATCCAGAGCCGGCTGCCGGATCCGGGCTGGCTGGAGCGCTGGCTCGACACCCAGCTGCACTTCGACCAGGCCTGCGAGGACCGGGTGGTCGGGGCCATCTTGCGGAACCTCTCGATCCTGCTGGGCCAGCCCTTCGAGGACGTCCGCGCCCTCAACCGCTACCGGAAGTCGCTCGGCGCAGCGCCGGTCTCGGCGTCGGCCTCGCTGGCCTAGCGCCGCGACCCGGTCACGGCCCCTTGGCTGGGCCACGCCGCGCCAGCTCCTCCGGATGGAACGCCGGCCCGCTTCGCGCTATTCGAGACCTGCACATGGATCCGAACGTACAGCGGGCCCTCGAGGAGCTGCCGGCCGAGCCGGGCTGCTACCTCATGAAGGACCGGACCGGGAAGGTGGTCTACGTCGGCAAGGCCTCCAGCCTGCGCAGCCGGGTCCGCAGCTACTTCGGCTCGCCGCGCGCTGACGAGCGGGCCTTCGTGGCCCTGCTGGATGAGCTGCTGGGCGCCATCGAGGTGATCGTCACCCGCTCCGAGAAGGAGGCGGTGCTCCTCGAGAACCAGCTGATCAAGAAGCACAGGCCGCGCTTCAACGTGGTGCTGCGCGACGACAAGGACTTCATCGTGCTCCGGCTCGACGCCCGGCACCCCCACCCGCGGCTCGAGGTGCGCCGCGCCCGCGAGGCGCGCCAGCCCGGCTCGCGCTACTTCGGCCCGTTCAGCTCGGCCTGGTCGATCCGCGAGACCCTCAAGCTGATCAACCGCCACTTCCAGCTGCGCACCTGCACCGACCACGTCTTCGACACCCGCAAGCGCCCCTGCATCCTCTACCAGATCAAGCGCTGCCCGGCCCCGTGCGTCTACGAGCTCCCGGCCGGCGAGTACCAGGCCAGCGTCGACGACGCGGTCGCCTTCCTGGAGGGGCGGGAGCCGGAGCTGGCGGCGCGGCTCACCGAGCGGATGAAGGCGGCGGCCGGGGCGCTCGACTTCGAGGCGGCGGCGCGGCTGCGCGACCAGCTCCAGGCGGTGGCGCGCAGCCTGGAGACGCAGCGGGTGATGATGGGGGACGGCGCCGACCGCGACGTGATCGGCCTGCACCGCGAGGGGCCCGACCTGGTGATCCAGGTGCTGGTGATGCGCAACGGCAAGCTGGGCGATGCCCGCGCCTTCCCCTTCAAGGGGCAGGAGTTCCCCGACGCCGAGCTGCTCAGCCAGTTCCTGGCCGCCTGGTATGAGCTGGCGCCGGTGCCGGAGGAGGTGCTGCTGCCGCTCGAGCCGGTCGAGGCGGTGGCGCTGGCCGAGGTGCTCTCCGAGCGGCGCGGCGGCAAGGTGCGGCTCCTGACGCCGCAGCGCGGGGCCAAGGTCGACCTGCTCGAGGTGGCGGCCCGCAACGCCGAGCAGAGCTTCCGGAGCTGGCACGAGAAGGACGCCCGCCGCGAGGAGTCGCTGGTGGTGCTGATGCGCTCGCTCTCGCTGGCCCGGCCGCCGCGCTGGATGGAGTGCTACGACATCTCGACCTTCCAGGGGGCCTTGGCGGTCGGCTCGGGGGTCTCGTTGCGCGACGGCGAGCCGGACAAGGCCGGCTACCGCCGCTACAAGGTGAAGGGGGTGGTGGGGCAGGACGACTTCGCCATGCTCCACGAGGTGATCTCCCGGCGGCTGCGCCGGGCCATCTCCGAGGGGCACTTCCCCGACCTGCTGGTGATCGACGGCGGCAAGGGGCAGCTGGCGGCGGCGCTGGCGGCGGCGCGCGACGCCGGGGTGCCGGTCAAGCCGGTGCCGGGCAACCCCGAGGCGCCCTTCGTGGAGCTGGTCGGCCTGGCCAAGTCGCGCCTGGTGGCGACCGACCTCGGCACCACCCGGGTGGTGGGCCGGCGGGGGCGGCGGGCCCCACCGCAGGCGGCAGCGCTGGCCGACGCCGCCGAGCTGGCCGAGAAGGGGTTCGTGGCCAGCAGCGAGCGGACCCCGGAGCGGGTCTTTCTGCCCGGGCGCAAGGACGCCATCGTGCTGCGGCAGAACTCGGCCGAGCTCTTCCTGCTCACCCGGCTGCGCGACGAGGCCCACCGCTTCGCCATCACCTTCCACCGCAAGCTGCGGCGCGAGCGGAACTTCCAGAGCGTGCTCGAGACCATCCCGGGGGTGGGGGAGGGGCGCAAGAAGGCGCTGCTGCGCCACTTCGGCGCCCTGAAGCGGGTCCGCGAAGCGACGCTCGAGGAGCTGCTCGGCGTCGAGGGGTTCGGCGACCGGCAGGCCCGCGCCGTCTTCGGCTTCTTCCACCCGCCCGAGGGGGCGCCGACGCCGGGGGACGAGGCGGTGGCCGAGGCGCCGACCGAGGCCGAGATCGACGCGGCGCTCGCGGAGGAGGAGGGCGGGGAGGCGGCTGGGCCGCCCGGGACTGGAACCGACCCCGGCGGCGTGGTATCCGCCATGGCGGACGTTTCGCAAGAGCCGGCTCGCCGGCCGCACCCCGAGGAGCCCACGTGAACAAGCCAACCAGCCCCGGCCCGCGCCCGTCCGACCTGCGCGCCGTGGTCGACCAGCTGGCGGCCGGCGACTCGCTGCTGACCGGCTTCCCGGGTGGGCGCGCCATCCTGCCGTCGCGCGACGCCGTCATCGAGATCGTCGAGGAGCTGCGCTCGGTCTTCTTCCCCGGCTACTTCGGCACCTCCGACGTCCGCGCCGAGGCGATCCACTTCTACGTGGGGGCGACGCTGGAGCGGGCCCTCCACTCGCTCGAGGAGCAGGTGCGCCGCGCCTTCGCCTTCTTCGCGCGCCACGACTACCACCAGTGCGACCACTGCGCCGAGGAGTCACGCCGGGTGGCCGCCGAGTTCCTGGCCGGCGTGGTCGAGATCCAGCGGCTGGTCCGCTCCGACGTCGAGGCGGCCTACGAGGGCGACCCGGCCTTGAAGACCCGCGACGAGGCGATCTTCGCCTACCCGGGCATCTTCGCCGTCACCAACCAGCGGATCGCCCACCGGCTCCACGTGCTCGGGGTGCCGCTCATCCCCCGCATCATCACCGAGTACGCCCACACCCTGACCGGCATCGACATCCACCCGGGCGCCCGCATCGGCGAGCGGCTCTTCATCGACCACGGGACCGGCACGGTGGTGGGCGAGACCGCGGTGCTGGGGGCGCGGGTCCGGCTCTACCAGGGTGTCACGCTCGGGGCGAAGAGCTTCCCGCTCGACGAGCACGGCAATCCCATCAAGGGCGTCGATCGCCACCCCATCGTGGAAGACGACGTGGTGATCTACTCGGGCGCCACCATCCTCGGCCGGATCACCATCGGCAAGGGCTCCTCGATCGGCGGCAACGTCTGGCTGACCCAGTCGGTGCCCCCGAACAGTCGCATCACCCAGGCCGAGCTTCGGGACATCCGCTTCTCGCTCGGCGGCGGCATCTGATAGATCCTGCCTGCGCCCACCGGCGCGCAACGCCGACAGGAGATCGCGTGGCCCTTCACCCCTGGCATGACGTCGAGCTGCCCCGCTACCTCGAGAACTCCATCCCCGCGGTCATCGAGATCGCCACCGGCTCCAAGGTCAAGTACGAGCTCGACAAGTCGACCGGGCTGCTGCTGGTCGACCGCATCCTCTTCTCGGCGGTCCACTACCCGGCCAACTACGGCTTCGTCCCGCAGACCTACTGCGACGACGGCGACCCGCTCGACATCCTGGTGCTCTGCTCCGAGGTGATCCAGCCGCTCTCGATCATGCGCGCCAAGGTGATCGGCGTGATGAAGATGCGCGACGACAAGGGGCTCGACGACAAGCTGATCGCCGTCCACGCCGACGATCCCAACTACTCGGACTACACCGACGTCTCCGAGCTGCCGCCGCACCGCATGCGCGAGCTGCGCCGGTTCTTCGAGGACTACAAGGCGCTGGAGAACAAGAAGGTGGTGGTGAGCGAGCCGCAGGGGCGCTCCACCGCCCTGCAGGTGCTGCGCGACGCCATGAAGCTCTACGAGTCGGAGAAGGTCCGGCTCAAGGGGCTGATGGCGCCGGCGGCGAAGCGGGTCTCGAAGAAGCCGGCCCGCAAGAGGCGCGGGCGCTGAGCCTCACCAGTCGGCCACCAGGCCGACGCCCATGGTGAAGGACCAGCCGCCGACCTTCCAGACCTGGCCGAACTCCTCGTCGGTGGCGGTGCCGAGATCACGGCGCCAGGCCACCGTCACCTCGATCCGGTCGGTCCGCCCGACCGGGTTCTTCATCCCGGTGGCGGCCCGGCCCACCAGCCCGAGGTAGGGCAGGTCGGCGTCGCCTCGCCACCTGTCGGGGCCGTGGCCGGCGAAGTGGCTGTAGCGGCGCCAGCCGCCTTCGCCTGCCAGCGAGAGGCGCCAGCGTTCGCTGGCGGTGGTGGTGAGCCCGGCCGAGCCGCCGAGCACGGTGGTGGTGGGCGGCCTGAAGCCGAAGAGCGAGAGCAGGTCGAGCGGCTGGCGCCCCTCGTAGCTCAGGCCGGCCTCGAGCACCCCGTAGCGCAGGGCGGCCAGGACGCCGAAGACCAGGTAGCAGGGGTTGGCGCCGCGGGTGTTGGTGCCAGGCACGAAGGCCCGGTCGCAGTAGCCGGTCCCGATCGAGACGTGCAGCGTGGGCGTGATGGGGGTGGAGGCCGGGGCGGCGGGGCTCGCGGCGGAGAGCAGCAGCGCGGCGATGGCAGCGGAGATCATTCGGAGCGAAGTCTACACCGGCCGGACCGGCCCGAGTCCCTTTCCGACGGGGCGCCCGGGCGGGCGGCCCACCCCGGGTACCGGGAGGGTGGGCGTCATTCTGGAGGGTCATCCGGCCCCGGGGTAGACTCTGCTGGCCTTGTCCCGCCGCCACCACGCCACCGACTTCAACCTGGAGTTCGTCACCGAGGCGCTGGTGCGCCAGGGGATGCTCTCCGAGGACGGGCGCCGCACCGCCGCCGCCCGCGAGAACGTGCAGCGGGCCCGGCTGCTGCGGGAGCAGTCTTCGCGGGGCGGGGGGCGCGGCCTGCGCTACGCCGAGCTCTCCCCGATCGAGCTGCTGGCCAGCTTCGCCTTCCCCGACCAGCGGCGCGAGTCGGAGGTCATCGACGAGGACAAGGCCTCGCAGGTGGCGGCCGCCGCCGCCGGGGTGCCCTACCGGAAGATCGACCCCATCAAGCTCGACGCCGGGCTGATCACCCGCACCCTCTCTCGCCCCTTCGCCCGCCGCCACGCCGTGCTGCCGCTGGAGCGGCGCGGCGCCGTGCTGGTGGTGGCGGTCGCCAACCCCTTCGATCGCGAGCTGGTCGAGAACCTGCGCGGCCTGACCGGGCAGGAGATCGAGCCGGTGCTGGCGGCCCCCTCCGACATCCACCGCTCCATCGCCGAGGTGTATGGCTTCCGCGCCCAGGTCTCCGAGGCGCACGCCAGCATGGGCGCCGGCGGGGTCGACGTCGGCAACCTCGAGCAGTTCGTCAACCTCTCCGGGGTCGAGGCCCTGGAGGCCTCCAGCGAGCCGATCGTCGCTGCCGTCGAGTACCTGCTCCACTACGCCTTCGAGCAGCGGGCCAGCGACATCCACATCGAGCCGCGGCGCGAGGAGTCGATCATCCGCATGCGCATCGACGGCGTGCTCCACCCCATCCACCGCGTCCCCAAGGCGGTCCACGGGGCCATCGCCAACCGCTTCAAGATCATGGCCCGGCTCGACATCGCCTCCCGCAAGCCCCAGGACGGGCGCATCCGCACCGCCCGCGGCGACGCCGAGATGGAGCTGCGCGTCTCGACCATCCCCACCACCTTCGGCGACAAGGTGGTGGTCCGCGTCCTCGATCCCAGCGTGCTGGTGCGCGACCTCTCCGAGCTCGGGTTCCTCCCCGAGGAGCGCGAGACCTTCGAGCGCTGGCTCTTGCGTCCCCACGGGCTGATCGTGGTGACCGGGCCGACCGGCTCGGGCAAGACCACCACCCTCTACTCGGCGCTGCAGGCGCTCGCCTCGCCCGAGGTCAACGTGGTGACCATCGAGGATCCCATCGAGATGGTCCACGAGGACTTCAACCAGGTGGCCGCCAACCCGCGGACCGGGACCAGCTTCGCCGAGGCGCTGCGACACGTGCTGCGCCAGGACCCCGACGTCATCATGGTCGGCGAGGTGCGCGACCCCGAGACCGCCACCCAGGCGGTGCAGGCGGCGCTCACCGGCCACCTGGTGCTCACCACGCTCCACACCAATGACGCGGTGGGGGCGGTGGCGCGCCTGCGCGACCTCGGGGTGCCGAGCTTCCTCATCGCCGCCACCCTGACCGGGGTGGTGGCGCAGCGGCTGGTGCGGCAGGTCTGCCCGGCCTGCGCCGAGGACGTCCCGCTCACCGCCGACGAGGTGGCCGGGCTCGGCGTGCCCCACCCGGAGGACCACGCCGGCGAGCTGCTGGCGCGCCGCGGGGCCGGCTGCACCAAGTGCCGCTTCACCGGCTTCTACGGCCGGGCCGGGCTCTTCGAGATCCTCGCCGTCAACGCCCGGCTGCGCCACCTGATCGCCGACGGTGCCACCCCCGAGGCGCTGATCCGGACCGCCCGGCAGGACGGGCTCAAGAGCCTCCGCGAGAACGCCGTCCGCAAGGTGGCCGCCGGCGTCACCTCCTACGAGGAGGCGATGCGAGCCACCGCCGACGTGGAGGGCGCCCGGTGAGCGATCTCGCGACCCGGCTGGCCGGGCTCTGGTCGGCCGGCACGCCGATCATCTACCTGGTCACCGCCGAGGAGGAGCGGGCGGTGGCGCTGGCCCGGGCCGCCGCCGAGGGGTTCGACGCCTCGCTGGCCACCTGGTCCTCGCACCGCGGGCTGCTGCCGCAGGCGCCCCACGCCCGCTCGCCGATCGAGGCGCTCGACGCGGTGCTGGCCGCCCCCGGCCCGCTGCTGGCGGTGCTGCTCGACTTCCACGTGGCGCTGCGCGACCCGGCCGTGGCCCGCGCCGTGCGCGACGCCCTGCCCAGGCTGGCGGCCGAGGGGCGCTGCCTGCTGGTGGTGGCGCCGCGGCTGGAGCTGCCCGACGGCCTGGGCGAGTCGGTGGCGGTGCTGCGGTTGCCGCTCCCCGGGGTCGAGGAGCTGGCGGCGGTGCTGGAGCAGGCGCTCCGGACCACCGGGTCGCCGCCGCCCGAGGCCGGGGCGCGCCACCGCGTGGTCGGCTCGGCGCGCGGCTTCTCCGAGGGGCAGGCCCGGCGCGCCTTCACCCGCGCCCTGCGCGAGGACCCGGCGCTCGGCCAGGCGGCCGCCGCCTCGATCCTCGAGGAGAAGCGGGCCATCCTGGCGCGGGAGCTCGGCCTCGAGGTGGTGGAGACGGTGGAGGAGCCGGCCCACCTCGGCGGCCTCGACAGCTTCAAGGCCTGGCTCGACGAGCGGGCCCTGGCCTTCGCGCCGGAGGCGGCCCAGTTCGGCCTGCCGGCGCCGCGCGGCGTGCTGCTGGTCGGCGTGCAGGGCTGCGGCAAGTCGCTGGCCGCCAAGGTGGCGGCGGCGCGCTTCGGCATCCCGCTGGTCCGGCTCGACCTGCCCCGGGTGCTGGGGCGGGAGGGGGCCGAGGAGAGCCTGGCCACCGCGCTCGAGGCGGCCGAGGCGATCGCCCCGGTGGCGCTCTGGGTCGACGAGATCGAGAAGGGGTTCGCCGGGAGCGCGCCCGGGCAGGGGGGCGAGGCAAGGGTCGCCCGGCTCCTCGGCTCCTTCTCCACCTGGCTGCAGGAGCGCCAGGGATCGGTCTTCGTGGTGGCCACCGCCAACGACGTCACCCGGCTGCCGCCGGAGCTGCTGCGCCGCGGCCGCTTCGACGAGCTCTTCTTCGTCGACCTGCCGGACCTCGAGGCCCGCCGCGAGATCCTGGCGCTCCACCTGCAGCGGCGCGACCGCGACCCGCGGCAGCTCGACCTGGCGGCGCTGGCCGAGCTCTGCGCCGACTTCTCCGGCGCCGAGCTGGAGCAGGTGGTGGTGGGCGGCCTGCACCGCGCCTTCGCCCAGTCGCGCCAGCTGGAGACGGCCGACCTGCGGCGCATGGCCCAGGACCTGGTGCCGCTCTTCCGGACCTACGAGGAGCAGATCAAGGCGCTGCGGGAGTGGGCGCGGGGCCGGGCCCGGGTGGCCGGCCGGGCCGGCGCCGTCGTCGACCTGTTCCGCCGGACCGCCAAGGCCTAGCGCCGCAGCCCGTCGAGCACCTGCTGGTGCACCAGCCCGTTGGAGGCGACGCAGGCGCCGCTGAGGTGCGTGGCCTGGCCGTCGAGGTCGGTGAAGCGGCCGCCCGCCTCCTCGATCAGGATCTTGAGGGGCGCGATGTCCCAGACCTGGACGCCGGCCTCGACGAAAGCCTCGGCGCGGCCGGTCAGCACCATGGCGCAGCCGGCCAGGTCGCCGTAGCCGCGCGCCTGCGCCGCCGTCACGGTCAGCCGGTTGACCTGGTCGCGCCGCTCCGGGGCGAGCAGGAACTTGAGCTCGCCGAGCGAGAGGGTGGCCTCCTCCCAGGCGGCGATGCCTGAGACGCGCAGCCGCTCCGGGGCGCCGGCCCCGATCTGCCGCCAGGCGCCCAGGCCGCGGGCCGCCCAGTAGTACTCCCCCAGCGCCGGCATCCCCATGGCCCCGGCCAGCACCTCGCCGTCGACCTCGTAGGCCACCAGCGGGCCCCAGAAGCTGCCGCCGCGGGTGAAGCCGCGGGTGCCGTCGACCGGGTCGACGATCCAGCGGGCCCCGCTGCCGGCGTGGGCGCCGCTCTCCTCGCCGAGGATGGCGTGGCCGGGGAAGCGCCCGCGGATCTCGGCGACGATGGCCGCCTCGGCCTCGCGATCGGCCACCGTCACCGGCGAGCGGTCGGGCTTGAGCTCGACGCGGACCCCGGCCCGGAAGTGGCGCAGGGCGGCGGCCCCGCCGGCCTCGGCGGCGCGGCGGGCGGTCTGCATGGCGAGGTCGAGCGCGTTGGCGGTCATGGCCGGGGAGTCTACCCGGTCGCGGCGGCGCCGGATCGCCGGGGAGCCCCCCGGAAAAGCGAAGGCGGCCGCCCGGGGGGAGGGCGACCGCCTTCGGCGCTGCGGGGGGAAGCGGGGGGCTACTTCTTGGGGCGCATGTCGCCCGACGCCAGGTAGCGGGTGTGGAAGGCGAAGGCCTCGCTGAACATGTGCGGCGAGTGCAGGCCGGCGCTCGGGCTCTTCATGGCGCGCTTGTAGTAGTCCCAGAGGATGGGACGGTACTCGGGGGCGGCCGCCTTCTCGATGATCTCCTTGGCCTTCTCCTTCGGGCTGCGGCCGCGCAGGTCGGCGAAGCCGTACTCGGTGACGATGCCGGAGACGTCGTGCTCGGTGTGGTCGATGTGCGAGGCGAACGGCACGATGGCGGAGATCTTGCCGTCCTTGGCCGTGGCCGGGGACATGAAGATGGTGTAGGCGGAGTTGCGGGCGAAGTCACCCGAGCCGCCGATGCCGTTCTCGATCCCCTTGCCGGCGATGTGCGTCGAGTTGACGTGGCCGTAGATGTCGGCCTCGACGAACCCGTTCATGGCGATGCAGCCGAGGCGGCGGATGATCTCCGGGTGGTTGGAGATCTCCTGCGGGCGCAGGATGATCTGCTTCCGGTAGCGGTCGATGTTCTTGTTGAAGCGGACCTGCCCCTCGGGCGAGACCGAGAAGGCGGTGGCCGAGGCGGCCACCAGCTTGCCGGAGTCGAGCATGTCGAGCATGCCGTCCTGGATCACCTCGGTGTAGGAGATCATCCGGTCGAACGGCCCCTCGTTCAGCCCCACCAGCACGGCGTTGGCGATGTTGCCGACGCCCGACTGCAGCGGGTTGAGGTGCTTGGAGAGCCGGCCGGCCTTCACCTCGCCGTCGAAGAAGTCGAGGATGTGGCCGGCGATCCGCTTGTGCATCTCCTCGGGGGCCTTGAAGGCGGCGTTGCGGTCCGGGAAGGAGCTCTCGACGACCGCCACCACCTTGGAGGTGTCGAACTTCCAGACCTGCGAGCCCTTGCGGTCGTCGGCGGCGGTGATGGGCAGCGGCGTGCGCTTGCCGTGCTCGGCCTGCACCGAGATGATGTCGTGCATCCCCTCGAGCCGCTCGTCCTGCCAGGAGTTGACCTCGAGGATGATCTTGTCGGCGTGCTCCAGGTAGACGTTGTTGGCGCCGCAGGAGGACGACGGGACGCAGGTGCCGTCCTCGTTGATCTTGGTGACCTCGATGAGGCAGTAGTCGAGGTTGTTCTTGCCCTTGCCGTAGAAGCCGTAGCGGACCAGCGTGCCCGCGTGGCTCAGGTGCATGTCCTGGTACTCGATCAGGCCGGCGTTGATCTTCTCGCGGGTGACCGCGTCGCCCTGGTAGGGGAAGCGGAAGCGAGAGGCCTCCACCGTCGACATCATGGTGTCCTGCTCGGGGCCGGTCGAGGCGCCGGTGAGGACGTCGAACTTGAGCGCCTTGCCCTTGAGCTTCTCGTCGAGGGCCCGCTTGGCGAGCGCGATGGGGACCGCCTTGGGGTAGCCGGCGCCGGTGAAGCCCGACATGCCGATGACGGAGCCGTTCGGGATGAGTGCAGCGGCGGCCTCGGCCGACATCACCTTCGCCTTGAGCGCCTTGTTGAGAATCCGGTCAGCCATCGGTTCAACCTCCTCGGTGGTCAGCCCCGGGCCAGGCCGGGGTGGAGAAATGAGAGCGGTGCGGGGGGCAACGCCTGTGCTTCACGGGAAGCGAGAGAGTAATCGAGAGCGCGCGGCTTGGGGAAGCGCGGATCGCTCGATATGTGCGGATTTACGGCGAAAGATGACGAGTGATCCCGTCGATGATCTCACGCAGTGCGTCAGCCCGAGGTCCCGGCTCGAGCCGCCCGCCTTGCTCCAGGAGGCGCCCCGTTGCCAGCAGCCATTCGACCGCATTCTCGAGTGTCGCCTTGGAGAGCGACTCCCGCGCGACGATCCGCCCAGCAAGGAAGTCGGCCCGGCCGCGCTCGAGCCCCGCCTTGACCAGCTGCTTGCGGTCGAGCGGCTGACGCGCCGCGTCGCGCAGCAGCAGGTCGGCCGTCTCGGCCGTCAGCCGGTAGGCCTCGAGGTAGGGGCGCAGGAACTCGGCGAGGAACTCGACCGGCTCGCGCTGCGTGCCGGGCCGCAGCCGGTCGCCCTCGAGCTCGATGGCCCCGATCCGCTGCAGGAAGGCGACGTTCTGCTGGAAGAGCTCGGCCAGCGGGACGCCCGGCTCGTACATGAACTCGAGCTTGAAGAGGCGCGAGAGCCAGGCGGCCCGGCGCCGCACCTCGCCGAGCGTCCCCTCGCCACCGCCCAGCAGCGCCGCCGAGACGATGGCCGGCGCCACGAAGCGGTGGATGACGGCGTTGCGGTGATAGTCGAGGAGTGGCCGCTTCTCGGCGACCACCTGGTAGCTGGTCTCCCCGGCCGCGGTGGCGGTGGTGACCTGGCCGCTCTTGACCAGTCGGGCCACCGCGTCTCGGATCGGCCCGGGCAGGGCCGGATCGCTGCTGGCCCCGGCCAGGCCTCGCCCGAAGCGGGCGGCCCCCTCGGCGGCCATGAAGCGGAGCAGCTCGACCCGGCGGGTCAGCTCGGCCGAGGGGAGGCCGCGCCGGACGTGGGAGAGCAGCGCCGCCGAGACCAGCCCGACCGGCGTGACCGTCACCGCCTTCGAGATGCCGAAGGCGATCCGGTTGGCCACCGCCTGCACCACCTGGCGCCGCGCCTCGCCGTCGCTGCCGAGCTCGCCGAGCCGGCCCGGCACGCGGGCCTCGGCCACCGCGCGCAGCGAGACCGGCTCCTCGAACTGAACGTAGAGCCGCTCGTAGCGCCGGAAGAGGACCGAGAAGGCGCCGAGCAGGCCGCGCAGGTTCTCCTTCTTCTTCTCTCCGCCGGAGAGCTCCTGCAGGTAGGCCGAGGCCTCGATCAGCTTCTCGTAGTCGATCGAGACCGGCACGAAGAGCACGTCCTCGGCGGCGCCGTCGACCCAGGCGTCGACCTCCATCGAGACCAGCCCCATCTTCGGGAAGAGCAGCTTGCCGGTGCGGCTCCGGCCCCCCTCGACGTAGAACTCCTGGGGGAGCCGGTCGTGCAGCAGCTGCTTCACGTAGGCGCGCAGCACCGCGGCGTAGACCCGGTCCCCCTTGACCTGGCGGCGGATGAAGAAGGCTCCGCCGCGCCGGAAGAAGGGGCCGGCCGGCCAGAAGGAGAGGTTGATGCCGGCGGCGATGTGGGGCGCCATCATCCCGTGCTCGTAGAGGAGCCAGGAGATGACCAGGAAGTCGACGTAGCTCTTGTGGCTGGGGCAGATGATGACCGGCGCCGTGGCGGCGGCCCGCTTGACCCGGCCCAGCCCGTCCTCGTCGATCTCCAGCGACTCGTAGAGGTGGCCGAAGAGCCCCTTCAGGAAGGGGCGGGCCAGCGCCACCACCTTGGGGTCGTAGTTGCTGGCCAGCTCGTCGAGGCAGCGGGCCGCCTCGGCGCGCAGCCCCTCGATGGGCTTGCCGGTCTCGGCCGCCAGCGCCTCGAGCCGGCCGCGGAGGTTCCGGTCGCGCAGCACCTTGGCCTTGACCCGCTCCGGCCCCTTGAGCGGCGGCCCGACGGCGGCCCGCAGTTCGCGGGCCAGGTGCTGCAGCACCGCGCCGCGCACCCCCCGCGCCAGCGAGTGGTCGGGGGCCCCGGGGCGGGCGGCGATGCGCTGCTGCAGGTCGACCGCCTTGCCGACCGAGAGGAAGCAGTGACGGAAGTTGCGGAAGAAGGCGACCGCGTTGGAGATGGCGTTGGGGGAGTCGGGGGTGCCGAAGAGCACGTCCCAGACCGAGCGCTCCAGCCGCTGGGCCCGCCGGCTCCAGAGCAGCACCAGCGGAACGAGGAAGATGGGGCGGGCCAGCGAGCGCTGCATGCGGACCAGGTGGTCGATGGGGCCGGACTCGGCCGCCTGGTCGCCGAGGAAGAGCACCGTGGAGCGCCCCGACCCGGCCGCCTCCTCCAGGGCCCGGCGGGTGCGGCGGATCCGGGAGAAGGCGCCGGCCAGGCCGGTGTAGCCCTGCGCCGCCCGCAGCGGGGGCAGGCCGTGCTGGCGCAGGAACCAGCGCAGGTAGAGGAAGTTGAGCAGCCCCGACCGGCGCATCACGAAGACCAGGGTGCCCCGGGCGGCCAGCGCCGCCAGCTCGCCCGGCGCCTCGCGCGGCACCCGGACCGGCCGGAAGAGCCGCTCGATGCCCCGGGGCTCCGGCGCGGCCTGCGCGGGTGGCGGCGAGGGGTCCATGCCGTCAGCCGTGACGCTTCACCAGGCCATCCTTGTCGAGGTACCAGGGCTCGAGCAGCAGCGGCTCGACCGAGGGGCGGTACCCCTTCACGTCGGCCTTCAGGTGGTGGAGCGCGGCCAGCACCTCGCCGCGCACCCGGGCGTTGCCGGCGTCGCGCACCAGCAGCTCGATGAGCGCGGTGCGCGTCGCCTCGGCCAGCGGCAGCCCGGCCAGGGCGCGGACCGCGCCGAGGCGGACGTCGTCGGAGAAGTCCTCGAGCAGGGCGCGGAGCGCGGCGTCGAGGCCGCTCGCCTCCACGCCGTGGTGGTGCTCCTTGACCCAGGCGAGCAGGGTCAGCTTCTTCTCCGGGTCGCGCACGTAGACGGTGGCGAGGCGAGCCAGCTCGGCCACCACCACGTCGAGCACCTCGGCCGGGGTGGCGGCCGCCGCCAGGGCCCGCAGCCCCCAGGCCACCCCGCTCTCCGACTCGCGGATGAAGGCGGTGATCGGGGCGACGGCGCCGAGGCCGGCGTCGGAGAGGTGGCCGAGGACCGACTCCTTCTCATCCTGGTCGGTCTGCCCCGGGTCGGCGTGCAGCGTGAAGCGCAGGCAGAGCGCCTGGAGCGCCGCCGCCGTCCCCAGCTCGGCCAGCTGCTCGATCGCCTTCTGCCGGTTCTCGGGCGGGCCGTACTTCTCGGTCAGCTTGCGGGTCAGCTTCTTGAGCTGAGCCTGCTCCCGCTCGCTCGCCGAGCCAAACAGATCGAAGATTCCCATCCCGCCTCCCGCCGCTCCACGGCCGAGGCCGGGCGGCGCGCCGTGGTTCTACAACGAGATGCCCGCCCGCGGATCGCCCTTGTAGAACGGCTCCAGCGCCCGGGCCGCCTCGCGAAGCCCGTCGCTCGGCTCCGGAAGCACCAGCTTGACGACGGCGTAGAGGTCGCCGCGGGCCCCGCCACGCGGGTCGGGGAGCCCCTTGGCCCTGAGCCGGATCTGCTTGCCGGTCGGGGTGCCGGCGGTCACCGAGAAGCGGACCTTCCCCTCGAAGGTGGGGAGCTCGACCTCGACGCCTCCGACCGCCTCGGGGACGGTGAGTGGCAGGTCGATGAAGAGGTCCTTGCCATCGACCCGCACCAGGGGATGGGGCTGAAGGCGGATGCGCAGCAGCAGGTCGCCGGCCGGGCCGCCGTGCTCCCCGGGGGCCCCCTGGCCGGCCAGCCGGATGCGGGCCCCGTCGCCGGTGCCCGGCTTGACGGTGACCCGGAGCGTACGCGCGCCGACGCGGACGTCGCGCTCGGTGCCGAGCACGGCGTCGCGCAGCTCGAGGTTGAGGTCGGCGGCCAGGTCCTCGCCGGCCCGCGGCGCGGCGCGGCGCCCGGCGCCGGGGCGGCCGCGCCCCTGCTCGCCGAAGATCTGCTCGAAGACCGAGCCGAAGTCGAAGGGGCCGTACCCCTCGACGTTGACCGAGGAGAAGCCGCCGAAGTCGAAGGGCTGCCCGCCCGGCGGGCCGCCCGCCTTCTGCCAGCGCCGCACCTCCTCGGCCCGCCTCTCGTCGAAGCCGGTGCGGAGGGCGTCGGGCCCGAACTCGTCGTAGAGGGCGCGGCGCTTCGGATCGGAGAGGACCTCGAAGGCGGCCGACAGCTCCTTGAACCGCTCCTCGGCCGCCTTGTTCCCCGGGTTCATGTCGGGGTGGTGCTGGCGGGCCAGCTTCCGGTAGGCCTTCTTGAGCTCCTCGGGCGTGGAGGTCCGGGGCACTCCGAGGATCTGGTAGAGGTCTCGCTGGGCCAAGTCCTCAAAGTAACTCGTCATGGCGGGGCGTCAATGGCCGACCTGGATTACCGACCTGGATTACCATGGTCGCCATGCTCGCCCTCGCCCTCGCCCTCCTGGTCAGCGCCCCGCCGGGGACCGCCACGCCGGGGACCGCCACGCCGGCGGCGGGCCAGGGCCGCCTGCTCGACCGGGTCGTGGCGGTGGTGAGGAACCCGGCCAGCGCCCCGGCCAGGCCGCTCACCCTGACCCGGCTCGACGAGGAGGCGCGCATCGCGCTGGTGTCGCAGGGGGCCCAGGACGCCGCCTTCGCCTCGCTCGACGCCCCGGCGCGCCGCGCCCTGCTGCGCTGGGTGATCGACCAGTGGCTGGTGGCCGACGAGGCGGCCCGGCTGCGCGTCGACGACGTGCCGGCCGAGGACCTGCGCTGGGCCCTCTCCGGCTTCCGGCTGCGCTTCGCCGACGAGGCGACCTACGCCCGCTTCCTCTCCAGCATCGAGCTCTCCGAGGAGGATCTCACCTCGATCCTGGCGCGGGGGCTGCGGGTGCAGCGCTTCCTCGACAGCCGGCTGGGGAGGGGCGCCAAGGTCTCCGAGGACGAGGTGACCCGCCGGCTGGCCGGGGAGGGCGTGGTGGCGCCCACCCCTGCCGAGCGCGACGCGGCCCGGGCGCGGCTGCTGGGCGAGCGGATGGAGACGCTGGTCAAGCAGCTGCTCATCGACCTGCGGGCGCGGGCCGACGTGCGGGTGCTGGCGGCGGAGCTGCGCGAGGAGCCGGGCCGGTGACGGCAGCCCCGGGGCTCCGCTTCAGGCCGGTGGTCGAGGCCGACCTTCCGCGCATCATGGAGATCGAGGCGGCCGGCTTCCTCCACCCCTGGTCGGAGAACCTGCTGCGCGCCGAGCTGGCCCACCCCTGGTCCTCGCTGGTGGCCGCGTTGACCACCGGGCCGGGAGGGGAGGAGCGGATCGTCGGCTACCTGATCGCCTGGCTGGTCCACGACGAGGTGCACATCCTCAACGTCGGGACCGCCCCCGAGGCGCGCCGCAGCGGGGTGGGGCGGGCCCTGATGGTGGAGGCGGCCGAGGCGGGCCGGCGCAAGGGGGCGCGCCTCTCCACGCTGGAGGTGCGCCGCTCCAACCTCCCGGCCATCGGGCTCTACCGGGCGCTCGGCTACCGGGAGGTCGGGGTGCGCCCCCGCTACTACGCCGAGGAGAACGAGGACGCGATCGTCATGACCCTGGAGTTCGATCCGGGGTAAACCGTTCGGCCATGCGCTGGCGACTGCTCCGCTGGATCCTCTTCCGCTTCGACCCCGAGCTGGTCCACCGCCTCGCCCACCGGCTCCTGCGGCTGGTGCCGCCCGGGCTGGCCCGGTGGCGCCGCCCCCGCGCCGACCCGCGCCTCCGGGTCCGCTGCATGGGGCTCGACTTCGAGAGCCCCATCGGCCTGGCGGCCGGATTCGACAAGGGGGACGTCTCGGTGGCCGCGCTGCTCGGGATGGGCTTCTCCCACCTCGAGATCGGGACCATCACCCCGCGGCCCCAGCCGGGCAACGACCGGCCCCGCATCTTCCGGCTCCCGGAGCACCGGGCCCTCATCAACCGGATGGGGTTCAACAACGAGGGGGCGAGCGGCTGCGTGGCCCGGCTCTCGGCGCTCGACCCCGCGGCCCGGACCGGCCTCGTCGGCGTCAACGTCGGCAAGAACAAGGTGACCCCCAACGAGCAGGCGCTCGACGACTACCTGGCCTGCATCGACGCGCTCCACCCCTTCGCCGACTACCTGGTGGTCAACATCTCCTCGCCCAACACCCCCGGGCTGCGCCAGCTCCAGGAGCGCGACGCGCTCGACCGGCTGCTGCGTGGCTGCGTGGAGCGGCTCCGTGAGCGGGCGCCGGGGAAGGGGCTGGTGGTGAAGCTCGCCCCCGACCTGACGCCCGAGGCGCTCGACGAGGCGGTCGACGTCGCCATCGCCGCCGGGGTGGCCGCCATCGCCGCCACCAACACCACGCTCTCCCGCGACGGGGTCGAAGGCCACCCGCGGGCCGGCGAGGCCGGGGGACTCTCGGGGGCGCCGCTGACCGCCCGGGCCCAGGCCGTGGTCCGGCAGGTGGCGCTCCGGGCCGCCGGTCGGGTGCCGGTGATCGGCTCGGGCGGCATCATGTCGGCCGAGGACGCCTGGGCCAGGCTCCGGGCCGGGGCGACGCTGGTGCAGGTCTATACCGGCTTCATCTACGGCGGCCCCGGGTTCCCGTCGCAGCTCAACGCCGGGCTGCTCAAGCTGATGGAGCGGGACGGCTTCCGGTCCATCGAGGAGGCGATCGGAGCAGACCTGAAGGGGTGACACGCTACAACGCGACGCGTTGCCTTGACGCGACGCAGCAGAAGCCGTATTTTTGCCCCCAGTTGGTCGTGGCGGCCTCCTGCCGACCACACTACAAGCGAGGGCAACATGGCCGAGCTGCGCAAGGCGAGCAAGATCGGGAACGTCAACGTCTCGGATATCCTCAAGGATCTGGCCAAGAGGGGCAAGGCCGGACGGCGGGAGGTCGAAGCGCTGATCGAGAAGGTGGCCGGCGACGCCAAGATCGACAAGCGGATCGGCGAGCTGCGCGGGAAGCTGGAGCACCTCCAGAAGACCGGCTGGGAGCGGACCGAGGCCTGGCGCGGCAAGGCCGATTCCTTCCGGGCCGAGGCGCTGGAGCGTATGCTCGATCTCCAGGGGAAGGCCGTGTCGTTCCTAGGGGTTGCGACGCGCGAGCAGGTGGAGGAGCTGCAGCACGAGCTCGAGCGACTTGCCAAGAAGATCGACAACGGGCAGAAGGCTCGCCCGTCGAGGAAGTCCGCGCCGAAGGGGGAGGGGCTGGCATGAACGACATCGCGAGGGGTATCTCGACGACGCAGGCCTCGTGCCGCGTCGCCGAGGGCCGGCAGCAAGTTTGAGTGGAGCGACGGCCAGGTTGAGTGGAGCGACGGCCAGGCTGGCGGTCCGGTTCGGGGTGGTCGGGGTGCTATCGGCGGTGGCCCTGGCCGCGCCGGCGGGCCTCTCCGACCGGGACCGGAAGATCCGGCCTGTCGAGCAGGAGCAGGGTGCCTGCCTCGCGGCCGGCTGCCCGGAGGCGCTCAAGGAGCGCCGGGTGGCCCGGCTCGAGGACCACCTCTTCTCCCGCATGCCCGGGCTCGACCCGGCCCTCCACGAGGACCTGGCCCGGGCCATCCTCCTGGAGACCGAGGCGGCCCGGCTCGACCCGCTGCTGGTGCTGGCCGTCATCCAGGTCGAGTCGGGCTATGACCCGGCCGCGCTGAGCAGCGCCGGGGCGGTCGGCCTGATGCAACTCCTCCCCTCCACGATGCAGCGCGAGGCCGAGGGGCTGGGGTTGGACGAGTCGAACGGGCTCGACCCGGTCGACAACGTGCGCGCCGGCGTCAGGTACCTGCGCCGCTGCCTCGACAGCTACCCCGATCCCGAGGTGGCGCTGATGGCCTACAACGCCGGCCCCAACCGGCTCTACGGCTGGATCCAGGCCGGTGGGGTGGTCCCTGCCGAGGTCACCGGCTACGCCAGGCGGGTGCTGGCCGAGCGCCGCCGGCTCCAACGCACCCTGGCCGAGGAGCCGGGGCCGCGCTTCGCCCAGGCGGACGGCCTCCCCGCGGGGCGCTGATGCGCGTCGCCGAGCTCTTCCGGAGCATCCAGGGAGAGGGGACACGGGCCGGGCGCCCCTGCGCCTTCGTCCGCTTCACCGGCTGCGACCTGCGCTGCACCTGGTGCGACACCGCCTGGGCCTTCCAGGGCGGGACCGAGCGCTCCCGGCAGGAGATCCTGGCCGAGCTCCAGGCCATGCCGGTCCGCCACGTCTGCCTGACCGGGGGCGAGCCGCTGCTCCAGCCTGAGCTGCCGGCCCTCTGCGCCGACCTGCTGGCCGCCGGCTGGGAGGTGACGGTCGAGACCCACGGGCAGCGCGACGCCGAGCAGCTCCCGGCCGCCGTGGTCCGGATCTTCGACGTCAAGCCACCCGGGTCGGGCGAGGAGACGCGCGACTTCGCCTACCTCGACCGGCTCCGTCCGGGCGACGAGGTGAAGTTCGTCATCGCCTCGGAGGCCGACTTTGCCTGGTCGGTCGAGGTGGTGCGGCGTCACCGCCTGGCCGGACGGGTCGCGGTGCTCTTCTCGCCGGTGGTGCCGGCGGTGGAGCCGAGGGCGCTGGCCGGGTGGCTGCTCGCCTCCGGGATCGAGGCGAGGCTCTCGCTCCAGTTGCACAAGGTGGTCTGGGGCCCCGAGGTCCGGGGCGTCTGACGGTGCCGTCGGACCGGTGCGCCTTGACGCGGCCGGCCCCTGGTTGCTAGAAACACCAACAGATGCGCTCACTTGCCTTTCTTGTCACCTTCGTCGCCCTCGCGGCGGCTCCTCCGGCCCTCGCCGGTCCAGCGGTCACGCTCAACGGCGTGAACATCGCCGGCGTGGCCAACCAGAAGTTCGAGAACGTCACCGTCGTCATCGACGCCCAGGGGAACCTGGACATCCAGGCGAAGGGGTACGCCGCCCGGGTCGCCGGGAGCGGCTCGCCGGCCGCGGCCACCAACGCCACCCCGCCGGTCGCGCCTCGCCCGGTCGAACCGCCGCCGCTGGTCGCCGCCACCTCGGCCAGCCCCGGCTCGTCGGGGCCGATCCGGCCCGGCCGGCGCTACTTCCTGGTCACCGAGCAGACCCAGCCCGACGGCACCCAGTACGACGTCGAGGTCTTCATCAACGCCAGCTGGATCCGGGTCATCAAGTCGGCCGATCCGCAGCTGGTCACCGAGATCACCCGCCACCTGCGCCCCGGCACCAACAAGGTGACGCTCTCCTGCACCAAGCGGCTGCAGGGGGTCGATCGCCGCGCCCACGGTGCCGACGTGACCTTGAAGGTGGTGGTCGGAGGCGGCAACATCGGGGGCGATCACGTCATGATCGACGAGCCGCTGGCGACGATGGTGCGCACCGCGGCCGAGATCGATGACAAGGTGGAGGAGTTCGTCTTCGAGGTTCGCTGAGCAGGGGAGGGGGACGCGTGTTCACGCCGGAGCCGAGCATCCAGTTCGTCCCCGCCACCCGCGACCAGGTGGTGGCGATCATCGAGGCCATCAACCAGCCGCAGGTCTCCATCCCCGGCAAGCAGCCGCAGGCGGTGCAGGGGCTGCTCTGCAGCCTGCGAAACCTCAACGGCACCTTCTCGATCGTGGTGGCGCTCCACCTGCCGCGCAGCGGCGAGCACGTCATCTACCTCCACGAGAAGCGCCAGCTCTCCGCCGAGGAGTACCGCGAGGTCCAGGACGAGGGGCTGCACTTCCTCGAGTCGATGGGCTTCATGCTCGACAACCTCAACTTCAGGAACATGACGCCGGAGCTGCAGGACCAGACCATGAAGCGGCTGCCGCTCTTCGCGCCCCCCCGGCCGCCCCAGGCCGCCGCCTCCCGGACCGAGCAGGGCGCCGCCGCCGAGGCCGTCCGCCTGGCGCGCTTCCTCTCCTCGTTCTGATCGGACCTCCATGATCCCAGCCCGCTCGTTGCACCTCGTCGCCCCCCTGCTGCTCCTGGTCGGCGCCTGCGCCAGCGGCCCCACCCCGAAGCAGACCAAGACCGCCGAGATCCACCACGACCTGGCGGTCGAGGCGCTGCGGGCCGGCCGGACCCAGGAGGCGCTCAAGGAGTTCGACACCGCGCTGGCCGCCGACCCAGACATGCCCGGCGCGCTGCTGGGGCGCGGGCTGGTCTACGAGTACGGGTTCTCCAGGCTCCCCGAGGCCGAGGCCGACTACCGCCACGCCCTGCAGGTCCGCCCCGGCTACCCCGAGGCCCACAACAACCTCGGCCAGCTCCTCGCCAGGACCGGGCGCTCCAACGAGGCCTTGAGCGAGTTCGACAAGGCCCTCGACATCAACCTCTACATGGAGCCCTGGGTGGCCCGCTGCAACAAGGGGCAGACCCTCTTCCAGCTGGGGCGCAAGGAGGAGGGGCTGGCCGAGATGCGCACCTGCATCCGCATCGCCCCCCGCTACTGCCAGGGCCGTCGCGAGCTGGGGCGGCTGCTGGTCGCCGAGGGGAAGCCCGAGGAGGCCATGCCCGAGCTGGAGGCCTACGCCAAGCACTGCCCCAAGATGCCCGACGCCCAGCTGCAGCTCGGGCTGGCCAGGCTCAAGGCCGGCGACGTGGCCGGGGCGCGGGCCGCCTTCGAGAGGTGCGAGGCGATGGCCGGCGAGGGGGCCGAGGCCGGCGAGTGCCGCAAGACGGCGCAGCTGCTCAAGTAGCCTGGGGGTGATCATGCCGCAGCCCGAGGCCTCCAGCGCCGACGCCCTGCTCGCCTTCGGCCGCTGGCTCAAGCAGGAGCGGGAGCTGCGCGACCTGGAGCGCGAGGAGCTGGCGGCGGCGACCCGGCTCGGGCTCGGCGTGATCGAGGCGCTCGAGTCGGGTGACGAGGGGCGCATGCCGCCCCGGGCCTACGTGGTCGGCTACCTGCGCAGCTACGCCGGCGCCGCAGGGCTCGACGCCGACGAGCTGGTGCTGCGCTGGCAGGAGGCGGCCGGACCGGAGCAGGAGGAGGCGCCGCGGCGGCGGGCCAGGCGCTGGCTGCCGCTCCTGGTGGCCGCCCTGGCCGTGGGCGCGTTGGGGGCCATGCTGGCCTCGGCGCTCTGGCCCCGGTAGCCCGGTCGGCGCATGGGCGGGAAGTTCAAGCTCGCGGCGGTGGTGCTGCGGACCGTCGACTACGGCGAGGCCGACCGGGTGGTGACGCTGCTGAGCCGGGAGCGGGGGAAGCTGGTGGCCTTCGCCCGGGCCGCCCGCGCCTCGAAGCGGCGCTTCGGCGGGGGGCTCGAGCCCTTCACGCTGGTGAGCGCCGAGCTCTCCGAGCGGGGCGGGGGCGACGCCATGCCCCGGCTCGAGTCGGTCAGCGTGGAGCGGGCCTTCCACCAGGTGCGCGGCGAGCTGGCCCGCATCGGCTGCGCCGCCTACGCCGCCGAGCTGGCGCGGGAGCTGGTCCGGGACCACGAGCCGCACGAGGCGCTCTTCGACCTGCTGGTCGCCTACCTGGGGCGGCTGGACGCCGCGCCGGCCCTCCCCATCGAGCTGCGCGTCTTCGAGCTCTGGGCGCTCGAGGCGGCCGGCTTCCAGCCCAGGTTCGACGGCTGCGCCCGCTGCGGCGCCGAGGCCGGGCTCGAGGCGGCGGGGGCGGCCTTCTCCCCGGGCGACGGGGGGCTGCTCTGCGGGCGCTGCGAGCTCGGCGCGGTCGGCACCACCCGCCTCTCCGGCGGCGCGGTCGCCACCCTGCGCCGGCTCCAGGCGGGGGGCTTCGAGGCGGCCGGCGAGGGCGTGCCGGCGGCCGAGGGGCGCGAGCTGCGGGAGGCGCTGGGACGGTTCGTGGAGCAGCTGCTCGGCCACCGGCTCCAGGCCAGGCGCTTCCTCGATGAAGTCGTTTGACATCGCGGGGTTGGGGCCCTAGGTTGCTCGGTCCCGGCGACCATTCCGCCGCCCGTCGCGAGGAGCGATCGCGTGTACTTCCAGGACCTCATCCTCAAGCTGCAGAGCTACTGGGCGGCCCAGGGCTGCCTGCTCGTCCAGGGGTACGACCAGGAGGTCGGCGCCGGCACCATGAACCCGGCCACCTTCCTGCGCGTGCTCGGTCCTGAGCCGTGGAACGTCGCCTACGTGGAGCCCTCGCGCCGCCCCGCCGACGGCCGCTACGGCGAGAACCCCAACCGGCTGTACCAGCACCACCAGTTCCAGGTGATCCTCAAGCCCAACCCGCCCGACGTGCAGGAGCGCTACCTCGGCTCGCTCGAGGCCATCGGCATCGACCCGCTCGCCCACGACCTGCGCTTCGTCGAGGACGACTGGGAGTCGCCGACGCTGGGGGCCTGGGGGCTGGGCTGGGAGGTCTGGTGCGACGGGATGGAGATCACCCAGTACACCTACTTCCAGCAGGCCGGCGGCTTCGAGGTCAAGCCGGTGGCGGCCGAGCTCACCTACGGGCTGGAGCGGATCGCCATGTACCTGCAGGACGTCGAGAACGTCTTCGACGTGGAGTGGGTCAAGGGCGTCAAGTACCGCGAGGTCTTCCACCGCAACGAGGTGGAGATGAGCGAGTACTCGCTGCGGGCCTCCGACCCGGCCATGCTCTTCGGCCTCTTCGCCACCTACGAGGCCGAGTGCCAGCGGCTGCTCGGGCTGCGGCTGCCGCTGCCGGCCTACGACTACTGCCTCAAGTGCTCCCACACCTTCAACAACCTCGACGCCCGGGGGGCCATCAGCGTCACCGAGCGGGCCGCCTACATCGGCCGGGTGCGGGCCCTGGCCCACCTCTGCGCCAAGGGCTACCTCGAGTCGCGCGAGACCCTCGGCTTCCCGCTGCTCCCGCCGAAGGCCCGCGCCGCCGCCGTGGCGGCCGCCCGCGCCGCCCGCGAGGCCGCCACCCCGGCCCCCGCCGCGGACCAGATCGCCGCACCTTCGAGAGAGAGCCATGGCTGACCTTCTGTTCGAGATCGGGGCCGAGGAGATCCCGGCGGGCTTCGCGCCGCTGGCGGTGAGGCAGCTGTCCGAGGACCTCGCCAAGCTGCTGGACGAGGCCCGCCTCACCCACGGTGAAGTCAGGTCGATGGGGACGCCGCGCCGCCTGGTGGTCTGGGCGCGCGACCTCGGCGCCCGCCAGGCCGACGCCCGCACCGAGGCGCTCGGTCCCTCGGTGGCCGCCGCCTTCGACGCCGAGGGGCGGCCGACCCAGGCCGCGCTCGGGTTCGCGCGCAGCCAGGGGGTCGAGGTGGCCGCGCTGGAGCGGATCGAGACCCCCAAGGGGCTGCGGCTCGGCCACACCAGGGTGGAGAAGGGGCAGGTTGCCGCCAAGGTGCTGCCGGCGCTGCTCTCCCGCCTGCTCGGCGGGCTGCGCTTCAAGAAGGCGATGCGCTCGCGCTGGGACGAGGTCACCTTCGCGCGCCCGGTCCGCTGGCTGGCGGCGCTCCACGGCGGCAAGCCGGTCAAGGTCCGCCACGGCGAGGTGGTGAGCGGCGCGGTCACCTACGGCCACCGCTTCCTCGCCCCCGGGGCGATCCGGCTCAAGGGGACGCCCGAGGACTACCTGCAGAAGCTGGCCAAGGCCCACGTGGTGGTCGACCCGGCGGTCCGCAAGGCGGCCATCGAGAAGGCGCTGGCGGCGGCGGCCCGCCGCGGCGGGGGCGTGGCCCGGCCCGACCCGTCGCTGGTGGAGCAGGTCACCTGGCTGGTGGAGCACCCGAGCGCCGTGCTGGGCGAGTTCGAGCGGTCGAACCTGGCCCTGCCGCCCGAGGTGGTGGTCACCGAGATGCGCAACCACCAGCGCTACTTCGCGGTGGTGGACGGGCAGGGGAAGCTGACCAACAGGTTCGTCGCCATCTCCGGCACGCCGGTCAAGGACCCGAAGGTCTCCCGCAACGGCTACCAGCGCGTGCTGCGGGCCCGCCTCGCCGACGCCCGCTTCTTCTTCGAGGAGGACCGCAAGCGGACCCTGGAGAGCCGGGTGGCCGATCTCGGCCGCCGCACCTACCAGGCCCGGCTCGGCACCGAGCTGCAGCGGGTGGAGCGGATCGGCGCGGTGGCCGCCTCGCTGGCCCGCGCCCTCGGCAAGGAGGCGTTGCTCGGCGAGCTGGGGCTGGCCGCCCGGCTCTGCAAGGCCGACCTCGGGACCGGAATGGTCGGGGAGTTTCCCGAGTTGCAGGGGATCATGGGCGGACACTACGCGCGGCTGGAGGGGCTGGCCCCCTCGGTGGCCGACGCCATCGAGGATCACTACCGCCCCATCGGCGCCGGCGAGGAGATGCCGCGCGGTGACCTGGGGGCGCTGGTCGGCCTGGCCGATCGGCTCCACCAGCTGGTCGGCATCCTCGGGGTGGGCGAGAAGGCGACCGGCGGCGCCGATCCCTTCGGCCTGCGCCGCGCCGCCATCGGCATCCTGCGCCTGGTCCTCGACCGCGGCTACCACCTCTCGCTGCGCGCCGCCGTGGAGGCGACCATCGACGGCCTCGAGGGCGTCAGGCTGGCCGGGGAGCGCAAGCAGCTGGTCGGGCAGGTGCTCGAGTTCATCCGCGGCCGGCTCAAGGCCCAGTGGTCGGAGGAGTTCGCCGTCGATCTCGTCGAGGCGGTGCTGACCGCCGGCGCCGACGACGTGGTCGACGCCAGGCAGCGGCTCCAGGCGCTGGCCCTGATCCGCCAGCGCGAGGACTTCGTGCCGCTGGCGATCGCCTTCAAGCGGGTCGCCAACATCCAGGAGAAGGCCCCGGCGGGCGGGGCCGGGCTCGACGCCGCGCTGCTCACCGAGCCGGCCGAGCTGGCGCTGCTGGCGGAGCTGGAGCGGGTCGAGCGGGAGGCCACCGTGCTGCGCGGCCGCCGCGACTACCCGGCCATCCTGCGGGCGGTGGCGACGCTCAAGCCGGCCATCGACACCTTCTTCACCGACGTGATGGTGATGGCCGAGGACCCGCGGGTGCGCGCGAACCGGCTGGCGCTGATGCGGCGCGTGGCCGCCCTCTTCGCCGACGTCGCCGACTTCAGGAAGATCCAGGCCGAGCTGCCTCCCGGCGCCGGCCAGGGGAAGGTACAGGGATGAAGCACGCAGCGTGGCTGCTCCTGCTGGTGGCTGCAGGGTGCGGGGAGAACCTCGCCCACACCCCGCCGCCCATGGACCACTTCTTCACGCCGGCCGGCGTGGCGCTCACCTCCGTGGCCGGAACCAACGCCGTGTCGGGCGGCAACCAGGCGCTGCTGGTGGTCTCCTCCAACTTCGACCTGCGCTACGACAAGGAGCGGGGGGCGACGCTGCTCTCGGTCGATCCGGGGCTCTTCGACGCCACCTCCGGCACCGGCGGGTCGGCCGGCCGGCCCGGCGGCGCGCTCGCCAAGCTCGGCCCCGGCGCCCAGCTCGGCAGCTTCGCCGGTCCCGTGGCGGTGGTCGACGAGGCGACCTGCCCGAGCCTCTCCGGGGTCCCGGGCTCCCCGGGCGTCGAGCCGATCCCGGCCATCCCCGGGGGCGTCCAGGCGCTGGTGGCCTCCCGCTACACCCGCAAGCTCTACCGCTTCCCGCTCGGCGCCGACGGCAGCGTGGCCCCCTGCACCGGCCTCCATTGCGCGGTCGACCTCGACGTCGACCTGCAGGATCCGGCCGCGCTCCAGGTGACCTGCCGCGCCGACGGCAGGCGCCGCTCGGTCTACGTCGGCTACCTGCGCTCGCCCCGGCTCGGCGCCATCGGGGCCGGCACCGCCTGGCTCACCGAGCTCGATCTCGCCGACCCGGGCGGCAAGCCCCGCACCTTCGCCCTCGGCCCCGGGCCGGTCGGCGCCATGGCCTACGACGACCTGGCCGATCGGCTCTACGCGGTGGGGCGCTTCGCCGGCCTGACCGCGCCCCTCTTTATCCTCGAGCCGAGCGCCTGCTCCTCGCTCCTGCCGGAGACCTGCGCCGGGCCCAACCTGCAGACCGTGGACCTCTACGGCGCGCTGGCCGGCGCCGAGCTGGTCGGGATCGCGCTCTCCAACCCGCAGCCCGGCCGACCGCGCCGGGCCTACATCTCCGCGGCCGTCTACGACGAGGGGTACGCCGCGATCATCCGCTCCCGTCCCTCCTTCGACGTCGGCGGCGCGCTGCTGGTCGTCAACCTCGAGGAGGACCTGGTGGGCCAGCCGTCGGCCCGGGTCGTCTCGGTGGTGCCGATCGGCCTCGGGGCCGGCAGCGTGCGGGTGCTCCCGCCACGCCCGGGCCTGGCCGACCTGGTGGTGGTGCCGAGCACCGGAGACGGCACCCTGCAGATCTACGACGACGAGGTGGGCGCGGTGGTCCGGGTGGTCTCGATCGACCGGACCACGGGCCGGCCGGAGGCCGGGCGGTCGCCCTCGGCGGTGACCGTGGAAGATCGGGGCACCGAGGCCCGGGTCTACGTCGCGGCCTTCAACAGCTGGACGGTGAGCGTCCTGCGCGTCCCGCTCGCCGATCCCACCTCCGCCGACCTGCTCCGCGATGGCGCGGGCCGGCCACTTCGCATCGGGAGCCCCCAGCCGTGAACCGCCTCGCCCCCTGGCTCCTCGCCGTGGTCGCCGTTGCCATCGTCGGCGCGGCCGGCTGCGCCAAGAACACCTCGCGCCCCACGGCCAAGATGCAAGGGCCACAAGGCGTCGCCGTCTACCGCGGGTTCGGCGCCGACCAGCCCGGGGTGCTGCGCACGCTGCTGGCCGTGGCCAACACCCGCGGCGACGACCTGCGGATCGTCGACGCGGTCACCGACCAGGTGCTGGCCGGGCCGACCCTGGTGGCGGCGCTCACCGTGCCGACCGAGCCGCGGCCGTCGCTGATCGCCGCAGGCGCGCTCCACGATCGCGCCGCCGACGGCGCCGAGGTGGCCAAGGCCGACCTGCTGGTGGTGGCCCCCCGAGGGCTGGTGGCGCGGCCGCTGCCGGCGCCGGCCGGGACCTTCGGGGCGGTGATCGAGCTGGTGGTCACATGGGACGAGCGGACCCGGGTCGACGCCACCGCCACCGTCGATCTCGGTGACCTGGTCCCCGACGGCGCCCTGACCGGGCTGCTGGTCGCCCCGGTCATGGAGGCCGACGGCTCCGGCGGCTGGCGGCCGGCCCCGGGGGTGGCGAGGGTCCTCGCCACCACCACCGACGGCGGGCTGGTCTCCATCCTGGCGACGCGCGCCGCCGGCAGCGACGCCATCCAGCTTGGGTCGCCGGAGCTGCAGTCGCTCGGCTTCGCCGGGCTCGACCTCGGGATCTCGAGCGACGCCACCAAGATCTACATCGCCACCCTCGACCCCATCCCGGGCGCCGGCGGGGTCCTCGGCGTGGCCGAGCTCGACAACACCGTCGCCCTGCTCCCCCTGCCGGTCCGTCCCCTCGACGCCCGGCTCGGCACCACCCAGGTGGCCGCCCTCGACGTCGCCCCCTTCCTCGACAACGACGCGGTCGATCCGGAGCTCGACACCTTCGGTCCGGCCGTGCCCCGGGTCTTCGCCGTCCTCGACCCGAGCGGCTGCGGCCGCGATCGCTCCATGCCCTGCGGGATCGCCGTCATCGATCCGGCCACCGGCGGCCTGGCTCCCGACCCGGCCGGCGAGCTCCCTTACCAGCTCCCCATCCAGATCCCGGGCGAGGTGGTCGACTTCGCCGTCTCCGGTCCCTCCAAGGTGAGCGACAAGGCCGGGTTCATGAAGTTCGATCCGGGCAGCGGCCTGCGCTGGACCAAGGCCTTCGCCGGGGTCTCCAGCACCTCGGGGCGGATCTACCTGCTCGACCTCTCCCACCACTCGGTCGGCAACGCCTTCTCGCCACTCAGTGGCGGCGCCGCCACCCGGGTGATCGGCTCGGCCTCCTTCGTGGCCGGCACCAACTCCACGACGGCCGCCGACTCGGCGGCCATCGGCCTCTGGTTCGAGCCGCCCACCGGTGGCAACGCCACGCTCTACTTCGACATCCTCGCCGCGGTCGGCGTCGCGGTGACGCCCGGGTACACCAACAGCGAGGTCTTCACCGTCACCTACCAGGGCAAGCTGCCGGGGCTCGGCTCCAGGCTGGCCGTGGCCCATGTCGAGACCGGGGCACCCTCCTGGATCGCCATCCAGGAGGCGACCGGCCTCGTCGGCCCGGGCACCTCGCCCTGGCGCAGCGTGGCGCGGCTCTACGACCCCCGCCTGGCCGTCCGGGTCGGGGACCTGGTGGCGCTGGAGACCTTCCCGGCCGGCATCTGCCCGGCAGGGACCTTCGAGGTGGTGGTCACCGGCTTCCTCCCGCCCGACCCGCTGCGCTACCCGGGCGGCGCCGTCTCCGTCGCGAAGAGCCCCAGCGAGCCTCCGGTGATCGACTCGTCCTGCCTGCCGCAGGGGGCCGACACCCCGGTGACGGTCAGCTTCAGGGTCCCCAACCTGGTGCTGGTCGGCTCGGCCTCGGGCTACGCCGGCCGGCCCGACTTCGTGGCCGGGGCGCCCGAGAACGCGCCCCGGTTCGAGTTCAAGTACGAGGACGAGCGGCTGCTCTCCTGTCCCATCATGGCCGACGATCCGCTGCAGTGGCCGCCCGACGCGGCCGCCATAGCGGCCTGCGATGCCACCTGCCGGGCCACCTGCGAGCGGCTGGTGATCTCCCGGCGCGCCCGGCGCAGCTTCTACATGACCGACGGCTGCCCTCCGATCAAATCCGAGAGTCCCAACGACGCCGGAAGGGCCTGCATCGCGCGCTGGGTCAGGGGCTTCGGGCTCACCTTCCCCATGCCGAAGGGGCCGGTGGTCGCGTTCAAGGTCGGCGCCTCCGATCCGGAGCTTGGGTTGACGATGCGGCGGGGTACCTACCTCTACTTCAACACCGGCAGCGGCTTCGCGCCGGGGAGCCGGGCGCCCAGCAGCGGCGGGGCGGCGGTCGGCGCCACCTCGCCGTTCGGGGTCGCCCTCTTCGATCGCGGCGCGGTGACCGGCCTCGCCAACGACGGCATCCGTGGCTACGCCGCCTTCGCCGACAACCTGGTCCTCGAGTTCGCCCCCTGGACCAACGTCGCGCCCATCACCATCCGCTGAAGGGCGAGCATCCGTTTGACCACGGAGGCGGCGGCGTGCAAGCGTCGGAGGCATGAAGCGTCCGCTCAGGGAGCTGCAGATCCCGGACGATCTCTGGGGCCCGCTGGGTGACCTGGCGGAGCGGCTCGGCATCGACCGCGACGCCCTCGTTCGCCAGGCGATCCACGCCTTCCTGCGCTTCCACGGTGCGCTGGCGGAGCTGGCGCCGCCGCACGGGAAGGCGGGGCCCGATGCGAGGTCTTCGCCGCCGCCGTCCCCCCGCGCCGCCTCGGCCCGCCACGTGCTGGCGACCGCCAGGGACCTGGAGCGCGCCATCCCCGCCGGCCAGCCGCTCCCGGTCCTGCACCTGACCGGTGAGGCCGGGCTGCTGGCCACCGTCACCGGGGATCGCTTCATCATCGGCCGGGGCCGGCACTGCGACCTGGTCATCGACAGCGCCAAGGTCTCGCGCGAGCACGCCGCCATCCAGCGCGAGCCGGACGGCTGGTGGATCGAGGACCTCGGCTCCTCCAACGGCACCTGGTTCAAGCGGGCCCGGGTAGGGCGCCGCCGCCTCGAACACGGTGACGAATTCCTCATCTGCGCGGAGAAGATCAAGTGCCTGCTCTCCTGATGGCGTTGACCCTGCTGGCCCCCCCGGCGCTCCCCAGCGCGGTGCCGCTCACCCTCGGCGAGCGGCAGGTGGTGACGCTGGAGTTCACCCGGCCGGTGGCCCGGCTCGGCGTCACCGACGCCGACGCCCTGCTGCTGGAGGCGCAGGGGAACCGGCTCAAGGTGACCGGGCAGCGGGCCGGCCGCTCGCAGCTCGAGGTGACCTTCGAGGACGGGGCCATGCTGACCTGGGACGTCACGGTGGTGGCGCCGCGCAAGGGCTCGGCCACGGCCGCGGCCCCGGGTGAGCTGGTGCTGGCCATCGGCGAGGAGCGGCGAGTGGCGGCCCCGGGGCTGGCGCGCATCCTCTTCGAGGAGAACGGCGCTCTCAAGGTCCGGCCCGAACAGGAGGCGGTGGTGCTGATCGCCACCGGCGCCGGGCGGGCCGAGGTGGTGCTGGTCGACGCGGCGGGCAAGCGGACCACGCTGGCGGTCAGGGTCAGGCCATAATCGCGTCGGGGCCGGCCTCTGGTGGCCCCGACGCAATGTTCGAGCAGCTCCCCTTGCCCTCGAAACGCCCACGTTTCAGCTGACTGCAGTCCGCAACGCTCCCACGTCGTGCGGCGACGCCACCAGAAGCCGGCGTCGTCGCGATCAGGGGTATGGTCCACCGGTGCCGACCCTGACCCTGATCGACGGCTCGGGCTTCATCTTCCGCGCCTACCACGCCATCCCGCCGCTCACCTCCTCCAAGGGGGTCCCGACCAACGCCGTCCTCGGCTTCGCCAACATGCTGCTCAAGGCGCTGCGCGAGCACGCCCCGACCCACGTGGCGATGGTCCTCGACGTGAGCCGGCGCAGCTTCCGGACCGAGCTCGACCCGACCTACAAGGCGCAGCGCCCGGCCCCGCCCGACGACCTGGTCCCGCAGTTCCCGCTGGTCCGCGACGTGACCCGGGCGCTCAGCGTACCCATCCTCGAGCAGGAGGGGTTCGAAGCCGACGACATCATCGCCACCCTGGCCACCCACGCCCGCGGCCACGGCTGGGAGGTGGTGATCGTCACCGGCGACAAGGACTTCGGTCAGCTGGTCGACGACAAGATCAGGCTCTACGACCCGATGGCCGAGGCCCGCGGGCAGGGTGGCTGGAGCGGTCCGGCCGAGGTCGAGGCCAAGATGGGCGTCCCTCCCGCGCAGGTGATCGAGCTGCAGGCCCTGCTCGGGGACAAGGTCGACAACGTGCCGGGCATCCCCGGCGTCGGCGAGGTGACGGCGGCGGCGCTGATCCGACACTTCGGCTCGATCGAGGCGCTGCTGGCCCGCCCCGAGGAGATCCCCCAGGCGGTGAAGCGCGGCGGCGAGAAGCTCAAGGAGAAGGTGGTGGCTGGAGCGGAGCGGCTCCGGCTCAACCGCAAGCTGGTGACCCTCGACGCCCACATGGCGCTCCCGTGGGACCCGGAGCAGCTCGTGCGGCGGCCGGTCGACGGCGAGCTGGCCAAGGCGCTCTTCACCGAGCTGGAGTTCACGCGGCTGCTGCGCGAGCTGCCGGCGCTGGTGGCGGCGACCGCGACCCCGACCGCGACCCCGACCGCGACCCCGACCCCGACCGCGACCGCGACCGCGACCGCGACGGTCGTCGCGACCGAGCTGGTGCTCGACCTGGCCGCGCTCGGCGCTGCGGTGGAGGCGCTCTCGGCCGCGCCGGCGCTCGGCCTGCTGCTGGTCGGGACTGGCTCCGCTCCGCGCACCGATCCGCTGGTCGGGCTGGCGCTGGCCGGCGTCGGGCGGGCCTTCTACCTGCCGCTCGGCCACCGCTACCTCGGCGCCCCGGCGCCGCTCCCGGCTCCAGTGGTGGCCAGCGCGCTCCGCCCGCTGCTGGCCAGCGGCAAGCCGGTCCACGCCCATGACCGGAAGGCGGTCGCCCATCGGCTGGGGAAGCTCGGCCTCGAGCTCGGCGCGCCGGGCGAGGACACCGACCTGATGTCGCGGCTGCTCAGCCCGACCCGCCGCGAGCACGGGCTCGGCGAGGTGGCGCGCGAGCGGCTCAGGCTCGAGCTGCCCCCCGATCCGGTGGCGGGAGAGAAGCGCGGCGGGACCGGCCACGAGGGGGCCGAGGTGGAGCGGGTGGCGCCCTGGGCCGGGGCCGGCGCGGCGGCGCTCCCGGCGCTGGTGGATGCGCTCGGGGCCGAGCTCGAGGCGGTCGGGCTGACCGCCCTCTACCGCGACATCGAGCGGCCGCTGGTCCCGGTGCTGCTCGATCTCGAGCGGGCCGGCATCGCCGTCGACTCGGCCGCCATGGAGGCGATGAGCGCCGAGTTCGGCGCCGCCATCGACACGCTGGAGCAGCGGCTCACCGCGGCCGCCGGCCACCCGTTCAACGTCGCCTCGACGCGCGAGCTCGGCAAGGTGCTCTTCGAGGAGCTGGGGCTGCCGGTCCAGAAGAAGCTCAAGACCGGCCCCTCCACCGACGTCGAGGTGCTGGAGAAGCTGGCCGAGCAGCACCCGCTCCCCGGGCTGGTGCTGGAGCACCGCTCGCTCTCCAAGCTCAAGGGGACCTACGTCGACGCCCTGCCGCTGCTGGTCGATCCGGCCGACGGCCGCATCCACACCACCTTCCACCAGGCCGGCGCCGCCACCGGGCGGCTCTCCTCGGTCGATCCCAACCTGCAGAACATCCCGGTCCGGACCGAGCTCTCCCGCCGCATCCGCGCCGCCTTCGTGGCCCCGCCCGGGCGCCGGCTGGTCTCGGCCGACTACTCGCAGATCGAGCTGCGCATCCTGGCCCACTACGCCGACGACCCGGCGCTGCTCGAGTCCTTCCGCAAGGGAGAGGACGTCCACACCCGGACCGCCGCCGAGACCTTCGGCGTGGCCGCCGAGGAGGTCACCTCCGACCAGCGGCGCGTCGCCAAGGTGCTCAATTTCGGCATCGCCTACGGCCTCTCCGCCTTCGGCCTCTCGCAGCGGCTCGGCCTGCCACCGCGCGAGGCCCAGGGGATCATCGACCGCTACTTCGCCCGCTACGCCGGGGTGAAGCGCTGGCTCGACGCCATCGTGGCCGAGGCGCGGCGGGCCGGCGAGGTCCGGACGCTCTTCGGGCGGCTGCGCCCCATGCCCGAGATCGCCGCCCGCAACCAGGCCCTGCGCCAGGCGGCCGAGCGGACCGCCGTCAACACGCCCATCCAGGGGACGGCGGCCGACGTCGTCAAGATCGCCATGCTCCGGGTCCAGGCGGCGCTGGCCCGCGAGCGGCTCGACGCCCGCATGCTGCTGCAGGTCCACGACGAGCTGGTGCTCGAGGCGGCGGAGGGGGCCGTGGAGCAGGTCTCGGTGCTGCTGCGCCGCGAGATGGAGGGGGCGGCCAGCCTGGCGGTGCCGCTGCTGGTCGAGGTGGGGCACGGCCGCAGCTGGGCCGAGGCCCACTGAGGCCGGCGAACTACGACTCGTCGGAGGCGAGCTTCTTGCGGGCGGCGGCGAACGGCACCGCCTCCTCGCGGGCCGGCTCGCGGAAGGCCTCGAGCAGCCGCAGGTGGCCCTCGGCCAGCGACTTCAGGCCGGCCTCGAACTGGACCCGCTGGCGCTTCAGCTCGTTGATGTCGTCGACGATCCGCAGGAAGCGCTGGTGCGCCCCCTGGACGATCTTCTCGGCCTGCAGCTCGGCGTCGGCCTGGGTGATCTCGGCCTCCTTGCGGGCCGACTCGCGGATCTCCTCCGAGGCGCGCTGCGCGGCCACCAGGGTCTCCTGCAGGGAGCGCTCCCGGCCGCGGTGCTCGACCAGCTCGTCCGACTTGCGCCGGTTCTCCTCGCGCAGGGTGTTGAGCTCCTTGACCAGCCCCTCGAACTCGTTGGCGACCAGCGCCAGGAAGGCGGCCACCTCCTCGGCGTCGAGGCCGCGGAAGGTCTTCTTGAAGGACTTCTGGGTGATGTCGAGGGGCGTGATGTTCATGGTCGGCTCCGAGGGAGGAATCTTAACCCCGGCCTCCGCCCTGTCCATTTCAAGGGCCATCCCCGGCGCCCCGGCCGGTCGGCCCCCCGTGATATCTTCCGCAGCCCGATGCCCTTCTCCGAGCTCCAGGCGCAGGATCGCGCGGTCGGCGCCCTCCGGTCGGCGCTGCGCCGCGGCCGGCTCCACCACGCCTACCTGCTGGGCGGGCCAGAGGGGGTCGGGAAGGGGACGGCGGCGAGGCTGCTGGCCCAGGCGGCCAACTGCGTGGGGCCCGGCACCCGGGGCGACGGCCTCCCCGACGACGCCTGCGGCGCCTGCGCCCCCTGCCGGAAGATCGCCCGCGGCACCCACCCGGACGTCTTCCTCCTCGAGGAGGAGCGGGTCATGGCCAAGGCCGGCCGCTGGGAGCCGAAGGGGGGGCGGACCCCCTCGAAGGAGATCGTGGTCGACCAGGTCCGCGACCTCGTCGACCACCGGCTCTCGCTGCGCCGCTTCGAGGGGCGCCGCCGCGTCGTGCTGATCGATCCGGCCGACGCCATGAACGTGCAGGCCCAGAACGCCCTGCTCAAGACGCTCGAGGAGCCGCCCGCCGACACCACGCTGGTGCTGGTCTCCTCCAGCCCCGACGCGCTGCTGCCGACCATCAAGAGCCGCTGCCTGCGGGTCGCCTTCGCGCCGCTGCCGGAGCCGGTCATCCGGGCCCGGCTCGAGGCGGCCGGGCAGGCGCCCGAGGCGGCGCGGCTGGCGGCGGCCCTCTCCGGCGGCTCGCTCTCGCGGGCGCTCGGGCTCGACGCCGAGGCGCTCTCCGGGCGGCGCGCCGCGCTGGAGGGGGCGGCCTCGCTCACCGCCGGCGACGCCGGCCGCTGGATCGCCTTCGCGCGCGAGCACGGCGAGGACCGCGAGGTGGCGGCCGGGCTGGGCGAGCTGCTGCTGGTCTGGTGGCGCGACGTGCTGGTGGCGCAGGCCGGCGGGGGCGGGCTGGCCATCGCCGAGCTCGAGCCCTTGACCCGCCGCACCGCCGCCGCGCTCACCCCGGCCGAGGCGCTGCGCCGGCGTGGCTTGACCGAGCGGCTGCTCGGGGCGCTGCGCCAGAACGCCACCGCGCCGCTGGCGATCGAGCGGATGCTGATCGGGTGGTTCCATGGCCGGTAGCTTCCGCCCACCGAAGCCGGCCGGCCCGACGCTCGAGGCCTGCCTCGCCGAGGCGGCGGCCGGCGCCCCGGCGGCCGTCTACCTCTTCGACGGCGACGCCTTCCTCTCGCAGCGGGCCGGGCGCGAGCTGGCCTTCGCCCTGGTCGGGGAGCAGGAGCGCAGCCTCAACCTGGTCGAGCTCGACGCCGCCGCCTCGCCGGCCGAGGTGGCCACCGAGCTCCAGACCCGCGGCCTCTTCTCGACCGGCCGCAAGGTGGTGCTGCTGCAGGAGCCGGCCTTCCTCACCTCCAAGGAGGACGTCGAGGAGTCGTTCGACAAGGCGCGGGTGCAGTGGGGGGAGGGGCGGCAGCGCGAGGCGGCGCGGCGGCTACTGGCGCTCTGCGCCAAGGCCGGGCTCGGCGCCGCCGACCTGCGCCCCGAGCCGGGCGACGATCCCGGCAAGTTCAAGACCGCGCTCGGCAAGGCGCTCAAGCGCGAGTTCGGCTTCCTGCCCGACGAGGCCGGCCTGGCCTTCGTGGTGGCCGCGGCCGGCTACGCCATCGAGCGCGAGATGAAGGCGGCCAGGGACGACTCGGGCGCCCTCGACGCGGCGCTGGAGCGGGGGCTGCCGCCCGGCCACGTGCTGGTGATCGCCGCCGGCAAGGTCGACGGCAAGCTGCCGCTGGTGAAGAAGCTGGCCGCGGCCGGCCGGCGGGTCGAGGTGGCCATCCCGCGCGAGGGGACCTTCGACGCCCGCGTCGTGCTCGGCCCGGTGGTGCAGGTGCTGCTGGCCGGGACCGGCAAGAGGGCCGACGGCGGTGCGGTGGAGCGGCTCGAGGCGCTGGTCGGCGCCGACGCCCGCACCCTGGCCTCGGAGCTGCAGAAGCTGGTCGCCTTCGTCGGCGAGCGCAAGCTGATCGGCGCCGATGACGTCGACGAGGTGGTGACCCGCACCGCCGAGGACCCCTTCTTCGCGCTCGGCAACGCCGTCGAGGCCCGCGACCTGCAGGGGGCCCTCGCGGTGGTCGACCGGACCGTGGCCGACGGCGGCAGCCCGCACATGCTGCTGGCCACGCTGGCCGGCACGGTGCGGCGGCTGGTGGTCGAGAAGGAGCGGGCCCGGGCCGCGGTCGGTGACCGGGTGCTCCGCTCCTCGCGGGACTGGGAGGCGCAGGTCTTCCCGTCGATCCCGGCCGAGGAGGTCGGCAAGAAGAAGCCCTACGGCTTCTGGATGAAGTACCAGGCCTCGACCCGGTTCGGGCGCGGCGAGCTGCTCGACGGGCTCGTGACGCTGCACGAGGCCGACGTGGCCATGAAGAGCGGGCAGGACGCGCGCATGCAGCTCGAGCGCGTCCTCCTCGGCCTGCTCACCAGCAACGGATCGGAGCGGAGAACCGCATGACGACGCGCCTCGTGACCAGCGCCCTGCCGTACGCCAACGGCCCCATCCACCTCGGCCACATGGTCGAGCACGTCCAGACCGACGTCTACGTCCGCTACCTGCGCAGCATCGGCGACGACGTCACCTGGATCTGCGCCGCCGACGCCCACGGCACGCCCATCGAGGTCGCCGCCGGCAAGGCCGGCGTCCCCCCGGCCGAGTTCGCCGAGCGGTACCGGCAGGAGCAGCGCGCCACCTTCCAGCAGTTCGGCATCGCCCACGACACCAACTACACGACCCACTCGGCCGAGAACCAGGCCTGGGCCTACCGGGTCTACGACGCCCTCAAGGCCCGCGGGCTCATCTACAAGAAGTCGGTGGAACAGCTCTACTGCGAGCACGACGCCCGCTTCCTGCCCGACCGCTTCGTCAAGGGGACCTGCCCCAAGTGCGACACGCCGGACCAGTACGGCGACGTCTGCGAGAAGTGCGGCACCACCTACGACCCGCGCGAGCTGAAGGCGCCGGCCTGCGCCCTCTGCCAGCGCCCGCCGGTGGTCCGGGCCAGCGACCACGCCTACGTCAACCTGCGCAGGCCGGAGGTGGCGGCCATCATCGAGGGCTGGGTCGAGGCCGAGGGGCACCTCGAGCCCTCGGTGCGCCAGCAGGTGAAGGGCTGGCTGGCCGACCTGCAGGACTGGTGCATCACCCGCGACGCGCCCTACTTCGGCTTCCCGGTGAAGGACGCCGACTTCCCCGGCAAGTTCCTCTACGTCTGGCTCGACGCCCCCATCGGCTACCTCTCCAGCGGCGAGCACTACTTCGCCGCCGAGGCGCCGCCGGAGCGCCGGCTGACCCCGGCCGCCTACGAGGCCCGCTACCTGGCCGAGGGGGCGCCGGCCCGGCTCGAGCACGTCATCGGCAAGGACATCCTGCGCTTCCACGCCGTCTTCTGGCCGGCCATGCTCTGGGCCACCGGCGTCAAGCGGCCCGACCGGATGGTGGTCCACGGCCACCTGACCGTGAACGGCGAGAAGATGTCCAAGTCGCGGGGCACCTTCATCAACGCCAGCACCTACCTCGAGTCGGGGCTCGACCCGGAGCTGCTCCGCTACTTCTACGCCGCCAACCTCTCGGCCGGCCCGAGCGACCTCGACCTCTCGCTCGAGGAGTTCCGTAACCGGATCAACGCCGACCTCGCCAACAACGTCGCCAACCTGGCCAGCCGGGTGGCGGCGCTGCTGCAGCGGGCCACCGGCCCGGTCGCCTCGGCGGCGCCCGACCCCGAGGTGGTGGCCGCGGTCCGCGAGGCGCTGCCGCTGGCGCGGCGTGCCTACGGCGAGCTGCAGCTGCGCGAGGTGGTGCGGCTGGTGAGCCAGCTGGCCAGCGTCTGCAACCGGCGAGTGCAGGAGAGCAAGCCCTGGGAGAACCCGACCGGCCCGGCCGAGCAGGCGGTGCTCTACGCCATCGGCAAGGGGCTCGGGGCGCTGGCGCTGATGCTCCAGCCCATCCTCCCCCGGTTCGCCGCCGCCCTGGCGAGCGCCTACGGCCTCAGGCTGCCGACCTGGACCGAGGGGCTCGACCCGTTCGATGGCCAGCCGGTGGCCATCCGCGAGAAGCCGCCGCAGATCGCCCGGCTCGAGGCGAAGCAGGTGGAGAAGCTCATCTCCACGGTCGCCGAGGCGCCCAGGCCGGCCAAGGTGGCCAAGGCGGCCAGCCCGGCCGAGGGGGCCGGCAAGGCGAGCGCCAGGCCG
Source organism: Anaeromyxobacter sp. (assembly GCA_031388695.1). Classification (GTDB taxonomy): domain Bacteria; phylum Myxococcota; class Myxococcia; order Myxococcales; family Anaeromyxobacteraceae; genus JADKCZ01. The sequence continues at coordinate 12,634 of JANMRY010000003.1, read as the reverse complement.
GCGCCGGCGCCGCCGGTCTTCGGCGTCATCCAGTACGAGGACTTCGCCAAGGTGGAGCTGCGGGTCGGCGCCATCCTCTCGGCGGCCGCGGTGCCGAAGGCCGACAAGCTGCTGCAGCTCTCGGTCGACGTCGGCGAGCCGACGCCGCGCACCATCGTGGCCGGCATCGCCCAGGCCTACCCCGATCCGTCGGCGCTGGTCGGCAAGCGGATCGTGCTGGTGGCCAACCTCGCCCCCCGCCCGCTGCGCGGCATCACCTCGCAGGGGATGCTGCTGGCGGCCGGCGAGCCGCCCAACCTGCAGCTGGTCACGGTCGGCGAGGCGATCGCCCCCGGCACCCGGGTCAAGTAGTGGAGCTGATCGACTCGCACGCCCACCTCGACTTCGAGGACTTCGCCGGCGACCTCGACGGCGTCATGGCCCGGGCTCGCGCCGCCGGCGTGGGGCGGGTGGTGACCATCGGCCTCTGGCGCAAGGACGGGGACTTCGGCAACGCCCTCGAGCTGGCGACCCGCTGGCCGGGGTACTTCTCGGCCACCGCCGGCGTCCACCCGCACGAGTGCGCCAGGGTGAGCGAGGCCGACTGGGCCGGCGCGGCGGCGCTGGCCGCAGACCCGCGCGTGGTCGGGGTGGGGGAGACCGGGCTCGACTACCACTACGACCTCTCGCCCCGCGACGTGCAGGTGGCCAGCTTCCGCCGCTCCATCCGGCTGGCCCACCAGGTCGGCAAGCCGCTGGTGATCCACGTGCGCGAGGCCGAGGCCGACTGCCTGCGGGTGCTGCGCGAGGAGGGGCTGCCCGCGGCCGGCGGCGTCATCCACTGCTTCACCGGCGACGCGGCGGCGGCGAGGAGCTACCTCGATCTCGGGCTGCAGATCTCCGTGGCCGGGATCATCACCTTCAAGACCGCCGAGCCGATCCGCGATGCGGTCAAGCTGGTGCCGGACGACCGGCTGCTCATCGAGACCGACGCGCCCTTCCTCGCCCCCATCCCGTTCCGCGGCAAGCGGAACGAGCCGGCCCACGTGCGGCTGGTGGCCGAGAAGGTGGCCGAGGTGCGCGGCCAGCCGCTCGAGCGGGTGGCCGAGTTCACCACCGCGAACACCCGCCGGTTCTTCAGGCTGGAGGGGTAGGGCGGGCGGCGCGGCTGCAGAGGTCGGTGGCGCTCACCCGTCCCAGCTGCCCCACTCGTCCTCGCGCTCGCCGTCGGCCTCGGGGCCGGGCTGGCGCCGGTCGGCCCAGCGGACCACCGGCCAGCCGCGCCGCTCCGCCTCCTCGCGGAAGGGGTCCCTGGGGTTGACCACCACCGGGTGGCCGACCGCCTCGAAGAGCGGCACGTCGGCCACCGAGTCGGAGTAGAGCCAGCTGCGCGCCAGGTCGAGGTCCCAGCGCTCCAGCAGCCTCTCCACCGCCTCGCGCTTCCCCTCGCGGAAGACCACCGGCTTGATCAGCTGCTCGGTGAACTGCCCGCCCACGATGGTGGCGCGGTTGCCGATGGCGGCGTGGGCCCGCAGGTGGTGGGCCAGCTCGTCGATGATGTACTGGGGAGAGCCGGAGGCGAGCAGCACGAAGTGGCCGGAGAGCAGGTGGCGGCGCACCTGGCGCAGCGCCCCCTGGGTGATGCGGCGGCGCAGGTACTTCTCGAAGCAGGCCCGGGCGTGCTCCTTGAGCTCGTCGGCGCGCAGCCCGGCGTGGCAGGTCGAGCCGACCTCGACCATGTCGTGCTCGGTGAGCCGCCCCCGGGCGTACTCGTAGATGATGCGGGGGATGCGGGCCCGGACTTCGGGGCGCATCACCTTCTGCCGGTAGAGGTACCAGGTGAAGATGGTCCCGGCGTTCCCGTCGAGGAGCGAGTCGTCGACGTCGAAGACCGCAGCCGTCCGGCCGAACGGGACCATCCGTACGGTCTAGCACGGCGCGATGGGGTGCGCCCACCGCGCCGCGCGCTACTGGGCCGGCGTGCCCTCGCCGGCGGGGGGCGCCTCGGGCGCGGGGGCCGGGGCGGCCGGGGTGGCCGGGACTGCCGGGACTGCCGGGGTGACCGGCTCGCTCGCCTCGGCCGGAGCGGCCTGCTCGGTCGCCTCGGCCGGCTTGGCCGACTCGCCCAGCTTGGCGGCCAGCGCCGCGAACGGGCTGTGGGTCAGCCCCTTCTTCTCGCCGGGCGGGCGGTGCGGGCCCTTGTCGCCGGGCTGGCGCGGGCCGGTGTAGCCCTTGGTCTTGTCACCGGGGCGGCCGAACGCGCCGCGCTGGCCGCGGTCGGGCGGGCGATCGCTCCGCTCGGCGCGGGGGGCGGGCGGGGCGCTGGCCACCACCGGGGCGGCCTCGGCGCCGCCCTCGGGGGTGGTCCGCTCGGTCCGCTCCGTCCGCTCGGCCGGCTTTCGCTCCGGCCGGGCCGGCTGCTGCGGCCGCGGCTTCTTCTCCGGCTTGCGCTTCGCCCCGCCGCCCTGGGCGCCACCGCCGCCGCCGCTGCCGCGCGGGACGTAGATGACCGGCGTCATCACCTCGGCCGGCGGCCCCTTCTTCTCGGCCTGGACGGTCGGCAGGGCGCCGCGCCAGATCGACTGGGAGTAGACGTTGTTGGTGTCGGTCCAGCGACGGTGGCCGCTCTCGCGCCCCATCAGGTTGAGCCAGCTGTTGATGCGGCTGTCGATTTCGTCGAGGTAGTGGGTGAGCAGCGCCTCGAGCGTCTGCGGCACCTTGGGCGAGCCGTACTCGAGCTTGCCGTGGTGGGCCAGCACCAGGTGGACCACGTGGTGCTCCAGCTCGCGCGGCATGCCGACCCGGCGGGCCTTGTCGTGGATCCACTGCGCCGCCATCACCAGGTGGCCGACCAGCTTCCCCTCGTCGGTGTACTCGGCGTTCCGGTCGCCGGCCAGCTCGCGCACCTTGCCGAGGTCGTGCAGGAAGGCGCCGGCCACCAGCAGGTCGCGGTCGACCTGCGGGTACTGGTCGGCCAGCCGGTGGGCCAGCTTCATGACCGCCACGGTGTGCTCGAGCAGCCCGCCGGCGTAGGCGTGGTGGACCGACTTGGCGGCCGGGGCGCGGCGCAGCCGGGCGGCGAAGTCCTCGTCGCCGAGGAAGGAGGCGATCAGCGCCTTGATGTGCTGGTCGGTGACCGCGTCGGCCAGCGCCAGCAGCTCGGCCCAGGCCTGCTCGTCCCCCTCGGGGGCGGCGGCCCGCTCCGGCTTCTTCGGCTCGGGCGGCGCGGGCGGCGCGGCGTAGAGGAACTCGGCGGCGTCGAGCGCGGCGGCGTCGGCCTTGACCAGCGTCTCGATGCGCAGCTGCGGCTTGCCCTGGAAGGTGCCGATCAGCCCCTCGACCTCGACGTGGTCCTGCTCCTCGAAGAGCGGGACCAGCTCCTCGAGCTTGTCGAAGGCGCGCGCCTCCAGCTCGCCGGTCTTGTCATGGAGCGTGACCGCCAGGTAGGTCTTGCCGCTCTTGGAGGTCGGGGTGGCCTTCTTGGCGACCAGGAAGAGGCTCTTGACCTTCTCGCCTTCCTTGACGTCCTTGATCCATGTCTTTTCCATAGGGCGCGGAAGCTAGCCTAAGCGCGCGGCCGAGACAACCGGAATGCCCCGGGAGGACGGGGGTTTGATCCTGTCCGAGAGTAATTCTCCGAGGGGGTGGGGAGGCGGTTCTGGACGCCGGGAGGGGCGCCTCCGGAGGGTGGTTCCCGGAGGCGGTTCCGGACGCCGCGCGGACGCCCCACCTGGGGCGAGCGCGGGCCCCCGGTGGCGGGTCATGCCCAATGACTTGGACCCTGGCCCCGCGGCGGAGGCAACATGCTCAGTTTCCAGCTTCATTCTCGCAGAGGGGTCCTCCTGGCCGCCGCCCTCGGGCTGGCCGGCTGCCAGGCCGAGACCGCCACGCTCACGCCGCTGCAGTGGACCAAGGTGGCCGGTTCGGCGCCCGGCGGCGCCCTGCTCGGCCCCGGCGCCACCGACAGCTTCGACGAACGCGCCAACTTCACGACCTCCGCCTTCCGCGACGGGGCCAGGGTCAAGCTCTACTACGGCGGCAGCGACGCCACCGGCGCCGCGACCGGCATCTCCTGCGGCCGCTGGCGCATCGGCATGGCCGACTCCGAAGACGGGATCACCTTCACGCGGCGCCCCGGCGACGCGACGGGCGGCGCCCTCATCGACAACGGCGCCCCGGACCAGTTCGACTCGCAGCTGACCTACCGCCCGGTGGTGCTCAAGGACGTGCTCGGCGACGGCCAGCCGGGCTACCGTCTCTGGTTCAACGGGAGCACCGACCCCTTCAACTGCCCTCCCGCGCCGCTCGCGCTCAACCGCCGCATCGGCTACGCCGAGTCGCATGACGGGCTCACCTGGACCAAGGACTACGGCGGCGCCGGGCTGGGCGGCAGCGTCCTCCCGCTCGGTGGCGCCGGCGCCATCGACGAGCAGCAGGTCGGCTACGTCGCCGTCATCAAGGACGGCGCCGGGTACAAGATGTTCTACTCGGCCAACGACGCCACCAACACCTGGCGGGTGGCGCTCGCCACCTCCAGCGACGCCCGCACCTGGACCAAGGTGCCCGGCAAGCTGGCCGGCGGCGCCATCCTCGACACCGGGCCGGCCGGGTCCTTCGACTTCGCCTGCGCCTACCAGCCGACGGTGGTCAAGGAGCGCGACCAGCTCTACCGCATGTGGTACCGGGGCTGCGCGGGGCGTGGCGCCGCCAATGGCCCGAGCCGGGGGACCATCGGCTACGCCGAGTCGAACGACGGCATCACCTGGATCAAGCTGCCCCAGCCGGGTTCGGACGGCTCGGCGCTCGGGGTGAGCCCGATCCCGGCCTTCGACTCTGGCGGCCTGACCACGCCCTCGGTCTTCCTCGATGGCAACGGCTGGAGCATGTACTACGCCGGCTTCGACACCACCGGGCAATACTCGGCCGGCCTGGCGAGGGCCGCGCGGTGAGGGGCAGGGCGCCGCTGGCGCTGCTGCTGGCGAGCCTGGCCGGGCCGGCGCTGGCCCAGACCATGCTCGACCAGGAGGAGCGGCTCATCGAGATCCACAGCCTGCTGCTGGCCCTCCCGGCCCTGGAGGCCCCCGGCGCGCTGGCGCCGCTGCAGGCGCGGCTCGGGCTCGAGGTGGTGGGCGTGCCGCTCATCGACGGGAAGACCGGGGCCAAGACCCAGCTCACCGCCTCCGACCGGACCCGCGTCATCCCGAGGCTGCGCGGCGCGCTCGGCCTCCCGCTGGGGGGCGCCTGGCGCGCCTTCGTCGGCGTCGGCTGGATCCCCCCGGTGGAGATCAACCGGGCCAGCTCCAGCATGATAGGCCTCGAGGCCGGCCTCTCCTTCAGCAGCGGCCCGTTCGCCGCCGGCCTGCGGATCCACGGCGAGGTGGCCGACTCGAAGAGCCCGGTCACCGATCCGGCCACCCTGGACCGGCTGGTCACCCGCATCGGCGGGGCCGACCTGAGCGCCGGCTGGCGCTTCGACCTCGGCCCGTTCGGCCTCACGCCCTACGCAGGCGTCGGCGCGGCCCGCGTCGACGGGAACTTCACGGTCACCAGCGACCGGTACGTGCTCACCAGCAGGACCACCGACCTGGCGATCTCGGCCGGGCTCCGGCTCACCGCCTTCGGCCAGATCGAGGCGGTGGCGGAACTGGTCGCCTGGCCCGGCGTCCTGGTCCACCCGGCCTTCGCGGTCGCCTGGACGCCCCGCTTCGGCGGCGAAGAGCCCGCTCCGCGCGAGCGCGAGGCGGGCCCGGGACCAGCGCAGGCTTCGCTTCAGTAGCCGCCGCCCCCACCACCGCCACCGCCCGCGGCCGGCGGGTTGACGGTGTCCTGCCAGTGGCAGGTCTTCGGGCCGGTGAACGGACCGGCCAGGAAGGTGTTGCCGGCCGCGATGGTGGTCCCTCCGGTCAGCTCGTTGCAGGCCGAGGTGTTGTTGGCCACCCGGTGCACCGAGGTGTCGCTGTTGAGAAAGGCGACGCAGCCTCCTGCGCTGATGGGGACGGTGTGCTGGTCGACGGTGGTGGCGCTGAAGACCACCTGCGAGGTGGCCAGGCAGGTGGTGGTCCCTGCCGGCATGGTGCCGCTGATGGTGACGGTGCCGGTGAAGGCGTTCTGCGGAAGGCCGGCGGCGGCCGCCGGGGGATCTCCTCCGCCGCAGGCCGCCAGGCCGAGCAGCGTGGTGAGTGGGAACGCTCGGGCGAGCTTCATGGGGCTTCCTTTCGTTGGGGAAGATCTGTTCGACACCCGAGCCCGGCGCCACGGGCGGGGAGCTTTTCAGACTCCGGCGGCGTGGCTCAAGAGGGTCGCAAGGAATCGCTCCCGGCGCCCTGGAGCCGTTGCGGGGGGGGCTGGACATGTCTAGAACCTAGAGAACCCCGGGAGCCACCCTGTCCGCGTCAACCCAGCCTCGCATCCTCGCCGTCGGGCGCGCCCTGCCCCCCAACCACGTGGACCAGGAGACGCTCACCGCCGCCCTGACCGCGCACTGGTCGAAGCAGCACTTCAACGCCGAGCGGCTGGCCCAGATCCACAGGGCGACCCTGGTGGCCGGCCGACACCTGGCCCTGCCGCTGGCCGACTACGCCACCACCGACACCCTCGGGAAGAAGAACGACGCCTTCATCCGGGTCGGGCTCGAGGTGGGCGAGGCGGCCATCCGTGATGCCCTGGCCCGGGCCGGGCTCGCCCCCGGCGACGTCGACCACCTCTACTTCGTCACCGTGACCGGGCTGGCGACCCCCTCGCTCGACGCCCGGCTCGCCAACCGGCTCTCCCTCAAGTCCTCGGTGAAGCGGACCCCCATCTTCGGGCTCGGCTGCCTGGCCGGGGCGGCCGGCCTGGCTCGCGCCTCCGACGCGCTCCGCGCCTTTCCCGGCGAGGTGGCGGTGCTGCTCTCGGTGGAGCTCTGCTCGCTGACCCTCCAGCCCGGGGACCTCTCGATCACCAACGTGGTGGCGACCGGCCTCTTCGGTGACGGCGCGGCCGCGGTGGTGCTCGGCGGCGGCGCCCGGCCGGCCCCGGTCGGCGCCCCGCGCATCGTGGCCACCCGCTCGGTGCTCTACCGCGACACCGAGTGGGTGATGGGCTGGGAGGTGGTCGACAGCGGCTTCAAGGTGGTGCTCTCGGCCAAGGTGCCCGAGGTGATCGAGGCGAACATTGCCGGCGACGTCGACCGCTTCCTCGCCGATCACGGCCTCGACCGCGCTCGCATCCGCCACTGGGTGGCGCACACCGGCGGGCCCAGGGTGATCGAGGCCTTCGGCGCCGCGCTCGGCCTGCCGGCGGCGGCGCTGGAGCGGAGCCGTCGCTCGCTGCGCGAGGTGGGGAACCTCTCCTCGGCCTCGGTGCTCTTCGTCCTCGGCGATCACCTGGAGGCCGGCGAGGCCCGGCCCGGCGACTTCGGCCTGCTGGCGGCCATGGGGCCCGGCTTCTCCACGGAGCTGCTGCTGCTGGCCTGGTGAGCGATGGCCACCCCGACCACCCTCCTGCTGGCCTGGCTGCTCCTGCTCACCGCCGAGCGGGGCGTCGAGCTCTGGCTCTCGGCGCGCAACACCCGGCGGGCGCTGGCGGCCGGCGGGATCGAGACCGGGCAGGGCCACTACCCGGCCATCGTCCTGCTCCACGCCGCCTTCCTGCCGGCCTGCGCCCTCGAGCCGCTGCTCTGGCCGCGGGCCTGGCCCTGGGCGCTCGCCCTCGGCGCCCTCTCGGTGGCGACGCTGGCCATGGCGCTGCGCTGGTGGGCCATCGCCACGCTCGGGTCGCGCTGGTCGACGCGCATCGTGACCTGGCCGGGCCTGCCGCTGGTGCGCGCCGGCCCCTACCGGCTGCTGCGCCACCCCAACTACCTGGCGGTGGTGCTGGAGCTGCTGGCCGTGCCGCTCATCGGCGGGGCCGTGGTCACGGCGGCGGTGGCCACGCTCGCCAACCTGCTCCTCCTCGCGGTCCGGATCCGGGCCGAGGAGGGGGCGCTCGGCCTCCGGCCCAGCACCGGCACGGCCGACCGGGAGGCACCGTGACCGCGCTCGAGGGGCGGGTGGTGGAGACCTTGATCGGCCTGGCGCGGGAGGCGCTGGCGCTGGAGGGGGCGCCACCCGGCCCCGAGGAGCCGCTGGCCGGTCGGCTCGACTCGCTGCAGCTGCTCACCCTGGCGGTGGCGGTCGAGGATCGCTTCCACGTCATCCTCACCGACGACGAGGCGGCCGAGGCGAGCACCCTGCTCGAGGTGGCCCGGCTGGTGATCGCCCGCGCCGACCTGGCGCGCCTGCCCGGGCCGCTGGCCGCGGAGGCGGGGTGAGCGCCGCCTCGGCGCCGCGCGCCCGGCTGGTCGGCCCACCGGCCTCGCCGCCGCGCCACCGGACCCTGGTCGAGGCCCTCGCCGCGGCCGCCTCCCACTCGAGCGGCGTCACCTTCGTCGACCTGGCCGAGCGGGAGGTGACCATCGGCTGGTCCGAGGTGGCGGAGCGGGCCGCCCGCGCCGCCACCAGGCTGCGTGGCTGGGGGGTCCGGCCCGGCGACCGGGTCGCCATCGTGCTGCGCACCGAGCCGGCCTTCCTCGACGCCTTCTTCGGCGCCTGGTGGGCCGGCGCGGTCCCGGTGCCGCTCTACCCGCCCGTCAGGCTGGGGCGGCGCGAGGAGTACCTGGCCGGCACGGCGCGCATGCTCCAGCGCGCTGGCGCCAGCCTGCTGCTGGCCGGCGGCGTCGCCGGGAAGCTGCTCGGCGAGGTGGTGCTGCGGGCCGCCCCCCGGCTCGGCGCGCGGGACGCCGGCGGGCTGCTCGATGGCGCCCCGGCGCCTCCCCCGGCGACCGACCCGGGATCGCTCGGCCTGGTGCAGTTCTCCTCCGGCTCGACCGTCGCGCCCAAGCCGGTGGCCCTGACGCACGCGGCGCTGCAGGCCCAGGCCGACGCGCTCATCGACCTGGTCGAGCCGACCGCGGCCGATGTGCTGGTCTCCTGGCTGCCGCTCTATCACGACATGGGGCTGATCGGCGGCCTGCTCGGCGCCATGAGCCACCCGGGGCCGCTGGTGCTGATCGCCCCCGAGCACTTCCTGGCCAGGCCGGCGCTCTGGCCGCGCGCCGTGGCCCGCCACCGCGGCACCATCTCGCCGGCGCCGAGCTTCGCCTACGCCTACGTGGCCGACCGCGTCTCCCCGGCCGAGCTCTCCGGCCTCGACCTGTCCAGCTGGCGGCTCGCCCTCGACGGGGCCGAGCCGGTCTCGCTCGAGGCGCTGCGGCGCTTCGCGGCGCGCCTCGCCCCGAGCGGCTTCGACGAGCGGGCGCTGCGGCCGGTCTACGGCCTCTCCGAGGCGGCGCTGGCGGTCACCTTCTCCACGGCCAGGCGGGCGCCGGCGGCGGCGCGTGTCGACGCCGGGCGGCTCGCCGGAGACGGGGTGGCCGCGCCGGGTCTGCGCGAGGTGGCCAGCGTCGGCGGGCCCATCCCGGGCTTCGAGGTCGAGGTGCGGAGCGACGACGGCGAGGTGCTGGCCGAGGATCGGCTCGGCCGGATCTGGGCGCGGGGGCCGTCGCTGCTGCGGGAGCTGCTGGGCGATCCGGAGGGGACGGCGCGGCTCCTCGTCGACGGCTGGCTCGACACCGGCGATCTCGGCTTCGTCCGTGGCGGCGAGCTCCACGTGCACGGGCGGGCCAAGGACCTGGTGATCGTGCGCGGCGCCAACCATGCCCCCGAGGAGTTCGAGGCGGCGCTGGCAGGGCTCACGGGGCTGCGGCCCGGCTGCGCGGTGGCGGCCGGCGCGCTGCTGCCGGGGGTGGAGGGGGAGGGGCTGCTGCTGCTGGCCGAGGTGACGCCGGGGGGCGGGACCGACGACCCCGGGCTCTCGGCGCGCATCGCCCGGGCGGTGCTGGAGCGGACCGGCGTGGCGCCGCGGCGGGTCGAGCTGCTCCGGCCCGGCAGCCTGCCCCGCACCAGCTCGGGCAAGCTGAGGCGGCAGGAGGCGCTGCGGCGCTTCCTGGCCGGGACGCTGGCGCCGCCGGACCCCTCGGGCCCGCTTGGACTGGCCGCCTGGGCCGCCGGCTCGCAGCTGGCCACGCTGCGTGGGTGGCTGCGCCGGGTGGCGCGGTGAGCGGCAAGGTCCATGACCTGGTGGTGGTGGGCGGCGGTCCGGCCGGGCTCGGGCTGGCGGCGGCCGCCGCCGGAAACGGGCTCGACGTGCTGCTGGTGGAGCGCCGCAGCTTCCCCGTCGACCAGGCCTGCGGCGAGGGGCTGCTGCCGGCCGGCCTGCGCGCGCTCGAGCGGCTCGGCGCCACCGCCAGGCTCGACGGCTCGGAGGCCTCGCCCATCAGCGCGATCCGCTGGGTCGATCCGGCCGGGCCGGCCCTCTCGGTGGCGCTGCCGGCCCCGGGCGGGCTCGGGGTCCGGCGCAGCGCCCTCTCGGCGGCGCTCCGGGCCGTGGCCGGCGAGGCCGGCGTTGAGTTCCTCGAGGCCGAGGCGCTCCACCACCGGCGCGGTCGCGCCGAGGTGGAGCTGCTGACCACCTCGGGGACGGTGCGCGGCCGGCTGCTGGCGGCGGCCGACGGACGCGCCTCTCCGATCCGGGCGAGGGAGGGGCTCGACGGCCGGCGTGGGGGCTCGGCCCGCTTCGGTGTCCGCCGTCACCTCGCGCTGCCGGGCTGGGGCGGCCAGGTCGAGGTCCACCTCGGGCAGGGCGTCGAGGCCTACGTCACGCCGGCCGGCGCAGGTCGGATCGGCGTGGCCTTTCTCTTCGAGGGGGCGGCCCCAGGCGGCTGGCCGGGGCTGCTGGCCGGCTTCCCCGAGCTCGCCGCGCGGCTCCGTGGGGCCGAGCCGCTCTCCGAGGACCGAGGCGCCGGGCCGCTGGTGCGCCGCGCCAGGGCGCGCGTCAAGGACCGGCTGGTCCTGCTCGGCGACGCCGCCGGCTCGGTCGACCCGCTCTCCGGCGAGGGGGTCTCGCTGGCGCTGGCCGGGGCGCTGGAGCTGGCGGCGCTGCTCCCCGCTGCACTGGCCGCCGGCGCCGGCCGCGAGGCGCTGCTCCCCTGGGAAGCGGCCTGGGGGCGCGGCCACCGCCAGGCGGCGGCCTGGACGGCGCTGCTCCGGCAGCTCTCGCGGCGGCCCTGGCTGCGCCGCCGCCTCATGGCGCTCGGCGCGGCGCGCCCGCAGCCGCTGGCCAGGCTGGTGGCGCTGGCGCTCCGCTGAAGCCGGCGCCCTCAGCGTGGACGGCGCAGCCGCGCCCGGGCACGCTCCAGCGGCTCGCGCAGGTGGCAGCCCTCGAGGTGGTCGTTGACCAACCCCATGGCCTGCATGAAGGCGTACACCGTGGTCGGGCCGACGAAGCGGAAGCCGCGTCGCTTCAGCTCCTTCGAGAGCGCCAGCGACTCCGGGGTCTGGGCGAGCCGGGAGAGGACCGCGCCGGTGAGGCGGCGTGGGCGCGAGGCCGGGGGCGGCTCGAAGCGCCAAGCCAGCGCCGCCATCGACCCCTCCGCCTCGGCCACCGCGCAGGCGGCCCGGGCGTTGGCGATGGTCGCCTCGATTTTGCCGCGGTGGCGGACGATGCCGGCGTCGCCGAGCAGCCGGGCGACGTCGCGCGGCCCGAAGCGGGCCACCCGCTCGCGGTCGAACGCGGCGAAGGCGCGCCGGAAGTTCTCCCGCTTGCGCAGGATGGTGAGCCAGGAGAGGCCGGCCTGGAACCCCTCGAGGCAGAGCTTCTCGAGGAGCAGGGTGTCGTCGAGCACCGGCCGGCCCCACTCCACGTCATGGTAGGCGACGTAGTCGGGGGCGCCGAGGCACCAGGAGCAGCGCCCCAGGCCGTCGGGGCCCGGGCGGACGTTGAGAGCCATGGCCCGGTTCTAGCCGGGGCCCCCCAAGCGCGCCACCCCGGGGCGCCCTGTGGGGGGCGCGGGATCTGCTTTAGACTTCACCCATGACCGCCACGATCCCGAAGCCTCGCCGCTGGCCGAAAGTCCTCGCCGCCTTCGCCGTCGCCCTCCTGCTGGCCGGGGTGGTGGCCGCCTTCATGCTCGATCGGCTGCTCACCTCGGCGGCGCGCGACCAGGCGGCCAGGCTCTCTACCGAGTGGCAGCGACCCGTCGAGATCGGCGCGGTCCGGACCCGGCTGCTCACCGGGCTCGGCCTGCGGGTCGAAGGGGTGAAGATCGGGGCGGCGGCCGGCGAGGGGAGCCCGCTGCTCGAGCTCGACCGGATCGAGGTCCGGCTCGAGCTGCTCCGGGCCCTGCGCAGCAAGGGCAAGGACCTGCACGTCCAGTCGGCCGAGCTGCAGGGGGTGCGGCTCAACGTCATCAAGCTCGAGGGGGGAGGCACCAACCTGGAGCGGTTCGCGGCGGCGCTGTCGAAGGAAGCTGGCCCGGAGGCGCCCGCGGGCGGACCTCCCGCCGCGGCAGAGGAGAAGCCTCGTCTCAAGAGGCCGGTGCAACGCCAGGCGTTCGAAGACATCACCCAGGCCAAGAAATACTGCCCTGCCTGCAAAGCGGCCGTGGTCTCAGAGGAAGGGGAGGTGGCCGTCCGCTGTCCCAATCCGAAGTGTATGGGCAAGCGGGTGCGGAGGATCGTCTACTTCGCATCCAAGCATGCGATGGACATCGAGCACATGGGGGAAAAAGTCGTCGAGCAGCTCGTCGAAAAGGGGCTTGTGAGTCGCCCTTCCGACATCTATCTCCTCGATGAAAAAG